>NZ_VIKT02000013.1 GCF_009371975.2 Microcella pacifica
AGGGCTTCACCGAGCACCGTTGCAGGGTCGACAATGTGGGGAGCGGTCATCGTGTTGATGCCTTTCGAGAGGGATGTGAGAGTTTCCTCGAAGGATCACACGGTGACCGCGTTCACGTCAGCAACGACGTGCGCGACCACCGTGGGTTACACCACTATGCGGGACTCCACTCTGTCGGGAAGGTGGTTGCGTTTGAACTCGGTGAACGGATGGAGAAAATCGACATCGCCCGAAGCGGTCACGAGGTCGTTCAGGATGAAGAAGTCGACGTAGCCTTGAAAGCTCTCGAAGAGGTCGAAGAATGATGAGTACGCAGCGAGCGTCTCGGCGAGCGGGCTTGACTCCCCGTCGTAGTGGCGCCGGATGCACTCCAGGGTGAGGTCGAAACGATCCTCGATCTCACGGTGCGTACCTCGGCGCTGGTTGATCGTCTGCTTGCCCTTGACTGGCACACCGGGAAACACCATCGTTCCGCCGATCGTGTACCCCTGGCGGTGAAAGCGCTCGTTCTCCTCATCCGAGAGCTGCGAGTAGAAATGGTTGAGCCGCTTCCGGTGCGACGAAGCAATGGTGTCGCTCGAGAGTACGAACCTGCCGAGATCAGAGTCATGCGCGAGATACACCGTGCGCTTTTCCGGAACCAGCTCGAAGACCTGCCCATTCGGCAGCTCCTTGCTCCAGAGCATCCGGTGGTACCGCCGCAGAGTAGGGCTGTACGTGTCGGGGTCTTTGCCCTCGGGAGTGTCTGACCTCAGGTCAAAGCCAGTGTCGAGGTCTTCATCGCCATTCATGAGCGTGACACTACTTCGCCTTGCCGACATCCGTGCAAGATACTCCCGCTGCGGTTCGGAGGAGGACGGCGCTTACGGCAGTAGGTGGCCCAACGTCCGAACGACGCATGGCAACAGCTTTCGCCCGTCGCTCACGTACTCCTCCATGAGGTCAAATCGGTCGCGCCCCACATACAGCAGACCATGATTGCTGACCAGTCCGATCGGAGTTTCGTCGCGGAGCAAAGCCCAGAAGTGCGCGTGAGGCTCACTCCAGATGCCAATGCGCGGCGCGGCGCGACTATCGGCCTCGGCCAAAGGAAAGGCGCTGAGATAGCCGCGATACGGAGAAACCTCGTCGAACAAGTCGCCCGAACTGTCGTTGAACTCGTTACGTACGTCCCACACATGTCGATCCGTTTCAGTGATGCTCAGCAGTCGCGCAATGTATCGGTATGCGATTGCGCGGGCCCCGCTGGCAGGCGCCTTCTCAACGATCGACAACCCCGCCGCACGTTCGATCAAGGCCACAGTTCGCCGTGGCTCCCGACTGAAAAGGAAGTCGCTCCACGTGGCAACCTTGTGCATCTGATTGCCCGAGTGCACCTGGATCGAGCCCGCGCGGTTGAGCATCACACGCGTCGGGTTCTCTTCATACGGAGGGAGCACCAGAGCGAGCACGTCGTACATGCCTCCCCCTGGATGCATCTCGTAGGCCACCATGTCTGGATGACGGCGAACCAATTCAGCTGCCAGCCACCAGCTTGCGGGGACAACCTGGCGGTGGGACGGCTCTGGCGCGTCGTCCCTCATCACGCGGCCTCATCTCCACGGCGGTAGAGCAACTTGCCGATGATCGACACGAACTGCGTGAGCTTCGCCTGGTCGTCGAAGAGTTCGTCAGCCATCTTGCCGTTGTTCTCGCGCGCGGCGATGATCGCCGTGACCACTGCGGTCGCGAGGTCGGGGCTCGCGAGGAACTGCTTCTCTGAGTTGGCGGCGCGCTGCTCTCGAATCTGGTCGTTCTCGCGCACCTTGCCCGCCACGTGGGTCGCCATGCCCACGAAGTCGGCGTCCGTGAAGTCAGTCGAGTCGAAGAGCTGGTTCAGCTGCTCCACCGCCTCCTCCAGCAACACCAGGTCAGGATCTTTCGGCGCCTTCGTACCCGTCTCCGTCTGCGGATCGAGCTCGACATCGCCCTCGAGACCTAGCGCGGCATCCGGCAGCTTCTTGATCGAGTAGCTCACGAGTTGCACGCCGGCCAGGTCGATCGGCACACGCATGTTCTCCTCGCGGATGAGACGCGCGAGCCCGCGAGAGTAGATCGACAGCTTCTCCAGGTCAGTGCTCTCGAAGTTGATTACCTGCGACAGGAAGTCGTAGGCGTTGACGTAGGCGGTGAGGTCTGACCTGAAGAGGTACAGCCGCTCCGCCTCCGCGGCGTCGTGGTCGTTCAGCGCGGCCTGCAGCCGGGTGACGAAGCGACTGCGACCGGGTTCGATCGCCGCGAAGTAGGCGTTGTTGCCCTTGGCGAGCAACTGCGCGGTCGCGGCAGCCTCAACCTCATGCCACTCCCACACGCCGTATGCGTCGAGCTTCGCGCGCAGGTCGACGACCACATTCGGGTCCGAGACGTCGCTGAGCCGGGCATCCCGAAAATACGGCTCGAAGGACTCCCGGATGACCTCCGGATCGTTCACGAAGTCGAGCACGCACGTGAAGTCTTTGCCCGTGGCCGTGCGGTTGAGGCGTGAGAGGGTCTGCACGGCGGTGACTCCGGAGAGCTTCTTGTCGACGTACATCGCCACCAGGAGAGGCTGGTCGAACCCGGTCTGGAACTTGTTGGCCACGAGCATGACCTGGTAGTCGTCAGACTCGAACGCCTGCGGCAGCGAACGGCCTTTCACGCCCTGGTTCATGTTCGACTCGGTGAACGGCTCCGGCCCCGACTGGGCGTCGCGCACCTCACCCGAGAAGGCGACGAGCGCGTTCAAGTCGGTGTAACCGGACTCAGCCAGGTAGGCGTCGAGAGCGAGCTTGTAGCGCACAGCCTCCATGCGGGAACCGGTCACGACCATCGCCTTCGCGCGCCCATCCAGTCGCCAGGCGACGTTCGAGCGGAAGTGCTCGACGATGATGCGCACCTTCTGGCTGATGTTGAAGTCGTGCAGCTTCACCCAGTTCATGAGCTGCTTCACGGCGGCGGAACGATCGACGAGCGGGGCATCCGCGTCGTACTCCTGGCCGGCGTGCGCGAGCTTGAAAGCCACCTTGTACGGCGTGTAGTTCTTGAGCACGTCGAGGATGAAGCCCTCCTCGATCGCCTGCTGCATCGTGTACAGGTGGAACGGTCGCGGCTTGCCGTCGGCATCCTTGCGGCCGAACAGCTCGAGTGTCTTCGCCTTCGGCGTCGCCGTGTACGCGAAGTAGGAGATGTTGGTGGCGTTGGCGCGAGACTCCATCTGGAGGGCGAGCAGCGCCTCCATGTCGACCTCTCCCCCGTCGTCGAGATCGGCGGCCTCGTCGGGCGACAGCACCTGCTTGACTTTGCTCGCCGTCGTGCCTGTCTGCGAGGAGTGCGCCTCGTCCGCGATGATCGCGAATGAGTGGTCGGGCAGCGTGCCGAGCTTCTCGGCGACGAAGCCGAACGTCTGAATCGTGACGACGATGATCGGCGCCTTCGCGGTCAAGGCTGCCGCCAGCCGCTCAGACTTCGACCCGGAGCCGGCGGCGTCGATCGCGACGACCACGCCACTCTTGGCGTCGATCTGCTTGATCGCATCCTGCAGCTGCGAGTCGAGCACCGTTCGGTCGGTGACGACGATGACCGAGTCGAACGCCTTCGCACCGTCCGGGTGGTGCAGAGTCGACAACTGGTGGGCGGTCCAGGCGATCGAGTTCGTCTTACCCGAACCAGCGGAGTGCTGGATCAAGTACCGATGGCCAGGCCCCTCGGTGCGCGCGGCGTCGATGAGGTGCGTGACCGACTCCCACTGATGGAAGCGCGGGAACAGGAGAGTCTCGCGCTTCTGTACCTCCCCCGTCACGGGGTCGACAGACTTCGAGACCTGCAGGTGCATGAACCGGCCCAAGATGTCCAGCCACGCGTCACGCTGCAGCACCCGTTCCCACAGGTACGAGGTCGACGAGCTCTCCGCGTTGGCTGGGTTGCCCGACCTGCCATTGTCGCCACGGTTGAAGTGCAGGAAGCGCGTCGACTCCCCCTCGAGCTTCGTGGTCATGTGCACTTCACGATTCGATACAGCGAAGTGCACGAGTGCGCGCCGACCGAAGCCCAGCAGCGGTTCACCCTTCGGCTGGCGATCCTGCCGGTACTGCGTGATCGCGTTCTGCACACTCTGGGTGAAGTCGGTCTTCAGCTCGATCGTCGCGACGGGCAGACCGTTGACGAAGAGCACCAGGTCGATGCTGTTCTGGTTCTTCGTCGAGTAGTGCACCTGCCGCATGACGCGCACCCGCATCTGCGCGTAGGCATCAGTGGTCGTCGGGTTGAGGTCGTCGGCCGGCTTGAACTGCGCCATGCGGAACGTGTGGGGAACGTTCGTGAAGCCGCGGCGCAGCACGGCGAGCGTGCCGCCCTGCTGACCTCCCGACGCTTCGAAGGGAGCGTCGAGCGACTTAACGAGTCGGTCGAGGAGGGCCTCACGATCGCGCTCCCGCGACTCCGAGCGAACAGCCTTCGCCAGAGTCTCAGGTTGCGTGGCCTCCAGCCAGGCAAAGACATCTTCCGGGAAGAGCGCCCGCGCGCGGTCGTAGCCCGCATCGTTCGGCGAGTACAACCACCCATTCGCGGCGAGGTGCTCGCAGATTTCCCGCTCGAACGGGTTCTCGTTGTGGATGGCCACGCTGCTCCCTCACTGATGTTGCCCGGCGGGTGATTTCTCTTCAGTCGAGAGTAGTCAGAACGAGCGACCGTCATGTAGCGAACTCGGTCAAGGCCGTGGTGACCACCATGGCCGCGTGCGAGAGTGACTCCGTGTCGCCTCTCACGGATAGCATCAGAAAATGCTCTTCCGACGCGAGACCGCTGTTTTGGTGGTCGCTCTGTTGCTCTCGACTTCTGGTTGCATCTCTCTCGACAGACTGGCGCCTCCCCGGGAGGAACCTGCCCTACAAACGACGGACGTTCCCGAAACAGACTCTGACGAAGAGGTTGCCGGTGGGGTCACCCAGGTCCGTGAATACTGGCCGCTCGACGATGATCTCCGTATTCCCCAGTTTGTCGGCATGAACCTCGATGACGCAATCGACCTTGCGAACCGACTTCGACTGAACGTGAACGACGAAGACGCCTGGAACGAGCGCAATATCTGGAACCGCTCGAACTGGACTGTCGTCTGGCAGAACTTCGCACCTGGACGACCGGCCGGCGAAAAAACCTACGTCGACCTGCGTGCGCTAAAGCACGACGAAATTACGTCCGAAGTGACCGACACCCTTGCGTTCGATCTGCACACGGACGAGCGCATGTTCACCGGGACTATCACCGGCTATGAGCGCGATGGGTTAGTGGGCATCTCTACGGTTTTCGTAGATGCCAAACCCGTGCAACTTGACCTGATTTCGCCACTCGCACCGGGGTGCGGGTCTGCGCTGAAGGAGGGGCTGGACGCCGCTCGCGAAGCGTTGGTGGGAGAACTGCCGATCGGCCAAAGGGTTCTCGTGGTGATGAGCGAGAAGTATGCAGACGCTGGCTTCATTCACGTGCTTGAGGGCAGAAGCGTCGACCCCGTCGTCACACCTCCCGAAGACTCAGTCAATGAGCGCCTGATTCGCACGGGATGGTGGGTACCCGACTCCCTCTCCATGGAAGGAGGTATCGGTCTCGATAGCTACGGGGAAAGCACCGTCGCATTCGAACTCTATAGTCCCCGCAGCAGCATCACCTCTCAAGCGGTGGACTACGTTCGATACATCGCCCAGGCAGGTGACGAGGCCGTGCGGAAGTACATCGGAACAGTGGGCGACTGTCGACGAGCGGCAGAAGCCGACCGAGATGCATATATCGACTCCTGGCGCGAAGCAGAACGAGAACGTCTTGCGCGCGAAGCTGAACTGGAGCGGCTAGTGGAATCCGGCCACTACAACTGCCGCGACGGAGACGGTGACGGGATCTGCTACGAGCGCTAGCAAACCGCACGGCCCGACAAAGCCAACTCCTTCGCGCGCTTCGCCGTTCCCAACCGGGCTGCCGACAGTTCGAGCGGCAACCAGGGCCCATCCGAATTGTGGAGCGGCAGCACTAACAGCCCGGATGAACGCCGACTCGACGGTCCCGAGCAAGAGCTCGGCCGCGGCCGGGATGGCCCTTTGGGCGGGGCGCGGGGCCGCGTGCCTCCACTCTGCCAGGCGTTCTTCGCTCGACTCGTCCATCGTCTAGAGGTCACTGACGATCCGCCGCTGCGAACGTCTGAAACGAAAGCAGGGCTGGCCCTTGTTAGCGTTTATGCTACTAAACACTAATAAGGAGTAGTGGTGTCATGACATGGCCGACGGTCACGTACGAGGAACACCCCTGGCACGGCGACCTCGAGCGCACGGCGTCCCGTCGCCAGCAGCTCCGCGCCCGTGGCCCCTACCGCGCGACCGTTCCCCCACTCATCGCCTCGGTCAACCCCACCATCGACGGCCGACTCGCGGCCGAGGCGGCCGATGCTCAAGCGGCCCTCACAGCATTCGACGCGCGCGTCGGCGAGATACCGGCACCACTGGCCGCGATCCTGCTACGCACCGAGTCGGCCTCCAGCTCTGAGATCGAGCGGCTCACCTCCAGCGCCAAAGCGATCGCCCTCGCCGAGCTGGGGCGCCGCTCGGGCTCCAATGCCGAACTCATAGTCGCCAACGTGCGGGCCATGCAGGCCGCCCTCGACCTCGCCGATGACGTGAGCGTCGACAGCGTCCTCGCCATGCAGTCAGCACTCCTCCGCCAGCATCACCCCGACCTGGTCGGCCTGCGCAACCAGCAGGTGTGGATCGGTGGAGGCCTCGCGAACACTCCCCACTCGGCGGAGTTCGTGCCGCCACACCATGCACGCGTGCCCGAGCTCATGCTCGACGTCATGGATTTCGCGCGCCGCACCGACCTGCTGGTGCTGCCGCACGTGGCGCTCGCGCACGCACAGTTTGAGACGATCCACCCGTTCGCCGACGGCAACGGGCGCACCGGTCGCGCCCTCGTCCAAGCAATGCTGCGCTACCACGGCGTCACCCGCAGCGTCACCGTCCCCGTCTCCGCCGGCCTGCTGTCCCACACCGGCGACTACTTCGACGCGCTCACCGCCTACCGTGCGGGAGACATCGAACCGATCATCGAGCAGTTCATCGCCGCCACCTGGCGCAGCATCGACAATGCCGACCGACTCGTCACCGGTCTGCTGCAACTGCGCATGGAGTGGGAGTCACGAGTGGATGCTCGGCGCGGCAGCGGCGCGAGGCGGCTACTCGACCTGCTCGCGTCGCACCCCGTGATCGACGTCACACGCGCGGCCGAATTGCTCGGTGTCGCCTACACCTCCGCCGCAGCCGCGATCGATCGGCTCGAGGCCGCAGGGGTGCTGGTTCCACTAAGCGGTGTAGCCCGCAACCGCGCTTGGCAAGCACCAGCGGTCCTCGAATTGCTCGACGGCTTCGCCTCTCGGGCCAGGCGTCGCTGAGCTAGCCACATGACGCTATCGAGTATTGGCCCGTCGAGGTGATCTGGCTCGTCACGCGGCCGTTGACCGTGATCGTGCAGGTAATGCTGCTGCCATTGAGCATCTGGGCACTGAGGTTTCCCTTGTAGCCGGACGTCATGGGAAAGGACTTGCTCCACGGCAGGCTCGCGTTGTTCTCTTGTCCGATCGAGAACGACCCTCCCGGCACCGCCCAGGTGATCAATGCCCGAGTGCCGTTGCCCGAGACCGAGAAGACAATGCGCGGCTCGCGCAGTGTCAACGTGACCGCCGATCCGTCGCGTGCCTGGGCGCCGCCAGCTGGACTCTGAGTCTGCACTGTCCAATCAGAAGCACCGTCCTCTGGCCGAAGAGTGACAGTGAATCCTGCTCCTTCAAGAGCCGACTCGGCCTCCCAAAGCCCAAGACCAGCGACATTCGGAACCTCGACCAGCGGTGGAAGGACAGCCACCTCAACAGCGCCTCCGTAGCGGCGAGCTTCGCCGGCCGGCACGCTCTGTGACATCACCTCCCAATCAGATTCGGCCTCGGCAATATCTGGCGCGATCGTGAAGCCGAGAAGCTGTAGGGCACTGGTCGCATCACCGAGGGCGGAACCCACCAGCTGTGGCACCGCCACTTCAGGGACATCGAGCTCGAGTTCAATACTGTCTCCAGCACTCGCATTGCTGCCCGGCCACAGACTTTGTGCGAGCACCTGCCAGGTGGTCGCCACAGGATCGTCCCCGAACTCGGTCTGGATGCCAAGGCCGAGCTCTCCCAAAACCTGGCGGGCCTGGTTGAGCGTCAGGTCGCGCACATCGGCAACCGTCACACGCATGGGTTCCATACGCAATTGCACCTCAACAGTGCGCCAGACCGTGTCGCCCGCGGAGGGATTCTGCGTTGCCACGACCTGAAACGTTCGCTCCACAGACGAATCCCAGTTGATCTGATCATCGTCGAGGCTAAGGCCAACCTCGTCCATCTCTTCTAGCGCAGAGGCGTGGTCAAGCCCCACTAGCTCGGGCATCGCTACTCGATTCGCGGCTATCAGGGCAACGACCGCCAACGCCACGCCGACGGCGGCCATGACACCGATAGCCAAGGGGCGCGAAAGCCACCGTCTCAGCGACTCCAAGACTGACGGCGGGGCTTCGTTCACAGGCGACTCAGTGACCATGAACATGATCTTGACACGAACCCCCGTCACGTTCGCGCGCGGGTATCGCGCTACCCCGCCACGTTCGTCACCCGAACCCTTCGAAGCCGTTCTTCCGCTATGTGTTGATCACTCTGCTCTGCAACTCGCGCAGAGGCACAAGCCCCTCCTCGGTCTCGAGCGCCCAGAATTCGTAGCCGCTCATGCTGGTCACACCGAGGTGATGTGCAGCCTCGTCGAGCGAGTCGAACTCGTGCACTCCATCGATCATGATCGTGCCGTCATCGGTAACAGCGGCGTCGACCACCCAGTTCGGGTCGACCGGGTCGAGGAAGTCGCCGACACTCAGCAGTGACTGATCGATCAGCTCCCGGAGCGACGGCTCAACGACTGCCGGGAGTTCGACCTGTGTGGGGTCCGTCGGCTCGACAACCTCACCCTTGCTGAGTTTCAGGTAGCCGTCGCGGATCACTTCGGCGATCAGTCGCCGACGCTGGGCGAGAAACTCCTCATAGTCCAACTTCTCCCAACCGTGAGGCAACGCGTGCCAGTAGTGCTGTCTGGCGAGCCATTCCGGATCCGCGCCACGGCTCGCAACCAGCTCCGCCCAGTACTGCGCCGGGGGCTTGTCGCCGATGAAGATGTTCGTGTCCCAGTCAGTTGGCGCGAAGTTGGCGGCCTGATTGATGCGCTTGATGTCGGTCGTGCCCAGCACCTTTTCCTGGTAAGACCGCGGGAAGAGGTGGTGACCTTCTACGCCCTTCACAACCGGAAGGTTCGGGTCCATCCAGTCGCGCACCTTCATGTCGAGCATGAACATATCCGCGTCCATCGCGTTCAGCACCGCCATGTAGCACTGATACGCAGGCGATAGCGCAGCAATTGACGTGATGAGCAGGTCGGGAACCCGATAGGCCCAGAAGTCAGCCGTGAGTTCTGTGGCGATGGTTTCGTCGGTGATGCGAGCGAAACCTGCTGCGTCGCCCTGCCCGAGAACACTGAAGCGATCGAGGTCTTTCTGCAACTGAGACTCGCTGCTGGTGCTGTATCGCGAGGTCAGCTGCGACATGAATAGCCAGCGCGCTGTAAGCACGCGCAGGGTCGGCAGGTCGACTCCGTAGCGGGTGCGGCCGAGCAAGAAGTAGACGTAGCTCGACACCAGACTCATGTTCGAGGTGATGCCCTTGCGCGAGCGGAATCCCGCCGTCTGCACCGAACGGATGAACTCCTGCCAGTGCAAGGGATTGATGATGACCGGCAGGCCCTCCTTCAGCAGGTCAAGTTCCCGTTCTTGTCGATCGCTGTCGACGAGACCCGATGACCGGTCCTTCGCCTGAAGCGCGTTGTAGGCATCCGTCAACTTCGCTCTGTTCTGACCGATTGCCACGACCGCGCGAACGACGTGGCCCGTCTCGACATCGATGAACGGGTTCTGCGCGGTCCAGCTGATGGTGCGCTTTGCCATGGCGCTTGCATGCGCCGGCGACATGCGTGAGTTGCGGGCGAAGTCTTCGATCTGCTCCCGGCCGTCGGGCCAGAACACACTGAGCCAGGTCAAGATGTAGTCGTAGGCCTTCAGGCTGACGCCCTCCGAGTTGATGCGCACGAAGATGTCAGCGACCGTGCGCTTCTCGACATCCTTCTGGATGTGCACGACGTCGAACGAGTAGTTCTGCAGACCGTGCAGCTTGACGAAGACCTTGCCCAGCTTCGTGCGCTTTTCCCTGTCGATCTCGCGACCCGACTCTTCATAGCGCTCGAGGAAGTCCTGCAACGCTTCGATGGGCGATTCGAAGCAGGTCGAAATGTCTGCGACCCACTCCGCTGATCGCATGAATGCAGGGGTCTGCACCTCGAACTTTTCTGTGAACGGGTTGAACGAGATCGCAATCTTCTTGTCGCGGTAGTTCTCATCGCGAACCGGCTGCCCCTTCACCGCGGCATACAGACTGGTGAGCCGCTGCTGACCGTCGACGATCTGGTGCTGCGCGTCTTGCGCCGACGCGCCTGCGATCGCGCGGGTCTCCCCATCGGCGGAGACATCCCAGAACATCAACTCGCCGACTGGATAGCCCCGATACATCGAGTCAAAGAGGTCGCGCACCTTGGTGCCCGGCCACACGAATGGCCGCTGCAGGTCGGGCAACTGAATGGTCCCGTTCTCGACCGACGAAATCAACGACCCCGCCTGCCATGCCACCGTCTTGAAGATTGCGCTCATCGATTGCGACCTCTGCTCATCATGACTCCATCCTGCCTGCTTGCACTGACTCTCGCGCCCGCCGCGCCATCCGAGCCCGCGCTGCCTTCAGGTCGAACTGAGGATTCGGAGATCCCGACAGGTTGAGGGGCGACACCAACCGAGTGATGACCGCCGACTCGACAGCGCCTAGCGAAACCCCCGCTTCGGCTGGCATAACCCAGGTCGCGAGGCGCAGGTGCTCGTGCATCCACTCAGTCAGGCGGGCGTCGCTCGGCTCGTCGAGCGCGAACATCGCGAAGCGGTGCGGCGGCGCCTTCTCGCGCGGCACCGGGCGCAGTTGCAGATGGTCGACCAGCAGCGCGGCCAGGCTTCGCCGCAGGGTCGACTGACCGGTCGTCGAACCGCTCGGTGTGCCGATGCTGAAGTGCACCCGAACGTCGCGGGACGCCAGGCTCTTCTGCGCCTTGCCCACATACAGCGGGATGCCCGGCTCGCGCTCGGCGATGTCCAGGTCGCTGAACGCGCACGCGGAGCCGTGCACCGCGTACAGCCCCGGCTTCGCGGGCACCGTCACGGCGGCTTCCGTGATCGGGAGCCCCGACGCGGTGAGCGATGCGAGGGCATCACCGACCAGAGCATCAAGCGAGCTCAGGGTGCTCCCCCCACCTCATTTTGACCCGTGACGGTCGCGCTGATGAGAGCTTGGCGTCGCTCGCTCAGCAGTTCGATGGCTCGCCCGATACGTTGCCTGACAGACCTTGCCGTGTCAGCCGATGATTGGAGGGTCGATGCGACCTGCGCCTGTTGATCTAGGGGCGGAACGGGCACTCTCGTCCGCCGAATCGCTTCACACGTCAAGCCACCCTTGGTGCCCCCGTTGCCATCGCTGGTCTCGCGGAACGTCTCGTACTCATTCACCAAGACCCAGTAGAGAAACTCTGGCTCAAGCCTTCGGCCAGGGGTGACGTAGGCGAGGTGCTGGCTGATTGTCGCTTCAATGCTCAAACGCGTGGCCATGCCGCGTGTTCGTCCCTGTCCCGTAAGCCCGACAAGCGTGCTCCCCGGGGCCACGAGGGGTAGATGGCATTCCACGAGTGCGAGATCAGTGACCAGGTCGCTCGGCTCACGAACGTAATCAGCATTGGCAACGCTGCTGTTGAGCCATGGAAACCCACCATCGAGCCAATACTCTGGTCGCTCTCTGCTTGGAGTCGACCCGTTCCCGACCCGGGCTAGTAGCCCGAGTACAGCCGGAGGCTCGTGTGCCGAGACCTCTCCGATCAAGTGCCGAAGGAGTGCACGTTCGCGCTCGGCGAGGGTGGAGATGAGCTGCTCCTGCTTGGCGATCAGCTCGTCGATCTGGGCGGTCTCGCGGTCGAGGAACTCCGCGATTCGCCGCTGCTCCTCCACGGACACGTCGGGAAGCTCGATGTTTCGAACTGTCGCAGGGTCGACCCGCTGATGGCTGCGGGTGACCGACTTGGCCGATGCGGAAAGCAGCCCCGTGACGATATCGGACTGAAGGAGGTAAGCGAGAAAATCAGGATGACAACGGCGCGGGCGAAAGACGATGAACTCACCCGAAGCGATGACCGGGCGGACGTCATGGTCGCCAACCTTGAATACTCGTGACTTGCGAGGATTCAGCTTTGAGATGAGCACGTCGCCCTGCTTGACGAGGAGCTTGCCACTCTCGATCTCGGAGCTGTGTTGCACGATCGGCACACCGAACTCTTCGAGATGCGGGATGGCGTAGTGGGTAACCTCGCGGTCAAGATCTGACGGGTCGACCGCATCCCGGACATCGGGTGCCGCGAACTTCGCTTTCACCGCTTCTCAACCTCGGCGAGCAGAACGATGATCTCCGCGATGAGCTTGTTGAGGTCGGCGTCGATCTCGTCGAGCGACCTCGGCGGCACGTACTGGTAGAAGTGGCGGGTGAAGGGAATCTCGTATCCGACCTTGTCTTTGCTGCGGTCGACCCAGAAGTGCTCGAGGTGCGGGGCGATCTCGCGGGCGATGTAGTCGTCGACGTCTTCCGAGAGCGGCACGTTCTCGGTGTCGCGCAGGTCGGCGTCGGGCACCGGGTTGCCCTTGGAGTCGCGGATGACGGGGGCCGTGTCATCCCGCACGCTGAGGCCGGCAAGCAGCGCTTTCAGCTGGAGCGCGGTCAGGGTGATCGACTCCGCCGCGAGCAGCTGCTTGAGGCGGCGCGCGAAGGCATCAGCATCCGTCGACTGATCGATCGGTGACGACTCGGCGAGCTGCTCGATCGTGGCGCGCGCCTCGTCGCTCAGCGCCGCCAACGGCTTCGCGGCGAGGGCCAGCGGCAGACGCTCGGCGGTGAAGGCCCAGTTCAGTTGCAGGGGGCGCTCGACGGTGATCGTCGTGTATCCGAAGTCGGTGGTGCGGAAGATTTTGCTCGTCTCGCTTTCGACGTTCTCGCCGTAGGTGCGCACGATCTCGGCGATCTGCTTGGGGCTGATCTCGCGGCGCTTGCTGCCCAGCGACTTGCGCATCTTCACCCACTGGGTGGTCGCGTCGATCAGCTGCACGCGGCCCTTGCGGCTGGCGGGCTTGTCGTTGTCGAGAATCCAGATGTAGGTAGCGATGCCCGTGTTGTAGAACAGGTCGGTCGGCAGGCCGATGATCGCGTCGACCAGGTCGTTCTCGAACAGGTACTTGCGGATGTTCGACTCGCCTGAGCCGGCGCCGCCCGTGAACAGCGGGCTGCCGTTGAGCACGATGCCGACGCGCCCGCCTCCGTCGCGCTTGGGGCGCATCTTGCTGACGAGGTGGAGGAGGAAGAGAAGGGAGCCGTCGCTCACGCGGGGCAGGCCTGGGCCGAAGCGGCCGTCGAAGCCGCGCTGGGTGTGCTCGTCGGTGACGTGCTTCTGCTGCTTCTTCCACTCGACGCCGAAGGGCGGGTTGGCGATGCCGAAGTCGAAGGTCTTGCCGATGTGGCCGTCGGTGGTGAGAGTGTCTCCCCACACCATGTCTCCGATCGCCTGGCCCTTGATGACCATGTCGGCCTTCGCGATGGCGAATGACTCGGCGTTGAGCTCCTGGCCGTGGAGCCGCAGCTTGGCGCTCGGGAAGTGCTCGCGCACGTATTCGTCGCTGACGCTGAGCATGCCGCCGGTTCCCGCGGTGGGGTCGTAGACGGTGCGCACGGCGCCCGGCACTGTGAGCGACTTCTTCGGTTCGTCGTCGGGGTGCTCGGTGAACAACAGGCTGACCATCAGCCGCACGACTTCGCGCGGGGTGAAGTGCTCACCCGCTGTCTCGTTGCTCGTCTCCGCAAACCTACGGATGAGTTCCTCGAAGATCGAGCCCATCTGGTTGTTGTCGATACGGTCCGGGTGAAGGTCGACTTCGGCGAACTTCTGCAGCACGAGGTAGAGGAGGTCGTTCTCCTCAAGCGTCACGAGCTGCTCGGCGAACTTGTAGCGGTCGAAGATGTCGCGGACGTTGGCGCTGAAGCCGCTGACGTAATCGGTGAGGTTCGCCTTCACGTTCGCCGGGTCGTTGGCGATCGTCGCGAGGGTGTACTTGCTCGTATTGAAGAAGTCGGCTTTGGCGATGGCCGGGAGCACATGGTCGGCAGCCGAGCTGCCCTTGAGCTTCACGGCCTCATCGAGGACCGCCTGCTTCGTGGGCTCGAGGACGGCGTCGAGTCTGCGCAAGACCGTGAACGGGAGGACAACCTTGCCGTAGTCGGCTTGCTTGTAGGTACCGCGGAGGAGGTTGGCGATGGCCCAGATGAAGGCGGAGAGGTTGGGAGTGCTGGCCGCGGGGTTCGAGGGGCTCGGCGTGCTCGGGGTGCTCATCGGTGAGGGAGGCTCCTGAATTGTGGTGTGGTTCGAGCCTAGTCAGCGAGCGAGTTGTAGGTGCGGCTCATGCCAGTGCAGAGTATTTTGAGACCCAATCAGCAATGAATGATCAGTCAGGGGTAGTCGTGCGAGTTCAAACCGATCGAGCGATCAACACTGCGGAGTATCTAAAGAATGCAGGTGTCGGATACCTGGTCTTCTCACTCATCGCCGCCGCGCTTCTTGTCTTCGGCGCCTTCAATTCCATTTCCGCGGGGCAAGCCGGGTACTTCGTTGGGGCGGCCGTCGGAGTCGCCCTATCTGGCTGGCTCGTACAAGCGTTCGCGTCGGCCGTTGCCGCTCACATCAATGTGGCCGCCACAGTCGCCTATGCGAACTGGCGTCGCGCGACCTCCACAGGTCAGTGATTCGGAACCTCAACATGAGCGGCCGACTCGTCGTCCACATTCCGCACGAAGTTGCCGCGCAACTTCGGTACTACGTCTACGCCCTGAGGGACCCTCGCTGTGGACGGATCTTCTACGTGGGCAAAGGCAAAGGGGCCCGGATCAACTCGCATGTCATCGAGGCGGGCAACAACCCGACGTCGGAGCGAGCGAAACTGCGCACCATCAATGAGATCGAGAGCGAAGGGCGCGAGGTCGAGCTGCTTTTCCTGCGCACTGAGCTCGGCGAGTCTGAAGCGTTTGCGGTCGAGCAGGCTGTCATCGACGCGTTTCTGGCCGACGGGCATCCACTCACGAATCTCGTGAAGGGGCATGACTCGGGGCTTCTCGGACTGGCGGCACTACCGGCTGTCGTGGCTCGGTATGGGGCGGCGCCGTGCCCCGCGATCGAAGCCCCGGTCATCATGGTCAAGATGCAGCGTGGCTGGCGTGCGGACATGAACGCGAAGCAGGTCTACGACACCACGCGAGGGCATTGGAAGGTCGGCCCAGACGTGCGGGCGCGTGCCCGGTACTGCCTCGGCATTGCGCACGGAGTGGTGCGCGGTGCGTACCGGATCGATGACTGGTTCGAGTCTGAGATGGAGTGGGACGCCGGGCAGAACCGCTGGGGGTTCAACGGCGCCGGTGCGGTTGAGCTCGAGCACGTTGTTGGCACTCACGTTCGGGAAGTGTTCCCGAACCAGGTGATGTATCGGAAGTTCTTGCAGGGATACCGGCCCGAAGAATGGGTTCTGAACTCCACGCGAATTGTCGCCGGGCTCGGATCGATCCAGGTGGATCGGCTCGGAGATGCCCCGCTCATCGCACCGATGGGCACTACTCCGGAGTCGGAAAGTCAATCGTCGTCGTGATCTCGATGTCTTTGATGACATTGGCGGTCTTCGTGAACGACCCCCCGATCTGCAGTAGCTTCACCGGCCCGGCGTTTGCCAGGTCGAGTGCGCAACGAAGACTCGACTCGAGCTCCTTTGTACCGCTCATCTTCATCTCGAAACGGATGACCGGGTACGGACCTTCCCGCAGCTGAACGAGCGCATTGAGCTCGTTATCGCGAGAGAGGTTGTGCCGATCGAGATGCTCCCTCGCCTGTTCAAGAGACGGTGATCCTCCCGGAAAGGTCAAGTGAGCGCTGATACGCGAGGTCACCTGCCCTCGGACCTCTCTCTTCGCGCTTGACGCGCCGCTGCCGATCTTGAAGCGACTCTTGAGATCACCAGACCACTCGGCACGTTCCGATTCGACCCGCGCCTCACCCAACGTCACCTCAACCGCCCCGAGGAGCGCCGCGAGCTTCGCCATGACGCGGTACTTGTCCGCAGTGAAGGCGGCGATCGCGTTCTCCGCAATCTCGAACGAGTCGAGATCGAAGGGATTCTTGATGAGAATCGAACCCTCCGTAAGCTGACTTCGAAGATCCAAGTGCTCTCTGACCCGCAAGACTCTCGATTCATTGAAGAGTGGATTTGCGGCGTAGGGAACGACCATCGCGTCCACTCGCTGAAGAAGGCCGATCGTGTCGGGGTCACTAGCGAGCTGCAGATAAAGTGCGTCCGACGCAACGAGCACCGACCTAGGCATCCTGGCGTTGGGCATGAGCTCAGTCACGGCGTCCACTCTCCTGAATCTGTGATTGGAAGCATCATGTGAGTCGACGCCTTGCTGCCGCGCTTCGAAGCAACGTGGACGCGCACATTCCGATGAGCGCGGCCCCGGCGCCTACAAAGATGATCCGTGTCACTTCATGATCACGAGCGAGTCGCGCCGCAACGCGGAGACCCGCTTCGACCTGTGCGGGATTCAGGTTGCAATCGAGGGCACGAGCCGTGCGAACGACGGACTCGACTACGTCCTGCCGTTCGCGAGCTAGCTCGCGTGACGTCACCACAACGACGATCGGCGACGAGTCGCGGGCTGCACCGGGTTCAAACTCCAGTCGAGCGATGCCCCTGCCAACACGAACCAGAACACTATCGACTCGGATCGGTTTACGCCGCAGATTGAGGGTGATTGATCTACTCCGAAGATCAACGAACCGCGACTCTTGGGCGTCGACAACTGCACCGTCAACTGCCACGTCGATGCCTTGGCGGACTTCGGACTGAACGTAGACGGCGATCACGAGATTGCTCGTTCTATTGTCTTCACCATTGTTGTCGCCATCCGGGCGTTGGCCAACGAACCGACAACAAGCTCGGCATTGTTGAGTTGGACCTGGCCCGCCTTGATGGGTGCACAGTCCGCTACTCGCTTAAGTACATCCTCATGACTGTGCGAATAATCGGAAACTTGGTCAGCGAATGTCCCCACCAGAAGTACGCTCGGCTTCGGGCCGCTCATGCTCTTCAGCCAGACCTTCAGGAGTGTGAGGTGCGAAGTCACTAGCTGAATCGTCGCGACATCCCCGCTCGCGATCAGATCAGCTCTGAATAGGTACCACACCTGATCGGAACTCTCGAAGGCTGCTCGCCACGTGGGAAACGCGACACCATCATGACCAGGCATATCCTTCGGAATCGCAAACCGAACGTCCTTTCCCTTGAGCCTCAACGTGAACTCCATGCCGGGCTCGGGGTCAACTGTGTACTTCGATCTCTTCGGTGGTTTCCCGTCACGAAGCGTCTGAAACAAAGTGGTCTTGCCCACCCGCTGAGCTCCGAGAATTGTCAGCTTTTTGTTGGCCAGGAACCTTAGGAGGCGATTGATGGCGAGCACCAGTCCAGCCGCGCCGACTGCGGAGAACGCGACAGCAGCCGCAACGATGATCACCGGAACTGGCATCGTGCAGACCTCCTGGCGGTCGAAGACTTGGGGACTCGTTTTGGCCGGGCAGCACGACATAGAGCGCGGCTCGGCGAGTCTTGTTCGCGTTTCACCCTAGTCGTCGTCCCGGACAGCAGCCGCATATCAGGGCCACGTGACAACAAATTCGGTCGAGTGGTAGCCCAAGGGCTTCCAGGCACGCCGGGTTCGTCGATTCTTGGTCGGTCGCCTAGCAGCGTCGCAAAGGCCTGTGCCACGCGAGGTGATCCGATTCGCCACCTGCACCCCGCACCTTCGAGGGCTGCGACCTACAGTTATTCGACGACCTCGGCGAGATGCACGTCGCCATCCGCGAGCGCGACGCCGAACACGGGCTCGCGCGCCTCGTCGCCGGCTACGCGTGGGAGTGGAAGAGCAAGAACGACCCCACCGCCTACGACATCGAACTCGACGGGCCCCAGTTGCGGTGGAACACGACCGCCACCGACTGGATCGCCTCCAAGACCTCGCTCGACGAAGTCGGCTCCATCCATACGGTGCAGGGCTACGACCTCAACTACGCCGGCGTCATCATCGGCAACGACCTGCAGTGGGACGAGGATGCTCAGCGACTCGTCGTCGACCGGGACAGGTACTTCGACAAGAAGGGGAAAGAGAACAACCCCACCCTCGGCCGGACGTACAGCGATGAGGATCTGCTGCGGTATGTCTGCAATGTGTACGCGGTGCTGATGACTCGTGGGATTCGGGGGACGTTCGTTTTCGCGGTCGATCCTTACCTTCGCCGCCAGCTTCAAGTCCCCGTGGAGCGGCGCCGTAGCCCACGGAACGAGGGACGGCGGTAGCTTAATGGGTGGCCTTGTCACGGCGGTCGTGTCTAGGAGTTGTCCGGCGTGGAACGCTCGCGACCAACGAGCGAACGCGTAGGTTTCAATCCACGCCAAGCAAGATCGGGGCCGAAATGTCGAGACGCCTAAGCGATGGTCAGGTCGAAGGCAGGGCTATACCTTGGACGTGCTAATCAACGGGAGACGTGTTTCGATCTCGCGAGCCGTGTTCACCGAGCTTCTTGGGAACTCTGTCGTGAATGATCGTGCGCCTTACCATCGCGCTCTTGAGCGGAGCGAGATCCAGTACACCGACCTCGTGGATCTTGCACGCAAGGCAGAGGTGCCGCATCCACTTTTTTTCGCATCTGTCGCGATGGTGCGGGCGCAGGTGGCATCCAAGACAGAGAAGCTACTGCAAGGCGTGGCTCCTGAGACTTTCACCGTGAATACCAGAACCACGATCAAGCTCCGCGACGTGGAGCTCATCATCAAAGACCTCCTCCGAAAGCAGTCGCTCGCAAAGAAGTACGATCCATCACTCGTCAAGAACAGGATCGTCGGGCTGCTTCGTAAGCGCGGCGCCAATGTGCGCCAGGATGCCGACAAACTCGTGACGGCACTTGGCCTCGAAATGGACACGTTTCGACGAGCCCGGACAAAGGAAATCGCGCTTGAGATCCTCATCGATCATCTGGAGGCGAACCAAGTTCTCGTGTCGCGCAGCGTGCGCGGATACATGCCCCAGATTTTGGATGGAGTGCACTTCAGCGGCATGACCGTTAGGGACCCGAAGGTGCCGTACATCTTTCTTGCCGGCGGCGACCACGGTGATTTCCAAGACCCGCCCGGGCGCCAAATATTCACTCTCACGCTAATGGCCGTACTCGTCGCACGAGGAATCTTCGCTCCGGTTTCCTACGACGCGAATAGTCATGCTCCCGAAGCTGGCCGCGAGTACGACCTGGTTGGCGAGATACTAATGCCCGCCGATCACCTTCGACACTTTTCCTTCGACAGCCTCGACGCGGTGAAGGTCGCGGCAGAGGCTTTCCACGTCACCCCAAGTGCAGTGGTGGTGCGGGCGATGCGACTCGGCGAGCTAGGCGCTAAGTCTGCACTCACACATCTCGGTCAACTCGAGGTCGAGTTCAGCGCTCGACAGAAACCTGGGCCACGCCGTCAGCCGACGCCCGTGAATGCGATCCGGAAGTACAGCGGCAGAGCGCTGACCTCACGGATGCTTAGCGCTGTCCAGGATCGACGGCTCTCCGAGAAGGAGTTCTGCCGCGTTGTCTGCCTCAACCGGCTCTCTCCTGCCGACCTTGGCGATCTCAAGGCGGCGGTCAGATGAACGAAGAACGTTATCTGCTCGACAACAACGCACTCTCCCACCTCACCGCGCCCCAACGTTCGAGTACTTTCTTCTACGACCGGTGCCACCTTCCGTCCGAGATCGTTTACGAGGCGCAGGGATACCCTGATGCGAACGAATTCAAAAACGTCGAGTATCCGACAACCTCGCGAGTGCTTTCGCACCTAAGCGCGGTGATGGCGACCGTTCCTGCGGACGACATATCGCTCGTGAATCTCTACTCGAACAAGGGCGCGGCCGATCCGATGCTCATCGCCTGCGCGCTCGACGGCATGGAGGAAGCCGCCTCGCACCTGTGGGGTCCGACTTGGGTCGTCGTCTCGAACGACCATGCGGTGCGGGCCAAAGCTACGGAGCTCGGTGTCGAGTCGTGCACGAGAGAGGAATTCCTCGCTAAGACCAAGGATCAGTGGAAATAGCTGGCGCTCGATCCGCGAAGGCCTTGCAGTGGCAGGAGCTTTCACTAGCGGAGTGCTGCCAGTGACGAGCCGCAATTCCACTGAGCTGCTGACTAACGAGTAGGTAGACAATCTGCCCCCGACGGATGTCTAGGACAAACTTGCGGTGCCGTGGCCCACTATGCGAAGCCGTTGTAGTCCCCCTCTCGTGGCGAACCCGACATTACTGCGACGCAAATGCCGACCACCCCTTAGTCCGCCAGAGAGCACGATACGACGGCAAGACACGTTGACGATCAGCGCCGCGCGAGCTGTGCAGTTAATGCGCTCATGACAACCGTGGCCGCAGGCGATTCGAATCCTTCCGGGACCAGACCCAACCTGTGCACCAGTTGATCGCCATTTTCAGCGCGGCCATCGCCGTGCCTCCCTAACTCTTCCACATTCAACAAGCCAAACCATACGAGCGTTTTGCGAGCCGAAGAAAATATGTCGCGATGAATCCCGTAGTTCTGGAGCCGAATTTCGGGAGGCATTACCAAAAGTCCACCGTCCCGCCAGCCTTCCCTGGCGCACGCCACCATTAGCAGAATCGCGATCTCCGAATCTTCGAGGACATGAAGCCAACCATTCGCGATCAATCCGGCAGGGAATGTAAACGTCGGCTCGGCTTTAGTCGGCACCCGGTATTCCTCATGTTCTCCAATTGCCTCGACACCTCGCTCGTTGAGGAGCACGAATTTCTCGAAGCGATTCCGCTCACCTGGGCGACCAGGGATATCTACGAGGCCGGCTTCCTCAAGCGAGAGGAGCGCGTTCCGCACAATGCGCGCGCGCTTGTCACGCGCCGTCAGAAAGACACCGCCGCTATTGCTGTTCGTCGCGTCGGAGGCAATCAAGTCTGTCCAGCCCCAGGCGCTTGTGTGTCCAGCGACCTCGAAACCGAACTCGACAAGTTTCGCTTTAGCGCCCGCGCGGCGTCGAGTCTGCACGAGCGCGATGAGAGTCAAGATGAACCGCAATGCCGAGCCGCGGCTACTCATGAGTCGAGTCGCAGGAGGACGCAACTCACGCGGGAGTGCTTTGCGGTCGGACGCAAGAGTGCCGGCTGCCAGCGCCCGGTAGGAGAAACCCTCGCGGATTAGCAGTCCTGTCGGAGGCAGCTCTCCCCGCATCGAACTGTAGACCCGATTGATTCCCGCATTCTGCTGAATGAGATCCAAGCGGCGGAGCCGCGATTCTAGCTTCGCAGCCTCTTTCGCCGTGGGGGCCCGTGAAAAATCAACAGTGAGAACCAAACATCGCTCCGAACTAGATCATTTCATTCTGAACGTTTCAACCAGCCAGAAGCATCCGTTAGCTCGTTGCTATGTGACGGTTCTGGCCGGTTAAGGCGTAACTGCATCATACCTGCACGCAAGCCGACGGTGTGCGTTACTTGGCTGTGAAATCGAGAAGCCGTCGTTGGAGGAGGTGCAGGTCGATGGGAGCGAAGAGCGCCGCGAGGGACGACTCGGGCCGCAAGGTAGGAATGTGGTCCGCCATCGCCGACGCAGTGCAATCGGGCTGGGGCTCAACTGTGCGCCTACTACTGGTGATCCTTGCACTTGGCATCGTCTTGACCAACATCGCCCTCGCTGCCAGCGAGAGCAGCGTCGGGTTCGCTTTTCGAAAGGTGCTCGGGGAATGATCCTGAGGTCGCAGAGCGCACCTTTGCAGTCCACTCGGGAGACTTCGCCGTTGCGGCTCTCGAGCGAACTGTATAGCGAATGTTGCGGAGGCCTACGCGACACTGCCCGGACTTCGAGGTGTGTAGCTCTTGAGCCTCGCAGAGTGGGCGGAACGATTCGACGCTCGCGGCGCCGAGCGGTGCTCGGCACCGGTGGCCGCCTGGCAGGTTGTGGATTTGTCCCCACCGGCTCCCCCACACGCTGCTACGCAACGCGTGGGGCCCCTCGCGCGGCGTGGGCCCACCTGCTCGCAGGTCCGAGCTACCCGCCCGGGAAACGACGAAGAGGGCCGGATGATATCCGGCCCTCTTCGTCGTTGGTCGGGCTGACAGGATTTGAACCTGCGACCCCTTGACCCCCAGTCAAGTGCGCTACCAAGCTGCGCCACAGCCCGTGGCTGGCCCGGAGAGGGTGGGCCGGGAGCAAGCTTAGCGGAGGTGGAGGGGTGGTGCGTGCGGGCCCCCGAGCAACCTCGACGAGCTTCGCCGTCAACGGGCGACTAGCGCAGTCAGAGTATTCGGGTCGTGGGCGGGGAGGAGGCGCAGGGTTGGGTTCAGGGACTGGAGGGCCACTAGGCGACGGGCCGTGTCCAACTGCACAGCGCGGTCTCCTACGTCGGGCACGACTGCGCGCGGCAAGAGGCTCGGGTCGTAGGTGGCGTCTCCTACGAGGAGGAGAGGCGGAGCATCCGGTCGGCGGATCAGGAGGCTCATCGAGCCCGGAGAATGGCCGGGGGTGGGCAGGAGGAGCAGCGTGCCGTCGCCGTGGATGTCGTGGGCGGCGCCGAAGGGGGCGAGCAGCGGGTCGTCCGTGGGGGTGAACGAGACCGGGGTGAAGGTGGCGGTGGGCGGGGCCACGTGCTCGGGCAGGATGCCGTGCAGCTGCGGGGTCTTCTCGTCGAGCAGGGCCAGCTCGGCCGCAGCCACCAGAATCGGCGTGGAGGCCAGCTGCGGTACACCACCGGCATGATCCTGGTGCAGGTGCGACAGAGCGGCGAACGACAGCGACGAGACCGGATGCCCGATCTCCGCCAGCTGCGTCGCCAGATCGTGCTCGGGGCTCACCTCGAAGCGCGCCTGCCGCCGGTACACCCAGCCGAGCGGTCCGCGCGGGTAGAAGTCGGGGTCGGTCACCGAAGCGAGCGGTTGGCCCGTGTCGAACAGCACCGTGCCGCGCTTGTGCTCGACGACGAACACGTGCACGGGCAACCAGTCGCTCCACGTGCGGGCCGTGAGCGTCCACCACAGCATGGGCGTGCCCGAGCCGGCGATGTTCTTCGGCCGCACCTGCACGCGGCCCACCGTGAGGGCGTGCACGGCGCCGACCGGGCCGGAGGGCGGTGCGGGGGCGACCGCGCGAGCAGGAGCTGACATGGGGTCAGTCTGGCACCGAGGTCGCTCGGCCGGGCTCAGAACGGCGTGAGATGCGGCAGCACGAGGCGGGCCGCCCGCACCGCCTCCTGCGCGACAGCGATCGCATCCCGCGCATCGTCCGCCGTCGCTGACGGGGTGTCGACGGACGGGTACTCGTTGTCGTTGCGCGCGCGACGAGGGCGGTCTACCTGGCGGCCGATCCGATTCGGCGGGTCGAGCTGGGCAGACGCCGCCTCCGTGACGGCGATGTGGCCTCCCGAACGGGTGGGCCGGATGCCCTGCGCGAGCAGCAGCGAGGTGAATACCTTGCGCGCCGCGTCGTAGGCGAGGGCGAGCGCGCCGACCGGATCCTCCCCCACGATCATCCTTGCTGCCACGATGTGGGTCTCGCAGAGCTCCGAGGAGCGCTCAGCGAACTCGGGCTGCGCGGTGACTGTCTCGAGTTCTCCGCGGTGCAGAAGCTGCTCGATCGTCGCTTGGCCTTGCTCCCACGTCATGCGTTTCCTCCGGTGTCGACGTCAAGGTCGACCCATGTTCGCGCACGCACCGTCGCAACGAACGGATCATCCACAGTCGCCCATCGCTCCGGGGTGATCGTTGTGGCATTCACCTCCCGACGCAGTCGACCCTCTGCCCGCCTCAGAGCGTCGTAGAGCTCGTCGCGATCGTGTCGCCCGATCACAAGCACGTCGATGTCGCCCGGTGGCGGGCCGGGCTCACCACGGCGACGCGCCGCCCACGAGCCGAAGAGCACCGCCTGCACGATGCCCGGCACCGACGAGAGCTCGCGCGCGACGACGGGCTGCGGCCCGTGCGTGAACATCGCGATCTCGCGCACCACCTCGGCGAGAGGGTGGCGCACGTTGAGACTGTAGACCGCTCGACGGCCCACCGGGGTCGCCTCGATGATCTCAGCGTCATGCAGACGGGCGAGCTCGCGCGTCACCGTGGGCAGGCTCGCGTCGACGTGCCGCGCCAAGTCGGCCGCCGTCTCCCCCCGTTCGCTGAGCTCAAGAGCGGCAAGGACCTCCCCTTGCGTTTCGGATCGCAGAAGAGGGAACAGCGCGGGTGCCTTAACTTTCATAAAACAGAGGCTAGCAGTCTTTTATTGCAAGTAGACTCGGTGCATGGGGGACGATGTCGAGCGTCGTCCTCCGCCCGTACGCTAGACGCGACATGGATCTCGACGACATCGCCCTGTTGTGGGAACGACACCCTGCCTGGCGGCTCCTGCGTGCCCGCAATGCGCCCCTCGTGCTGTCCTTCCTCGGCGAGTACTTCGTTGAGAATAACCGCGGGGCCACCCCGGCAGGTCGCCTTGTCACAGCACTCGACGACTATCTCTACAGCGTGCACCGCGCCGAGCCCGACCGGTACACCGCGAACCCTTCGACCTACCTCGACGATTGGGCTGGTCCCGAATCTGGATGGCTGCGCGCCTACTATCCGGTCGGTTCAAACGAAGTGCACTACGAAGCGACCCCGGCCCTGCAGAAAGCCCACGCGTGGGTCGAGAATCTGCGCAGCAGATCGTTCATTGGCACCGAATCTCGACTGCAGACCGTAGTGGAACTGCTGCGTCAGATCGTGCGCGGCTCAGAAACCGACCCCGACAGCCGCATCGCCGAACTCGAACGCCGCCGTGACGCCCTCGATGCCGAGCTGGCCCAAGCCCGCCTCGGCAACTTCTCCGTACTCGACGATGCGGCCTTGCGGGACCGCTACCAGCAGGTGGCCTCCACCGCCCGAGACCTGCTGAACGACTTTCGCGAGGTGGAGGAGAACTTTCGCACCCTCGACCGCTCGGCGCGAGAGAAGATCGCGAGCTGGGAAGGCGGCAAGGGAGATCTGCTGGCTGAACTTCTGCGTAGCCGAACCGACATCACGTCCTCCGATCAAGGCCGTAGCTTTCAAGCGTTCCACGACTACCTTCTGTCGGAGGGCAGTCAAGACGAGCTCGCGCACCTCATCGCCACCGTTCAGAGCATCCCCCAGATCGTGCCCGACCGACGACTGCGCACCGTGCACCACGACTGGTCTGAAGCCGCAGAACGCACTCAGCAGACCGTGCGAACGCTCTCGGAGCAGTTGCGCCGCTTTCTGGACGACCAAGTGTGGATCGAGAACCGGCGTGTCATGGAGCTGGTTCGCGCCGTCGAAGCGGCCGCACTCGACGTGCGCGAGCAGGCACCACGAGACATTGGCCTTACCGTCGATGCGCCAGGGGTGCCCATCGTTCTTCCCATGGAACGGCCCCTCTACGACACACAGCCAGAATCGATCGTGGACAGTATGCTCGCGCCCGACGACGATTCTGAATCAGAGCTCGACAATCTGTTCGCGCAGCGGTACGTCGATACCGCGCGATTGGCGCGCAACATTCGCGCCATAGTGCCGCCACGCACCGCGGCAGCGCTCGACGACATCATTAGGCTCTACCCAGTGCAGGACGGTGTGGCCGAGATACTCGGCTACCTGACACTCGACGACGGCGACATCGACATCGACATCGACATGGGTGACCGCGAGATGATCATCGACTACACGACCCCAGACGGCGAATCGAAACGAGTGCTCTTGCGGAAGGTCACGGTGACCAGATCATGAGAACAGCCGACGAGCACGCCGTCGCGAGCGCGATCATCCTGCTCATGAGGGAAGTCGTGTATCGAGAACTCGCCTCCCACGAGAAGGCCTGGCAGACGCTTGACCGACACCGTTCCGCCGTGGTCGATCACTTCGCCAGGATCGGCATCGACGTGATCGTCGACGACGTCGAAGGCTACGCATATCTGAGCACGCGAGAACCAGAGGAAGGCGAAGAGCCCCTCCCCCGCCTCGTGCGGCGGCGCAGCCTCACCTACAACGTCAGTCTGCTGCTCGTCCTCCTGCGCAAGCGTCTCATCGAATTCGAGGCGAGCGGAGAGGACGGCACGCTTGTTCTGACCCGTGACCAGCTCATCGACACGATGCGCGTCTTCCACGCCTCGTCAAGCGACGAAGCACGAGTGGTCGACCAGGCCGATCGAACCATCTCGCAGGTCGCCGACCTCGGGTTCCTTCGCGAGCTTCGCGGGCAAACGGGAAGGTGGGAGGTGCGTCGCATCCTCAAGGCATACATCGACGCTCAGACACTCGGAGACTTTGCAAGCCGACTCGCCGACTACGCCGGGGCAACCAAGGAGGGCACTGCATGAGCGAGACGCTCTTCTCCGCCCTCGACGCACCGTCGCCCACGCACCACAACACGGGGTATCGATTGCATCGCATCGAAGTCTTCAACTGGGGCACGTTCGACAAGCACGTCTTCTCGATCAGCCCACAAGGGCAGACCTCCCTGCTCACGGGAGACATCGGTAGCGGCAAGTCGACGCTCGTCGACGCCATCACGACCCTCCTCCTGCCCGCCCACCGCATCGCCTACAACAGGGCCGCCGGTGCTGAGGCTCGTGAGCGCACCCTCCGCAGCTACGTCGAAGGTCACTACAAGTCGGAGCGCAACGAGACAACCGGAGCGTCCCGACCCGTCGGCCTCCGCGATGCCCGCTCGTACTCAGTCATACTCGGCGTATTCGCGAATGAGGGCTTCGGCGAGCGGATCACGATCGCGCAGGTCTTCCACCAGAGAGACCGCTCCGGTCAGCCGGATCGCTTCTTCGTCACCGCCTCCGAAGCCCTCTCCATTGGTTCAGACTTCGCCGACTTCGGTTCCGACCTGAAGGCGCTACGCGCAAGACTGCGCTCCCGAGGCGCCGACATTGACACAACGTTCCCTGACTACCACCGTCGCCTGCGTCGCCTGCTCGGCATCAGATCTGAACAAGCAATGGAACTCTTCCACCAGACCGTCTCCATGAAGGCCGTCGGCAACCTCAACGACTTCGTTCGGGGCCACATGCTGGAGCCCACCGAGACGCGCACGCGAGTGCGGGCCATCGTCGACCACTTCGACGATCTGGTGAAAGCACACGACGCTGTGCGCATCGCCACCGAGCAGCTTGACGTGCTCACACCGCTCATCGCTGCAGCCGACCGCTACGAAGATGCGGGCGCCCGGCATGCCCAGTTCACCGATCAGCGCAGTGCCCTCACCCCCTACATGGCAGAACGAGTGCGAGAAATCCTTGCGCGCGACATTGCCTCACGCTCACACGAGCTGTCAGAACTCGCAGCTCGCACCGCCGACCTCTCCTCAGCACGCGCGGCACTCGTACCGGTGCGTGATCGGCTCACGCTGGAACGCGGGGGCGTCGGTGGCGACAGGCTTCACGAGCTGGAAGTCGAGATACGACGAGCGACCGCTGAGCGCGACGAGCGCGCGGAACGCAGACGACGGTACGACGAGCTCGTAGCGGATGCCCTGCTCGAGCGCGTCGAGGATGCCCATGGTTTTCGCGCCACCGTCGAACAGTCGACGCGGCGGCGCGAGCGCCTCGACCACGACCGCGCGTCACTCACCTCGCGCCGTGAGCCGCTCATCGAGCTTCGCTTCGACGTTCGGCGAGCCCACGACGCCGCGCAGCGCGAGATCGAAAGCCTCAGTACCCGGCGCAACAACCTGCCCGCTGACCTCGACCGCGTGCGACGTTCAGTCTGCGACGCCCTCTCGCTCGACCCAGAGGAGATACCGTTCGCGGGCGAACTGCTTGCCGTGCTCCCCGCATACTCTGCGTGGCGCGGTGCCGCCGAACGAGTGTTGCGTGGCTTTGCCCTGACCATGCTTGTGCCCCAGCAGCACTACGCGACCGTCTCGCAGTGGGTCAACGACAATCGACTCAATGCGCGCCTGGTGTACCGACGAGTACCCGAACGGAGAGTGCGTGCGATGCCCGCGGCGCTCAGTGGTCGCCGACTCGTCGACGTGATCGATATCGAGCCGGGCAGCTTTGCCGACTACCTCGCTGCTGAACTCGCACGGCGGGCCGACCACGTGCTCACTGAATCGGTCGACGAGCTTCGACGCGAAGACCGGGCGGTGACCCTCGAGGGGCTCGTGCGAGAGGGCGAGCGTCACGAGAAGGATGACCGGCGTCGCGCCAGCGACCCTCGCACATGGGTGCTGGGGCGAGGAAGTGAGCAGAAGATCGCGGCACTTGGAGAGGAACGCGACGCATGCGCCATCGACCTGCGCAACCTTGACGCCGACCTGGTCACGCTCGATGTCGAGACAGAAGCCCTCGCCCGGCTCGGTGGTGTGCTCGCCGCACTCGGCCAATACCATTCTTGGTCAGAGATCGACACCGTGCAAGCCGACACTGCACTCGAGACGCTGCGAGCCGAGCACGAGAGACTGGTTGCAGGGTCTCACGAGCTCGCCGCCCTCGACGCCCGAATCGCGGAGGTCGAGGCAGAGGATGCGGGGCTGGCGGCCGAAGCCCACGAGGTTGCCGCTCGCATAGGAGCCGCGCGTGAAGCCGTTGCATCGATGACCGCGCGAGACGACGCAGAAGCAGACGCCATCAGTCTGATGGGCACTGACGTGATCGAACGCGCACGCCAGCACTACCCTGCCCTCGCCGACAGCGTCGAACAGGCGAACGCACGCACCGTGGAGGACTGCGATCGACTGCGTACGAGCATCACGAACACCCTCACGAGCGCGATCGACCGAGTGCAGCGCGAGATGAACGGCTACACCACGAGCATCCAGCAGCAGATGGGGGAATTCCTGCGTCGGTGGCCAGCCCATCGCGCAGACCTAGACGCCGACGTTCGCTCGATCTCAGCCTTTAGGGCACTGCATGAATCTGTGCTTCGCGATGATCTGCCACGGTTCGAAGCTGAATTTCGCCACCAGCTCACCACCAACGCCTTGCGCGAGCTTGCGCAGTTCAACGCCTGGTTGCGCCGCAGCGCCGACGACATACGCACGCGTGTCGACGTCATCAACGACGCGCTCGCCGCGATCGACTACAACCCCGGCCGTGTTATCGTGCTTCTCGCCGAGCCCACCGTCAACCAAGAAGTCAAACAGTTTCGCGCCGATCTGCGCGAAGCCACGAGCGATGCACTCGCCTCCGATGACGGAACGATCGACGCCGAACGACGATTCGAGCAGATACGTCTTCTCATCGAACGCTTCAAGGGTCGCGAAGGGCATGCCGACAGCGACCGGGCTTGGCTGCAGCGCGTCACCGACGTGCGCAATTGGTACACCTTCTCCGCGAGCGAGCAAGATCGCCGCACCGGCGAAGAGTTCGAGCACTACACCGACTCCGACGGAAAGTCCGGTGGGCAGAAAGAGAAGCTCGCCTACACGATCCTTGCCGCATCCCTTGCCTACCAGTTCGGGCTTCAGTGGGGCGTGGAAAAGTCACGAGACTTTCGTTTCGCCGTCATCGACGAGGCATTCGGTCGCGGGTCTGACGTCTCAACCCGCTACGCGCTCGACCTCTTCGCCAAGCTCGGGCTGCAGTTGCTCATCATCACCCCCCTGCAGAAGGTGCACATCATCGAGCCATACGTCAGCACCATCGGGTTCGTCGACAATCCGACCGGAGCCGCCTCGAGGGTGCACACGCTCACCATCGAAGAGTTCCGAGAACGGCAGAGGACGCCCGGGTGAGCGACCCCGAGCGCTGGACGACGCCTTCTGACATCGCCGCGGCCGTGCGGCAGCGATGGAGAGATGGTGAACTGCTGCGCGCCTACGTGGCGCAACAGCAGTTTCCCCGCATCGAAGTGGCCCTGCGCGGGCCCGTCGCCGCCGACCTCGGTGTGCACTTCGACGCCGCCCGCACCTGGGCAGACTCCGTGCGACGAGCCTCCCGCGACGGTCGCGGCTTCGACATCGTTCATGGGCGCATCGGGGGACGACTTGCCGGCGCGACCGACATTCCCACGCGGGCCGTGGTATCCCGCTACGAGCAGGCGTGGGCCCTCCTCGGTGTCGCAGACCAGGCAACAGTGTTCGCATCAATGCTCGACGCCGCGGTCGACACCCCGAGAGCCCGCACCTGGGCACTCTCCTCACCCGTCGCCGCCATCGCGCTCGCCGCCGAGTGGACCACCATGCTCGCAGCGTGCGCCTGGCTCGACACCCATCGCGACACCGGCCTCTACGTGCGGCAGGCCAGCGCGCCGGGAGTCGACACCAAATTCATCGAGCGCCACCGCCGCGTGCTGGCCGCCATGCTCGACGTGCCGGCGGGCAAAAGGTCATTCGAGGTGGCACTTGGTCTTGCCATCAAACCCTCAACGGTTCGCCTGCGCTTCGACCCTGCGGTGATGGGAATGCCTCGTGGCCTCACCGAAGCTGTCGTCAGAACCGACGAACTGAACCGCCTCACCGTTCGAGCGCGACGTGCCCTCATCGTCGAAAACGAGATCACCTACCTCAGTGTGCCCGTTGCAGCGGGTTGCGTCGTGCTCTGGGGTAAGGGCTACGAGGTCGATGAACCAGCATCACTGTCCTGGCTGAACGACATGGAGGTCGACTACTGGGGCGACCTGGACACTCACGGCTTCAGCATCCTCAACAGAGTGCGAACGCGTCTGCCTCACGTCACATCGGTGCTCATGGATCGAGAGACGCTCCTCGCTCACCAACTCCACTGGAGTCACGAGAGCTCGCCCACGAGTGCCGCACTGCGCCAGCTGAATGGCGAGGAGGCTGCGCTGTACTCGGACATCGTCACCGACCGCTACGGGCAGGCCATTCGACTCGAGCAAGAACTCATCAATTGGGAGTGGGCCACTCAGCGCATCACCGAGAGCGGGCATGCGTAGGCCGCCTCGACTCCGCATGACCCCAGAAGCCGCTCGACGCTCGAACCGAAGTAGCGACGATCCCGAAACAGCGGAGCATTACCTGCTGAGCTGCACCACCATCCTCTCCTCGTGGGCGATCGCCTGCTCCACCAGGTCGGCGAACTCGTCGAACGTCGCTTCCTTGTCGGTGCTGTCGGTGCTGTCGGTGTTGCCTGTGCTGCCTGCAGCCGCCGTGTCGGCCACCCGGGCCCAGCACTCCCCCGCCGCGTCAGCTTCGCGGGCCGCCTCGCGCCACGACTCGCGCTCCGCCGCGGGCAGCAGCTCGGCCGCCTCGCGCAGAAACTCGGCGAACAGCGGGCGCGTACCACCCGGCGCCGTGTGAACCCAGGTGAGGCACTCGGCGAGGCGGAGCATCCCGACCTCAAACGAGCGCGCGTCGCCGAAGCGGCGCCGCCAGCCGGCCTTCGTGCGGTCGTCGCGCAGCTCGGTCGCGAGCTTGCGCATGCCGCTGAGGCCGAAATTGCTGTCGAAGGCGTGGTGGATCACCGGCCCCGTCAGGTGCGCAACGGTCGTGGCGACGGATGCTCGCACGGCGTCGGGGGTGGGCGACGCTTCCACAACTTCGGAGTGGAAGCCTCCACCATCGGCAGGGTCTGCACCCACCCCGGTATCGGCGCTCAGCGGCGCGAGCGTCTCGATCGCGAACCGACCATTCTTGTGGAGCGCCCACGCGGTGGCGAGCTCGTCGGCGGAGAGCGTGTGCATCTCACCGTCGGCGTCGTCGATCAGGTAGGCACCCGCCTCGGGCCCGCGCGTGACGACCACCGGGTAGGGGTCGGCGGCCTCCGCCGCGCCGAGCGGGCCCTCGGGAATCTCGTGCCAGGGCAGACCGCCTCGACCGACCGTGATCCAGGCCGGGGAGGTCTCCAGCGTCGCGTCGAGCTTGTCGAAAGCCGCCTTCGCGGACGACGAGGTGACGATGCGGTGCTCCACCGCGGGGGACGCCGCGTTGAGGTGGGCGGTGACCGCCTCGAGCCACGGCTGCGGGTGATGCTGCGCGACAATCGTCAGCATCGGGTGCTCGACCTGCTTGTACTGGAAGATCGCGTAGAGAAAGCCGATGCCGCCGCCGAGACCGCACGCCATCGGCTCGCTCACCGGCAAACCCGCCGCGGCGAGCATCGTGCGGGCCAGGGCGGAGACTCGGTGCTGCGGCGCGGCCGGCGCGGGGCGCGGGCGGCTGTCGGTGACAGTGTCAGTGCTCGCGTCATCGCGGGCGCTGAGAACGTGCCGCAGCGCGGTCGTGTACGCCTCACCGGTGCGCTGCATGCGCTCGCGCACGAGGCGCTTCAGGTGACGGTGCTCGGTCATGATGGGTCCTTCCGCGGTCGTGCGCCGGGCATCCCGCACCCACCTGGCGCCCACCGCTGAACGGATGCCCGTCACCGGGCTCATCAGACTGCGAGGCCCTCCGCGAGAACATGATTCCCTCTGCCCCCGCGGGGTCGACGCGTGCGGGGCGACGATCAGGGGGTTCGGCGTGCGGAGCCGCCGACGTCAGAATACGGCGTCGAGCGGGCGGGCGGCAAGGTCGGCCGGTTCTCGTCGACGGGCGCGCCTCCTCCCCAGCTCTCGCTAGAGCACCCTCCTCACCACCACTCGTCTCCGTGGCTCCACTGTCGGTGGTCGAAGGTATGTTCGAATCGATCAGAAGCCGTTCTCGTCGACAAGGGAGGTGCATCATGACCGCAATCGCTTCCGCGCTGCGCTCTGCGGTGGATGCCCTTGCCGCCGTTCCTCGTGACATCGCGCCGTATCGCGCTCTCGATGACGTCGAGCTGCTCGACCTCACCCGCCTCGCAGCCGACGAGGTGCGCCTGGCGCAACTGCACGTGTCCCTCTTGGCCGGGGAGATCGCCCGACGCTCCGCCCCCGAACTCGGCCACGCAGGCCTCGCGCAACGTACCGGGCACCGCACCCCCGAAGAGATGGTGCGCGTCACCACCGTCACCCGCGTCGCCGACGCCCGCACCGCCGTGAGGGTGGGGTCGTCCGTGGGCGCTGAGACGCCCACGCCGCTCGGGGAGGCCGTGCTGTCCGGGCGCGTGAGCGTGGCCGTTGCTGACGCGGTGCGCACCGGTCTCGGCCGGCCCGGCGGTGGCGTGACGGAGTCTGTGCTGGACGAGGCCGCCGGGGTGCTCCTGGAACGAGTCTCGGGGCTCGACGCCGACCGCGCCGCCCGCGAGGCCCGCGCCGTGCGCGACGAACTCGACCTGGACGGCATCGCCGAACGAGAACAGGCCCGGCGCGAGCAGCGCTCCTTCCGCCTCGGCAAGCGCGCCGACGGCATGGGCTACGCCCACTGGGTGCTCGACCCTGAAACCTTCGCCGTCGTCAGCGACGTCTACGACCGCATCACCTCACCGCGACGCAACGAGCCGCGCCTTCAGAGCGAGGGCGAGCACGAGGGCGAGGGCGAGCACGGCGGGCAGGGTTCCGCGCATCCCGCCTTCGACGACGACCGCACCCCCGAGCAGCGCGCGAGCGACACCATCGCCGAACTGCTGCGCCAGGGTGTCGCCGCCGACACGTCCCAGCTGCTCGGTGATGGGCCCATCGGGGTGCGCATGATCGTCGCCGCCCACACCCTGCAGGAACGCCGCGGCCGCGGCTGGATCGAGGGCCACCCCGACGCCATCTCCGTCGAGACAGTGGAACGTCATGCATGCACCGCCGGCACCATCACCCTCACCGTCGACGGGCACCCCGACAATGCCGGCCAGCCGCTCAACCTCGGCCGCGAGCGCCGCCTGTTCAGCCGCGCCCAACGCCTCGCCCTCGCCGCCCGCGACGGCGGCTGCCGCTGGCCCGACTGCGAACGGCCACCCTCCTGGTGCGAAGCCCACCACATCGAGCACTGGCACCGTGACCGCGGCAAAACAGACATCGCCGTCGGGCTGCTCTTGTGCCGCCACCATCACCTCCTCGCCCACAACAACGGGTGGGAAATCGAGAGAGCCGGGCCCAGCTACCGTCTCATCCCACCCGACCAGCGCGCGGACGCCATCGACATGCCCAGCCGCAGCCCCGCACTGCACGACGCCCTGAGCGCCTGATGCCCGCGACTAGCCTGTACCCATGAGCGAGCACCAGCCCGACGGGCGTACCGCGCCCAACGCGGGCGCCCAGCAGCGCCCGACACCTGCCGTGCCGACCACTGCGGCGCAGACGGCGCGCGCGGGCATGAGCCAAGCCGCACGCCGCGCGTGGATGGCCCTGGGGCTCGCGTGCTTCCTCCTCGGCGTCGTCGTCACCATCATCGCCCCCGACAACCTCGCCCTCGGCATCGCCCTGCTCGGAGCGGGCGTCGTGCTCTACACGGTCCCCGGCATGCGCAAGCCCAGCGCGGCGCCCGGCCCGCCCCGCAGCGAAGCACCGAGCGAGGACCAGCGCCGATGACCACTCCCACCGTGCTCGTCACCGGGTTCGAGCCCTTCGGCGGCGACGACGTCAACCCCAGCGGCGAGCTCGCGCGGCGGTTAGGTGAGCTCGGGCATCCCGACTGCACCGAGGGCTCTGCGCACGGTATCGCCGAGCGTCTCATCATCGTCGTCCTCGTCGATCAAGATCGACAGGTCGCGCGTCACCAGCGGTAGGGTCGATATCGGCCGCCACGGGGTCAGGTCGCGCAGTTGAGCCACCGCGCGCGGATCCGTCGACCGCAGAACGCGAATGTCGTCGATCCCCTTCCGCAGCATGAGTGCGCGATCAAGGCCAAGTCCGAGCGCCAGCCCCGACCAGCGCTCCGGGTCCAGGCCGCAGCGCGCCAGCAGGGCCGGGTCGATCAGTCCGCACTCGGCAAGCTCCAGCCACTCGCCGTCGAGAAGCACGTCGATCTGCCTCCCCTTCTGCGTGTACGGGTGCGCGGCCGGCACCTCCCGCCAGCGCGCACCCGGCAGCACCGCCGACACAAGAGCGTCGACCATGTCTCTGAGCTCGGCGACCTTGCGCCGCGTCGGCGCGCTCACCCGCCACACGTCCACCTGGTGAGGGGCTGCCACGTGAGTGCGGTCGATCTGGTCGCGGCGAAACACCAGGCCCGGCAGCACGAGCACTTCGTCCCGATCACCATCGGCCTCCAGCTGCCTCAACAGGGCTGGGATGCCCGCCGACGTGTGGCTGCGGAGCATGACCGTCGGGCTCACGTACCGCGAGTGCCGGCGATCTCGGGTGATCGCCCGCGCGTCGAAGCCGAGCGCGTCGTAGTTGTCGACGGTGGCCACGAGAGGGCTCGACCGCACGACGCGGTGAGGCAGGGCATCCGGAGCAGTCGCCGCCTCGATGATGCAGTCGAAAAGAAGCGCAAGAGCGTGAACACCGCCGGCGGGGTCGTCACCGGAAGAATCAGAGAGGTCAGGCACCGCGAGGGCAGCGCAGAGTTCGGAAGAGCTGAGATACATCGACAGAGTCCTTGTCGTTCGGCGGAGGAAGAAGGAGGCGTTCCCCTCGGCCGAGCGGTTGTCCGACTCGGGACTACGCGCGCAGCATCAGCCCGACTCGGCCGGGAAGCGGCCGAGGGCTGAGAAATCGCAGGCACATGCTCATGAGCCCGAGGTTAGCGCCGGGCGTCGCGCGGTCGACAGTGCGAAACCCGCCCGCAACGTGCGCTTGCTAGCGTGTCTTCATGGAGCTCGAGCTCGACACCTTCGGCCTCACCGCCGCCATCCTCGCGATCGCCGGCGCGGTCGCGTTCCTCGCGCACCGCGCCAAGCAGCCGCTCATCATCGCGTTCATCCTCGTTGGCATCGTCGTCGGGCCGAACGTGCTCGGCCTCGTCGAAGAGGCAGAAGCGCTCGACCTGCTCGCCGAGATCGGCATCGCCATCCTGCTGTTCCTCGTCGGGCTCAAGCTCGACATCAGACTCGTGCGCAGCATCGGCACGGTCGCCCTGCTGACCGGGCTCGGGCAAGTCGTCTTCACATCCCTCATCGGGTGGGTCATCGCGGTGCTGTTCGGCATCGACCTCGTCGCAGCGATCTACGTCGCCGTCGCCCTGACGTTCTCCTCGACGATCATCATCGTCAAGCTCCTCACCGATAAGCGCGAACTCGACGAGCTGCACGGCCGCATCGCGCTCGGCTTCCTCATCGTGCAAGACATCGTCGTCATCCTCGCGATGATCGCTCTCACGAGCTTCGGCGGCGGCCGCGACGGCTCCATCGGCGAGCAGGCGCTTTTCCTCATCATCAGCGCCGTCGGCCTGCTGGGCGGACTGTACGTCGTCGCCCGGTGGGTTCTGCCGTGGCTGCTCAAGCTGCTCGCCACCAGTCAAGAGCTGCTCATCGTCTGGAGCGTCGCGTGGGCCGTGGCCCTCGCCGCGCTCACCGACATCCTCGGCTTCTCCATCGAGGTCGGCGCGTTCCTCGCCGGCTTCGCCCTCGCCTCCACGCGCTACCGCGAGACGATCGCGGCCTCCCTCAGCGGCCTGCGCGACTTCCTGCTGCTGTTCTTCTTCATCACCCTCGGCGCGCAGCTCGACTTCAGCGCCATCGGCGAGCAGATCCCCGCAGCGATCGTCTTCTCGCTCTTCGTCCTCATCGGCAACCCGCTCATCGTGCTCATCATCATGGGCCTCATGGGCTATCCGAGCCGCGTGGGCTTCCTCGCCGGCCTCGCCGTCGCCCAGATCAGCGAGTTCAGCCTCATCCTCATCGCGCTCGGCCGTGACCTCGACCAGGTCGGCGACGACATGGTCGGGCTCGTCACCCTCGTCGGGCTCATCACGATCGCCGGATCGACCTACCTCATCCTCTACTCGAAGCAGATCTACGCGTGGCTCGAGCCTGCCCTGCGCATCTTCGAGCGCAAGCGCACAGTACCGGCGACCGACTACGAGCCCGAGACCTATGACGCGATCGTGTTCGGCTACGGCCGGTTCGGCAAGCAGCTCGTCGCCGAGATTGTCGGCACCGGCTGCACCGTGCTCGTCGTCGAGTGGGATCCGTACGCGCAAGCACAGATCGACGACGCCGACCTCGCCGACCGCGTGACCGTCGTGTTCGGGGACGCGAGCAGCCCCGACTTCCCCGACGCACTCCCCATCCGCCACGCGCGCTGGATCATCAGCACCGTGCCCGACGCCGGCACGAGCATCGTGCTCGCCACCGCACTGCGGCAGCACGGGGCCACGTGCCCCATCGCGGTCACTGCGCACACCGACGCCGTCGGCTCGCTCTACGACGCGGCTGTGGCCGACGGCACGATCTCCACCGTGCTGCACCCGTTCCGCGACGCTGCCGACGACGCCATCGACACACTGCGGCGACTCGAGAACACCGAGCCTGAGACGCCGTGAGCAGGCGCCGATCAGAGCGCGGCGCGCATCCCCACCGGCGCGGTCGTCCGGGCCATCGCGCGGATCGGGGGCGCCGAGTTCAGCCGGCCCAGATTGCCCCGCCCACCGTCGCCAGATAGAGGCTGGGCAGGGCGATGCCCTCGAAGCCGATGCCGCGCCGGTCGCGCACGACGAGCCCCGCGGCGAGCACCGCCGTGATGAGAATCGTGCCGCCGAGCAGCACGAGACTCGCCGGGCCCACGTTGGCGTAGATGGTGCCCTCCAGGTAGAACGCGTCGGCGACGGCGATCATGAGCGTGTCGAAGACGTTGCCGCCGATGATGCCGCCCACGCCGAGGGTGAGCGCGCCGAGGCGCACGGCCGCGAGCAGCGTGATGAGCTCCGGCAGCGACGAGATCGCCGTCGTCACCGTGAACCCGGTCACCGCGCTCGGCCACCCGGTCGCGGCGATGAGGCCCAGACCCGACTGCCCGATCACCCAGCCGGTCACGCCGACGATGACGGCGAGCACGGCGAGCGTCGTCCACAGCCGTCGCGTCGAGGTCGTGCTGTGGTCTTCCCCGTCGTCGGTGCGGGTGTCGCGCGTCATGCGCGGCGACCACATGGGCGCTTCGCGCATCTGCCGCAGCAGCCGCAGCCCGTAGGCGTAGAACAGCGGAATGGCGAGCGTCGCCGGGTGGAACCACCCGATCGCGAGGTCGGGCGTCGCGTAGGCGATGATCGGCAGGGCGAGCAGCCCGACGAGGATGAGCGCCTGCAGCAGGTTGTCGAGCGACGCCGCCGCGTGCTCGAGGTTCGCGCGGCGGTAGACGAGGTCGGCGATGGCGAGCCACACGGTCTGAATCGCGACGCCGCCGATCGGGTTCGCGAGGGCGAATTCGGCGTCACCGCCCAGGGCTCCCGTGATGGTGGTGAGGATGCCCGGCAACGAGGTCACCGCACCGAGGAACAGCGCCCCGGCCACGGCCTCGCCGAGTCCCGTGCGATCGGCCAGCTCGTCGGCCGTCTTCGCCAGGCGCGTGCCGGCGAAGCCGAGCAGCACGACGGAGGCGGCGAGCCCGATGATGCTCGGCAGTAACGGCCAGACGTGCGTCATCGCTCCACTCTGCCAGCGGACGGCGCGGGCCGTCGAGGCGCACACGGGCGGTTCACGGGCTCGTCGCTGGCGACGAGCCCGGCGCGGTTCATGAACTCAGTGCAGGCTCAGTCGTTCGCGGAGGGCCGGCCAGCTGGCGGCGAATCCGGGGTGCAGGGGCAGAGCATCCACGTCGTCGAGGGGAACCCAGCGCACGGCGACGCTCTCCGCGTCGGCGACAAGGGGGGCGAAGAGCCGGTCGACGCGCACCGCGACGGTCGTGTACGACCAGAAGCCGATGTCGTAGACGCTCTCGAACAGGAGGCTGACCTCGTCGGGCGGCACGCCGGCCTCCTCGATGGCTTCGCGCACGGCGGCGTCCTGGGCCGACTCGCCCTGCTTGCGCGCGCCGCCAGGCAGGCCCCACGTGTCGCCGTGATGCGACCAGGCGGCGCGATGCTGCAGCAGGACGCCCGCCTCGAGGTGCCACGCCAGCAGGCCGGCCGCGCCGAAGCGGCCCCAGTACTTCGTGCCGTCGGGGCCCTCGACCCACGCGTCGCCGGGGTCGCGCAGGTGCGGCGGCGGCAGCGGAGGTCGTTCGGTCATGATGCTCTCAGGCTACGCCGCACCCCTGCGAGAGTGCCGCGCGCTCTCCCACGCGAGCCGCGTGGGCGGGTAGACAGCGGCGGTGCGGGGCATGATGGGGGCATGGTCGACGCTCCCCCGCCCGACGCGGCTGTGCCACCGCTCAGCTCGATCGCGCCCCCGCTCAGCGCGATCGCGCCCCCACTGCCGGGCCGCGCGATCATCCGCCAGCGCTGGAGCGACTTCGTGTTCCTCCACTGGCGCGTCGACCCGCAGCTCGTCGCGCCCATGCTGCCGCCCGGCACGCGGCCCGACGTGCACGACGGCAGCGCGTGGGTGGGGCTCATCCCGTTCGTGCTGAGCGACCACGCTTTCCTGCCGCTGCCGCCCGTACCCGGTGCGGGCACGTTCATCGAGATCAACGTGCGCACCTACTCGGTCGACGAGCGCGGTCAGCGCGGGGTGGTCTTCCGCTCGCTTGACGCCGAACGGTTGCCCTCCGTCCTCGCCGCGCAGGCACTGTTCGGCCTGCCGTACCGCTGGACCCAGGCCGGGATGCGCCTCACCGCCGACACCCTCGAGTACCGCGCGCGACGACGCACCGGCGCCCGACCGTGCACCCGCATTCACGCTCGCCCCGGCGCCGCCCCGGTCGACACGCCGCTCAGCCGCTTCCTCACCGCGCGCTGGGGGTTCCACGAGCGGCACCTGGGGCGCACGATCTTCGCGCGCAACACGCACGAGCCGTGGCCGCTCGTCGACGCCGAGCTGCTGCACCTCGACGACGAGCTGCTCGCGGCCGCCGGATTCCCCGACCTCGCGGAGCGCCCGCCCGACTCGGTGCTCGCGACCCCGCTGCGGCACCCCGGCGTCACGACCGAGTTCGCGGCGCCCACGCGCGTCGCGTAGCAGCGGCGGGTCCCCGAGGCGGTCCCCGCCCGCTTCCACAACTTCGGAGTGGAAGCAGCCCCGCCGACAGCCTCCGAGCGCCACTCCGAAGTTGTGGAAGGGCCGCCGGGGGAAAATCGGCTACCGACGGCGCGGCTACTCGTGGCGGAAGGCGCCCGCGATCGTCGGCGCCACGTCGGGCACGCTCACGACCGTGATCGGGTCGCCCGCGCGCACGACGCCCTTGCGCACGACGCGCGCGTACGCCCCGAGCCGTCGAGCGTCGGCGAAGCGCTTGACCCAGCCCCGAGCATCCTCGCCGCCGACCCAGCGGGCGAACGTCTGGCACGGCGTGCGCGGCATCGTCAGCTCGAGCTCCACCGCGTCGGACCCCTCGCCGATGCGCCACCGCTCCCCCACGCGCGCGGCGTTGACGTCGAGGCCCTCGACGCGCAGGTTCTCGCCGAACCAGCCGGGGTGCAGCTCGCGGCCCAGCTCGGCCTGCCAGAAGTCGGCATCCGACTGGCTGTAGAGGTACACGGCCTTGTCGTGACCGCCGTGGTGCTTGCGATCGACCTGCACGTCACCGCGCAGCCCGAACTCGCCGACCTTGACCGGCTCGGCGGTCGCGCGCTTGTCGATCGCCGTCACGCCGTCGGGGCCGCCGTAGTCGGGGATGAGCTGGTGGACGACGCACACGGCGGAGACCGAAGCATGAGGGGGCATGCTGTCAGCCTAGAACGCAAGCGGACACTCGCGAAGAACCACCTACTTGCGCTGGCGCTTTTCCCGAACTCGCATGTTCACCTGGATGGGGGTTCCCTCGAAGCCCCAGACCTCGCGCAGGCGCCGCGTGATGAAACGGCGGTACTGCGGGTCGAGGAACCCGGTCGTGAACAGCACGAACGTCGGCGGGCGCGTCGACGCCTGCGTCGCGAACAGGATGCGCGGCTGCTTGCCCCCGCGCACCGGGTGAGGATGCTCCGCCGTGAGCTCGCTGATGAACGCGTTGAGCTTTCCGGTCGGAATACGCGTATCCCACGACTCGAGCGCGAGCTCCAGGCCGGGTACGAGCTTCTCCAAGTGGCGTCCCGTGCGCGCCGACATGTTGATGCGCGGCGCCCACGCGACGTGCGCGAGATCCTGCTCGATCTCGCGCTCCAGGTAGCGGCGGCGCTCGTCGTCGAGCAGATCCCACTTGTTGAACGCCAGCACGAGGGCGCGCCCCGACTCGAGCACGAGGTCGATGATGCGCACATCCTGCTCGCTCAGCGGCTCCGTCACGTCGAGCAGCACGACCGCGACCTCCGCCTTCTCGAGCGCGGCCGCCGTGCGCAGTGAGGCGTAGAAGTCGGCACCCTGCTGCAGGTGCACGCGGCGGCGGATGCCGGCCGTGTCGACGAAGCGCCAGATGCGCCCGCCGAGCTCCACCTGCTCGTCGATCGGGTCTCGTGTCGTGCCCGCGAGCTCGTTGACGACGACGCGCTCCTCGCGCGCCGCCTTGTTGAGCAGGCTCGACTTGCCCACGTTGGGGCGGCCCAGCAACGCGACGCGGCGGGGCCCGCCGTACTCCTCCTTCGCGACCGCCGACACGCTCGGCAGCACCGTGAGGATGTGGTCGAGCAGGTCGGCGACGCCGCGGCCGTGCAGGGCCGAGACGGGCCACGGCTCGCCGAGACCGAGATTCCACAGCGCGGCGGCCTCCGGCTCCTGGCGCGCATCGTCCACCTTGTTCGCGGCGAGGATGACGGGCTTGTTGGAGCGGCGCAGCATCTTCACGACGAACTCGTCGGTCGCGGTGGCACCCGTGATGGCGTCGACGACGAAGAGCACAGCATCCGCCAGATCGACCGCGACCTCGGCCTGCGCCGCGACCGACGCGTTGATGCCCGAGGCGTCGGGCTCCCACCCGCCCGTGTCGACGAGCGTGAAGCGGCGCGTGTTCCACTCCGCCTTGTACGTCACACGGTCGCGCGTGACGCCCGGAGTGTCCTCCACGACCGCCTCGCGACGGCCGAGGATGCGGTTGACGAGAGCGCTCTTGCCCACGTTCGGGCGGCCGACGATCGCGAGCACCGGCAGGGCCGGCATCGTGATGATGCCGTCCTCCCCGACGGTCGCGCCCTCGAGCAGGTCGAGGTCGTCGTCATCGAGGTCGTAGTCGGCGAGGCCGGCGCGTAGAGCATCCGCGCGCTTCGCGGCGAGATCCTCATCGAGGTCGGCCAGGCGCGCGGCGACCTCGCCTGCCGCCTCGGGCGCGAGCTCGGGGTAGTCATCACCCGCGGAGTCGCGGGCGTCATCGTCACCGGGAGAGCCGGGGGTGGTGTCAGTCATGGGGTCCTTGCATGCACGATGTCGAGGAGCGCCAGCACCGTCTGCTCGAAGTCGAGGTCGGTGGAGTCGAGAGTGGTGACGCCCTCAGCGGCATTCATGAAATCCACCACGCGGGAATCCTGGGCATCCCGCGAGGCCAGCTGCTGCGCGGTCGCCTCGGCCGACACGGCGCTCAGCTCCGCCGACCTTCTCGCCATTCTAGCCTCCGCACTGGCGGTCAGCAGTACGCGCACCGGCGCATCGGGCGCGACGACCGTCGTGATGTCGCGGCCCTCGACGATCACGCCGTCCTTGGGGTTCTCCGCCATGAGCCGACGGAACAGGTCGTTGAGCCCCACGCGCACCTCGGGCACGCGCGCGATGTGGCTCACGACGGCGCTCACGCGCGGCTCGCGGATGTCGCGCGTGATCTCCTCGCCGCCCACGCGCACGAAGTAGTGCTGGGGGTCCATCCCGATCGAGTAGTCGAAGTCGGCGAGACGAGCGACCACGGCATCAGCATCCTCGGTGTCGACGCCCTCATCGAGGCAGTGCCAGGCGAGCGCGCGGTAGGCGGCACCGGTGTCGAGGTACGCCCATCCGAGGCGCAGGGCGGCCTCCTTGCTCACACTCGACTTGCCGCTGCCGGCGGGGCCGTCGACGGCCACGATGATGTCGCTCATGGGGTTCCTCTCGTCGGATTCGTGGCGAGGCGCGCCCGCGCAGGAATGGTCGGGGCAGCTCAGCTCGCGCCGGCAATGCGCCAGCCGCGCGCCTCGAGCTCGGCGATGAGGCGCTCTTCGGCCTCGGGCACGATGGAGATCTCGGCGAAGCCGATGGGCGCGCCGGGCGAGTGCTCGAGCCGCAGGTCTTCCATGTTGACGCCGAGCTCGCCGATCTCGGTGAGCAGGCGCGCCAACTGGCCGGGAGTGTCGTCGACCATGACGATGAGCTGCGCGTACCGGCGGTCCTCGCCGTGCTTGCCGGGGATGCGCGCGACACCCGCGTTGCCCGCGCCGAGCAGGTCGGCGAGCGCTCGACGCGAGCCGCTGGCATTCGGGTGCTCGAGCGCGCTGATCGCTTCGTCGAGGTCGTCGCGCAGCGAACGCAGGATGCCCGCCACGGGCCCCGCATTCGCCCCGAGTATCTGCACCCACAGCCCGGGGTCGCTCGAGGCGATGCGCGTCACGTCGCGCACTCCCTGCCCGGCGAGGTCGACGGCGGCGTTGCTCGCGCCGCGCAGCCGCGCCGCCATCGCGGTCGCGACGAGCTGCGGCACGTGGCTGATGAGCGCCACGGCGCGATCGTGCTCCTCGACGCTGAGCTCGATCGGCACGGCGCCCACGTCGAGGATGAGGTCTTCGATCGCTCCTGCCGCGCGGTAACTGATGCCGTCGTGGCCGGCGAGCACCCACGGCCGCCCCACGAAGAGGTCGGCGCGCGCCGAGATCGGCCCGCCGCGCTCGCGCCCCGCCATCGGGTGCGTGCCGAGATAGCGGCTCACGTCAGCGCCGATGGCGCGCAGCTCGGCGAGCACGCTGCCCTTGACGCTCGCGACATCCGTGACGAGGGCCTCGGGATGCGCCTCCAGCTCGGCGGCCACCGTCGACGCGGTGACGTCGGGCGGCACGGCGACGACGACGAGCGCGGGGCGGTCGCCCGCCGACGCGGGGCGGCCGGCGCCGTAGTCGACGGCGAGGCGCACGGCCGTCGGCGACAGGTCGGCCAGGGCGACGTCGACGCCCTTCGCGGTGAGCGCGAGCCCGATGCTCGTGCCGAGCAGTCCAGCCCCGACGATGCGCACGTCGCCCTGCAGGCGGCGGTCGTGCGCGCCGGGCTGCCGTGGGCGTGGCTCGGTCATCGGGGGGCTCCGGGGTTCGTGTCGAGAGTGTCGGGGTCGTCGACGGTCGCGCGAGCTTCGGCGGCGGCGGCATCCGTCGCATCCGACCCGCTGCGGGCTGCGCGACTCAGGGTCAGCAGCGCGCCGCGCTCCACCTTAGTGAGGTCGCGCACCTCCCCCGCCGCGAGCGTGCCGAGGTGCAACGGGCCGAAGGAGCGGCGCACGAGCTCGACGACGGGGTGGTCGACGGCGGCGAGCATGCGGCGCACGATGCGGTTGCGGCCGGAGTGCAGCGTGAGCTCGACCATGCTGTACCCGCCCACGGGCTTGCCGAGCAGCCGGGCCGCGTCGGCCGCGATGGGGCCGTCGTCGAGCTCGACGCCCTCCTTGAGGCGACGCAGCACGGGCGCGGTGACGCTGCCGCGCACCTTGGCGATGTAGGTCTTCTCGACGCCGAAGCGCGGGTGGGCGAGCACGTTGGCGAGCTCGCCGTCGTTGGTGAGCAGCAGCAGTCCGCTCGTCTCGGCGTCGAGCCGGCCCACGTTGTAGAGGCGCTCGTCGTAGCGGTCGGTGTAGCGGCGCAGGTCGGGGCGGCCGCTCTCGTCCTTCATGGTGCTCACGACGCCCGTCGGCTTGTTGAGCATGACGTACCGCTTCGTGGTGTCGAGCTGAATGGCCACGCCGTCGAGCGCGACCTCGTCGACCGCAGGGTCGACGCGGCGCCCCGGCTCGACGACGGGCTCGCCGTTGACGGTCACCCGGCCCTGCGCGATGTAGTCCTCGCACACCCGGCGGGAGGCGACACCGGCGGCCGCCATGACCTTCTGGAGGCGCTCCCCCGCAGGCTGGTCAGCGCTGTATCCGTCAGCGGACATCGTCGAACCCCGCGCTCCCGTCGTCGAGCAGCGGTGAGATCTGGGGCAGCTCGTCGAGCGAGTTGATGCCGAGCTGCGTGAGCAGCAGGTCGGTCGTCGCGTAGTGGATGGCGCCCGTCTCGCTGTCGGTGAAGGCTTCCGTGATGAGCCCGCGCCCGAGGAGCGTGCGCACGACCGAGTCGACGTTGACGGCGCGGATCGACGCGATCGACCCGCGGCTGATCGGCTGCTTGTAGGCGATGACGGCGAGCGTCTCGAGGGCGGCCTGCGAGAGCTTCGACGGGTTCTGCGTCTGCACGTAGTCGCGCACGACGTCGTCGTACTCGCCGCGTACGTAGATGCGCCAGCCGCCGCCGACCTCGCGCAGCTCGAGGCCGCGCCGCGTGCCCGGCGTGCCGTCCTCGCTCGCCTCGCCGTCGTAGTCGGCGACGAGCGCGGCGATCGCGGCCCGCACGACCCCGACGGGCCGACCGAGGGCGCTCGCGAGGCCGATGAGGCTCTGCGGCTCGTCGACGATCATGAGGATCGCCTCGAGGGCGCGCTCCACCTCGATGTGGTCCGGGATGCCCGGGGCCGGGGTCTCGTCAGGCACCGTCTCCTCGGCGCCGTCCGGCGCGCTCGCGGCCGTCGTGCCCTCGGTCACGTCAGCGTCACTGGCCATAGTCGGCCCCCAGGTTCACGAGGTTCTCGTCGCTCCAGTTCTCGGCCGTCCACCGCACGGTGAGCTCGCCGAGGGGCTCGAGCTGCTCGAAGCCGACGGCCGAGTGCCGGTACAGCTCGAGCAGGGCGAGGAAGCGCGCGACGATGACGCCCTTGCCCTCGGCCCCCGCGATGAGCTGGCGGAACGACACGGGGTCGCCGCGCCGCAGGAGGGCGACGACGTGCGCCGCCTGCTCGCGCACCGAGATGAGCGGAGCGTGCAGGTGGTCGAGGCCGACGAGGGGGATCTCGCGCGGCGTGAGGGCGAGCAGGGCGAGCGCCGCGAAGTCGTCGAGGCTGAGAGTCCACTGCAGCTCGGGCGTGCGCTGCCGGTACTGGTCCTCGAGCCGCACGGAGCGCACGTGGCGGCGGCTCTCCGCCTCGAGCCGCTCGGCGAACCACGCGCTCGCCTCCTTGAAGGCGCGGTACTGCAGCAGTCGGGCGAAGAGCAGGTCGCGCGCTTCGAGCAGCGCGACGTCCTCCGCGTCGACGAGCTCGCCCTGCGGCAGCAGGCTCGCGATCTTGAGGTCGAGCAGCGTCACGGCGATGACGAGGAACTCGCTCGCCTCGTCGAGGTGGTCCTCCGCCTCGAGGGCGCGCAGGTAGGCGAGAAACTCGTCCGTCACGGCACTGAGGCTGAGCTCGGTGATGTCGCGCTCGCGCTTGGTGATGAGGCTCAGCAGCAGGTCGAACGGGCCGTCGAAGTCGTCGAGCGTGACGCGGAACCCGCGCGGAGCATCCTCGACAGAAGCCTCTGCCGCCGCGACGGCGCCCGCCTGCGCAGCCAACCCCGCGACGGTCGGCTCAGGCGACCTGGCCACGGGCGATCAGCTCTCGAGCCAGCTGGCGGTAGGCGGCGGCGGCCGGGTGGTCGGGGGCGAAGCTCGTGATGGGGGCGCCGGCGACGGTCGCGTCGGGGAACTTCACGGTGCGGCCGATGACGGTCTCGAGCACCTTCTCGCCGAACACCTCGACGACGCGCTCGAGCACCTCGCGGCTGTGCAGGGTGCGCGCGTCGTACATGGTGGCGAGGATGCCGTCGAGCTGCACGGCCGGGTTGAGGCGGTCGCGCACCTTGTCGATCGTCTCCACGAGCAGGGCGACGCCGCGCAGCGCGAAGTACTCGCACTCGAGCGGGATGAGCACGCCGTGCGCCGCCGTGAGGGCGTTGACGGTGAGGAGGCCGAGGCTCGGCTGGCAGTCGATGAGGATGACGTCGTAGTCGTCGACGACGGGGGCGAGCACGCGGGCGAGGATCTGCTCGCGCGCCACCTCGTTGACGAGGTGCACTTCGGCGGCGCTCAGGTCGATGTTGGCCGGGATGAGGTCGAGGCCCTTGGTCTTGGTCGCCTGGACGGCCTTGCGGGCGTCCTTCTCTTTGCCGAGCAGCAGGTCGTAGATGGTGACGACGTCGTGGCTGGGCATGCCGAGGCCCGCCGAGAGGGCGCCCTGCGGGTCGAAGTCGATGACGAGCGTGCGGCGGCCGTAGTCGGCGAGCGCCGCGCCGAGGCTGATCGTGGTCGTCGTCTTGCCGACGCCGCCCTTCTGGTTGCACAGAGCGATGATGCGCGCGGGGCCGTGGCCGCTGAGCGGCGGGGGCTCGGGCCATTCGCGCAGCGCGCGGCCGGTCGGGCCCTGCACCATGTCGTCGAAGCCCGGCAGTGCCGACTCGTCTGACCTCTCCCCACTCATAGCGCCCCAGTCTAGTGACCGCGGGCGGTGCTGCTGGGCGGCGCTCCGCACGACGGCCGCGCGACTACAGCGCGCGCGGGTGCGCCGTCGCCCACGCCTCGCGCACGGCGTCCGCCGTCACGAGTGTGTACAGCTGCGTCGTCGCGACGGAGGCGTGCCCGAGCAGCTCCTGCACGACGCGCACGTCGGCGCCGCCCTCCAGCAGGTGGGTCGCGAAAGAGTGCCGCAGGGTGTGCGGCGACAATTCGGCAGTCAGGGATGCCCGCGCCGCAGCATCCCGGATCACCAACCACACGCTCTGCCGCGACAGCGCCGCCCCGCGCGCCCCCAGGAACAGCGCCGGCGTCGAGCCGCCCTGCCGCGCGAGCAGCGGCCGCGCGCGCACGAGGTACGCCTCGAGGGCCTCGCGCGCGTAGCGACCCAGGGGCACGAGGCGCTGCTTGCGCCCCTTGCCGAACAGCCGCACCGCCTCCGCCACGGCGCCGTCGTCGCCGAGCACGTCGTCCACCGCGAGGTCAACCGCCTCGCTCACGCGCGCCCCCGTCGCGTACAGCAGCTCGAGCAGGGCGCGGTCGCGCAGCCGCAACGGGTCGTCGCCCGCGCACGCCTCCAGCAGGCGCTCCACCTCGTCGATGCTGATCGCCTTCGGCAGGCGGCGCGGCTGCTTCGGCGGGCGCTGCTCGGCCGACACGTGGCGGTCGGCCAGACCCTCCTCGACGAGGAAGCGGTGCCAGCCGCGCACGCTCGACAGCATGCGCGCCGCCGTGGACGGCGCCACCCCCGGCGAACCGTCGGCTGGCGCGCGGACGGCCGCGACGAACGCCGACACATCGGCCTCGCCGATGCTCCCCGGCTCGTCGATCCCTCGCGCGCGCAGATGCTCGGCGTAGCGCGCCAGATCGCGCCGGTACGCCGAGACCGTGTGCGGCGAGCGCCCGCGCTCGAGCGCGACGTGGCGCACGTACCGCTCGACGGCGCGCTCGATGGCCGACGCTACCCGCGGGGAGGCTGTTGCGTCACCCCGGTCGCCCGGCTCCGCGCGCGGCGCGTCGCCGCCCGGCGTCGGGGTGTCGCTCGCAGCACCGGGGCGGGGCGACACGACTACTCCCGCGTGCGGCGCGCGTGCTCGGCGAGGATCGCCGCGAGGAAGATGCCGTTGTGCACGCGCCCGGCGAGCGCCGCATCGACCGCCTCGGCGAGCGGCACCCAGCGCGGCACGATGTCGGCCTCCTCCGCCTCGCGCTCGAAGACCTCGTCCGTCGCCGAGAGCTCCGTCGCGCGGAAGACGTGGATGACCTCGTCCGACCCGCCCGGCGAGGTGTGCAGAGTGATGAGCGGCTCCCACGCGGCCGCCACGAGGTCGGCCTCCTCGGCGAGCTCGCGCTGCGCGGCCTCGAGCGGCGGCTCCCCCTCGACGTCAAGCAGGCCCGCCGGCAGCTCCCAGTTGCGCATCTGGATGGGGTGCCGGTACTGCTGGATCGTCAGCACGCGGTCCGACTCGTCGATCACGAGAACGGCGACGGCCCCGGGATGCTCCATGAACTCCCGCGTGAGGGTCACGTCTCCGTACGCGAATTCCTCACGACGGATGTCCCACACGACCCCGTCGAAGGCGACATCGCTGCGCAGCACCTCGACGCTGCGCGCCTCGTCTCGGAGCTCTCGGGCACCCTCGCCCTGAGCATCCACGACCACTGCATCGACCGCCGCATCGTCACCCGCAGCGCCGGCGCTCACGCGGCCGAACCCGCCTCGTCGTCGAACAGGCGCGAGGCCTTCTGGCGCGCGATCGCCGCGTCGATGAGCCCGCGGAACAGCGGGTGCGCCGCCGTCGGCCGCGACCGCAGCTCGGGGTGCGCCTGCGTCGCCACGTAGAACGGGTGCACCTCGCGCGGCAGCTCCACGTACTCGACGAGCGAGCCGTCGGGGCTCGTGCCCGAGAACGTCAGACCTGCGGCGGCGATCTGCTCGCGGTAGGCGTTGTTGACCTCGTAGCGGTGGCGGTGGCGCTCGTGCGAAACTTGCGAGCCGTACAGCTCGGCGACGATCGAGCCGGAGGTGAGCGCCGCCTCGTACAGCCCGAGGCGCATCGTGCCGCCCATGTCGCCGGCCGCGATGATGTCGACCTGCTCGGCCATCGTCGCGATCACCGGGTACTCGGTGTCGGGGTCGAACTCGCTGCTGGAGGCGCCCGGCAGGCCCGCGACGTTGCGCGCGTACTCGACGACCATGCACTGCAGGCCGAGGCACAGGCCGAGCACGGGAATCTCGTTCTCGCGCGCGAACCGGAGAGCCCCGAGCTTGCCCTCGATGCCGCGCACACCGAAGCCGCCGGGAACGCACATGCCGTCGAGCTCTGACAGGTGGCGTGCGGCGCCCTCGGGCGTCTCGCACTCGTCGGAGGGGATCCAGCGGATCGCGACCTTCGCCTGGTGCGCGAAGCCGCCCGCCCGCAGGGCCTCGGTGACGGAGAGGTAGGCGTCGGGCAGATCGATGTACTTGCCGACGAGTCCGATCGTGACCTCGCGCTTGGGCTCGTGCACCGCCGTGAGCAAATCCTTCCAGCCGTCCCACACGACGTCGCCGGCGACGAGGTCGAGCTGGTCCATGATGTAGGCGTCGAGGCCCTGGCTGTGCAGCATCGAGGGGATGTCGTAGATGGAGGGCACGTCGACGGCGTTGACGACGGCCGCCTCCTCGACGTCGCACATGAGCGCGATCTTGCGGCGGTTGCCGCTCGAGACGGGCCGGTCGCTGCGCAGCACGAGGGCGTCGGGCTGGATGCCGATCGAGCGAAGCATCGCGACGGAGTGCTGCGTGGGCTTCGTCTTCTGCTCGCCGCTCGCGTTCATGAACGGCACGAGCGAGACGTGCACGAAGAAGACGTTCTTGCGGCCGAGCTCGTGGCGCACCTGCCGGGCCGACTCGATGAACGGCTGCGACTCGATATCGCCGACGGTGCCGCCGATCTCGGTGATGATGACGTCCGGCTTCGGGTCGTCCTGCGCCTGCAGGCGCATGCGGCGCTTGATCTCGTCGGTGATGTGCGGAATGACCTGCACCGTGTCGCCGAGGTACTCGCCGCGGCGCTCCTTCGCGATGACCTCCGAGTAGATCTGCCCGGTCGTGACGTTCGCCGCCTGGCTGAGGTTGAGGTCGAGAAACCGCTCGTAGTGCCCGATGTCGAGGTCGGTCTCGGCCCCGTCGTCGGTCACGAAGACCTCGCCGTGCTGGAAGGGGTTCATCGTGCCGGGGTCGACGTTGAGGTACGGGTCGAGCTTCTGCATGACGACGCGCAGGCCCCGCGCGGTGAGCAGGTTGCCGAGAGACGCGGCGGTGAGGCCCTTGCCCAGGGATGAGACGACACCCCCGGTCACGAAGATGTGCTTCGTGACGTGCTCGAAGTCTCGCCCGTCAGAACCTGTCTCAGAAGTGTCCGCCACGGGGTTTCATCGTATCCGACTTGCGGGCCGGCGGCTCCCGACGCGCGCACCGCTCTCCTCGGAACCCTCTCGGGCCCTCCCCCGGAGAGGGGATTCTGCGCTCGGCATCGGTGCGGCATCATCGAGGGTGAGTCTGGTGCTGCGGTCTGCGAGAACGGCCTGCCCTCGTCACTCGACGCACCACCGGGAGGGAGCCGCATGACGCTCACCCACGGCACGGCGCCGCGCACCGCCCAGCGGTCGCGGCCACCCTTCTCGACCCCCGACGGCGGCTTCACGCTCATCGAGCTCCTCGTCGTGGTGATCATCGTGGGCATCCTCGCCGCCATTGCCGTCCCGATCTTCATCGGCCAGCAGAATCTGGCGCACAATGCGGTCGCGACGAGCGACCTGGTGAACATTCGCACGGCCCTCGTCGCCTACTCGGTGGAGCACGAGGGCAGCTACACGAGCGACGCGGACGACCTCGCCGACTACGGCTTCGCCACCTCGACGATCGCCGCGCCCGTCATCACGATCGCCGCCGGTCGCTTCTGCATCGACGCGACGTCTGACTCGTCGGCGACGTTCTTCGTCACGGACGACGCCCCCGTCCAGTCGGGCACGTGCGCGACGAGCGGAGACCCCGACTTCACGTCGTGATGCAGAGTGAGAGCGAGCGTACGCTGGGCGCATGATGCGCAGGCACTCGCTCACCGCCTCCGCGACACTGCTGGGGGTGCTGTTGATGGCGGGATGCTCGGGCTCGGGCGGCACACCCACGTCTGTCGCTCTCTCCGAGGCGCAGGGCCTACCGCCCGACGCCCCCGTGAGCGAGCCGTGGAACGACCCCGACTGGAGGGGTGAGCCGCTCGCGTGGGTCTCCGACGAGGGCGAGACGCTCACGGTCGTGACCTTCGGCAGCTCGTCCTGCCCCTTCATCGCCGTGCGCATCGAGATGCTCACCGCGAGGCAGCTCGCGATCGACTTCGAGAAGGGGCCAGCCGAAGCGTGCACCGACGATCTGGCGCCCCGCACGCACGTGTTCGCCGTACCCGAGGGTGTCGACGCCGCCTCGGCGGGCCTCGAGGTGGAGGTCTCGCTCGCGGATACCGCATTCGGGCCGGCCGAGCCCACGGTGGAGAGTGTGCCGATCCTGCCGCTGGGGAGCGCGGCTCCTGACGAGCCGGCCGAGGAGCCCGTCGACTCGATCGCCCTCGAGGTCATCCGCGGCACTCCCGCTGACATCGAGCTCGATGATGAAGACCTCGCGAGCGGCGATCCGCTCGCGTTCTGGGGCGAAGCCCGCGAGACGATCCGCGTCGTGACGTGGGGCAGTTCGGGCTGCCCGCCGATCGCCCGCAGCTTGCAGCCCGCCGAGACGGGCGTCGTCGTGCTCGACTTCGCGCCGAACCCTGCCGAGTTCTGCACGGCCGACTTCGCGCCCACGACGCACGTGCTCGCCACGCCCGAGGGAATCACCACGGACGGCGTCGACACCGATGACCTCGCGCTCACCGTCACGATCGAGGAGCGCGACGGCACGGTGGCCGAGTACCGCGTACCGATCCGCGGCTGAGCGCGCAGAATCGGGGCGGCACGAGAGAGGCAGCAGTGCCCGGCCCGCGTCTCCTAGCCGACGAGCTCGCGCGCCGTCTCGAGCAGCTCGCGCGCGTGCGTGAGACCCGTCTCGCTGTCCGGCAGGCCGCTCAGCAGCCGTGCCATCTCGGCGACGCGCTCCTCGCCGCCGAGCTGCTGCACGCTCGACGCTGTGACGGTGCCCGCACTGTCTTTGACGACGCGCAGGTGGTTGGTGGCGAAGGCCGCCACTTGAGCGAGGTGAGTGACGACGATGACCTGCGAGCTCTGGGCGAGGCGTGCGAGGCGCCGCCCGATCTCGATCGCACTGGAGCCGCCGACGCCCGCGTCGACCTCGTCGAAGATGAACGTCGGCACGGGGTCAGTCGCGGCGATGACGACTTCGAGCGCGAGCATGACGCGCGACAGCTCTCCCCCGGAGGCACCGCGCCCGAGGGGTCGCGGTTCGGCTCCGGGATGCGGCTGCAGCAGAATCGCCACCTGGTCGCGCCCGCTCAGCGTGTACTCCTCGCGCGTCGTGACGTCGACCGTGATGCGGGCTCCGCTCATCGCGAGGGCCGCGAGCTCGCCCGTCACGCGCTCGGAGAGCCGGATACCGGCGGTGCGGCGCAGGTCGCTGAGCCGATCGGCGAGCTCGCTCACGCGCGCGCGGTCGGCGTCGACCTCGAGTCGCAGGGCGTCGATGCGGTCGCTGTCCTGGTCGAGCTCGAGCAAGCGGCTGCTGCCGGAGTCGAGGTAGTCGATGACCTCGTCGAGGCTCGGCCCGTACTTGCGCATGAGGTTCGCGAGTTCCGCGCGACGCTCCTGCACCGTCTCGAGCTCGCGCCCGCCGTCGGTGTCGAGCGAGGCGAGGTAGCTCGCGAGCTGCGTCGCGAGCTCGCCGACGACGAAGCCAGCGTTGGCGATCGACTCGGCGATGGGCTCGAGTGCCGGGTCATGACCCGAGACGCGGTCGATCGTGCGGCGAGCCGTCTCGAGCAGGGCGACGGCGTCGCGCGCCTCGTCGAGGCTCTCCGAGGAGATGAGCTCGTGCGCCTGCGCGGCGGCGAGCCGCAGGTCCTCCACGTTGGTGAGGCGCTCGGCGCGAGCGGTGAGCTCGTCGTCCTCGCCACGGCGCGGCGCGGCCTCCTCGATCTCCGTCATCGCGGCGCGCAGATCCTCCGCCTCACGAGCGCGGCGGTCGCGGTCGGCGACGAGCACGTCGAGCTCGGACTGCGCGTCCATCCAGCGGCGGAAGACCTCCTGGTAGTCGCCGAGCACGTGCGCGAGCTCGGGCCCGGCGAAGCGGTCGAGAGCCTCGCGCTGCGCCGTCGACGACTTGAGCCGCACCTGGTCGCTTTGCCCGTGCACCACGACGAGCTGCTGCCCGATCTCGTTGAGCACGCCCACGGGGGTCGAGCGCCCGCCGACGACGGCGCGCGAGCGGCCCTCCTGCGAGATCGAGCGGCTGAGGATGAGCGCACCTTCGTCGAGGTCTCCCCCGGCATCCCGCACGCGGTCGGCGACAGCGCCGCGCTCGTCGATGCTCCAATGCCCCTCGACGAGGGCCTGACCGCTGCCCGAGCGGATCGCCCCCGTGTCGGCGCGATCGCCGAGCAGGAGGCCGAGGGCGGTGACGACCATGGTCTTGCCGGCGCCCGTCTCGCCCGTGAGAGCCGTGAAGCCGGGCCCGAGGGGAAGCTGTGCCTCGCCGATGACGCCGAGGTGGCGGATGGAGATCTCTTCGATCACGAGTCGCGGGCCTCCTCATCGATGGGGCCCCGCCAGCCGGTGGTCGGCAGGGCGAACTTGTTGACGAGCCGGTCGGTGAATGGGCCCGTGTGCAGGCGCGCGAGGCGCACCGGCGTGGGTGAGCGGCGCGAGATCACGCGCGCACCCGTGGGCAGCTCGAAGGCGCGGCGGCCGTCGCACCACAGCACTCCCGTGCCCTGCGTGCGATCGAGCACCTCGACCGCGAGGGAGGAGTCGGGCCCCACGACGATGGGCCGCGCGAACAGCGCGTGCGCGCTGAGCGGCACGAGCAGCATCGCGTCGAGGCTCGGCCACACGATGGGGCCGCCGGCGGAGAACGCGTAGGCGGTCGAGCCGGTCGGCGTCGACATGACAACGCCGTCGCAGCCGAAGCTCGAGAGCGGTCGGCCATCGACCTCGATGACGACCTCGAGCATCCGCTCGCGGCTCGCCTTCTCGACCGTCGCCTCGTTGAGCGCCCACGTCTCGTAGATGACCTCGCCGCCGAGCTTGACGCGCACGGCGAGCGTCATGCGCTCCTCGACGAGGTAGTCCCGGTCGAGCGCTCGGTCGAGCGCGGCCGTGAGGTCGTCGCGCTCGCTCTCGGCGAGGAAGCCGACGTGCCCGAGGTTCACGCCGAGGAGGGGCGCCGAGCCGCCGCGAGCGAGCTCCGCGGCGCGCAGGATCGTGCCGTCGCCGCCGAGCACGATGACGAGCTCGAGCTCGCCGACGCCGACGTCGCGGCCGAGCACGCGCAGGTCGTCGACCTTCGCGGCAGCCCGCAGCTCCTCCACCGAATCCTCGGCGGCGACCGCGACGAGGCCGGCATCGCGAATGTGGTGCACGGCGCGCACGGCGGCCGCGAGCGACTCGGCGCGGCCGGTGTGGGCGACGACGAGAAGGTGGCGGTCGGCGGTCACGAGGACTCCTGGGTACTGCGGTCTGCGGTGCTGCGGTCAGGGGTGATGCTGCGCTCAGACCCCGCGGGCGTGCGCGAGAGCATCCACGTGCTCCCTCCATTGTGTCGGACTCCGACCGACAGTCGGCCGGAAGACCGCGAGAAACTCCAGATTGCCGTGCACACCCGCCAGTGGGGAGGGAGCGATCGTGTCGGCGGCGAGTCCGACGTCGTGCGCCGCCCACAGCACGCTCATGATCGCTTCCGCGCGCGCGTCGGCATCGCGCACGACCCCTTCGCGGATGCCCTGCCGACCCACCTCGAACTGCGGCTTGATCAGCAGGACGAGCGGCACCGAGGTGCCGACGGTGGCGACGATCGCCGGCAGCACGAGCGTGAGGGAGATGAAGCTCAGGTCGCCCACGACGAGGTCGGGCCGCTCGGCGACGCCGCTCACGGCGGCGAGCCGCTCGGCCGTGAGGGCGCGCGCGTTCTCCCCCTCGACGACGACGACGCGCGCGTCGGCACGCAGCAGCGGGTCGAGCTGACCGTGCCCCACGTCGAGCGCGATCACGCGCCGCGCGCCGCGCTCGAGCAGCACCTGCGTGAATCCCCCGGTCGAGGCGCCGAGGTCGAGCGCGAGGGCTCCCTCGATCTCGAGCGGCCGGCCCTCGCGCGCAGTCGCGTCGAGGGCGGCGACGAGCTTGTGCGCGGCGCGGCTGACGTACCCGTCGTCGGCGTCGATCGTGAGCGCAGCATCCGCCGAGACGGGATGCGCGGGCTTGACCACCGCGCGCCCGTCGACCCGCACGCGACCCTCCTCGATCGCCCCGCGGGCAACGGTGCGGGAGCGCGCGAGCCCGCGCGTCACGAGTGCGACGTCGAGTCGGGAGCTCACGCCGGGCGCATCGGGTCGGCGGCCGGGCCGTCGGTCGCCTCGAGCTCCGTCCTCAGCTCGTCGTGCAGCTGCCGGAACACCGCCGCACGGTCCGCGAGAGGCCGCTCCTCGATGAGGGCGAGGCGCGAGAGAAGGGCCTCGTCAGCCTCCACCACCTGGCTCGACTCATCTGACGTCGAGCCGCCCGAGGTCGGAGCCTCGACGTGTGCCGAGGTCGTCGCCTCCCCCGCAGTCGCGTCGCCGTCGCCGTCCATGGCTACGAGCGTACCGCCAGGTCGCGCAACTGCTCATCGACGTCCAGGGCGAAGATCTGCAGCCCCGAGGAGTGGATCACGGCGGCGCCCGCGCGCAGCAGATCGAGCGGATCACCCGCCCGGGCGACGCGCACCACGTGCTGCTTCATGCGCACGACAGCCTTGCCGACCTCGACCGTGCGCACGCCGTCCTCGACGCTCTCCCGCACGTCGGGATACGCCTCGAAGAGCTGCCGCAGGTCGGTGAGGATGTAGTCGGGATGCTGACCGGCGGGCGCCGCGAGCACCTGCTTGGCGCGGTCGATGCCCGTGAGCACGAGCGCGGTCGCCATGCCGGCGCGGTTGCCGCCGAGGATGTCGGTGTCGAGGCGGTCCCCCACGACGAGGGCGTTGCGAGCCCCGAACCGCTCGGCTGCGACGTCGAAGATGGGCTTCTCGGGCTTGCCGGCGAAGACGGGCAGGCGGCCGACGGCGAGGTGCACGGCCGAGACGAGGGTGCCGTTGCCGGGCGCGATGCCGCGCGCAACGGGGATGGTCCAGTCGGTGTTCGTCGCCACCCACGGAATGCCGGTGTGCAGGGCGAACGACGCCTCGGCCAGGTGCTCCCAACCGACGTGCGGCGCGAACCCTTGAATGACGGCCGCGGGGTCGTCCTCCGCCGAGCGCGTCACCGTGAACCCCGCGTTCTCGACCTCGCTCACGAGGCCGTCGCCTCCGACGACGAGGATGCGCGAGCCGGGCTCCACGAGATCTGCGAGCACGCGCACCGCGGCCTGCGGGCTCGTCACGACATCGCTCGCGGCGACGGAGAGCCCGAGCTCACTCAAGTGCTCGGCGACGGCCTCGTCAGTGCGAGAGGCGTTGTTGGTGATGTAGCCGACGCGCACGCTCTCCGCAGCACGCGTGATGCTCTCGACCGCGTGCGGGATCGCCCCCGGCCCCGTGTAGACGACGCCGTCGAGGTCGAGGAGCAGAGCATCCCGCTCGGTGAGCGGGGTGTGCCGACGCTTACCGAGCGGCATCGTCGCCCTCCGCGACGTCGACCTCCGACTCGGGCTGGCGTGCCTCCGCAGCGCCAGCCTCCCCTTCCTCTTCGACGATCTCGATGGTGTCATCGGCGGGCGTCTCGCCGTCAGCCGCAGCAATGGCCGCGGCGGCGACGTCGGCTCGACGCGCCCACTCGTCGGCCTCCTCCTCGCGCCCGAGCTCGGCGAGCACGACAGCGTAGGAGTCGAAGAGAGCGGGGCTGTAGCGGTAGGCGGTCGTGGGGTCGAGCTGGGGGATCTCGAGCTCGAGCAGTGCCTGCTCGGTCTGATCGAGGTCGAGGCGCGCGCCCGACATCGCGATCGCGAGCTCGACCCGCGCGGCTTCCGTCAGTGTTGCGCGGTCGACCGAGCGCGCGAGCTCGAGCGCCTTCTCGGGACGCCCCAGACCCCGCTCGCAGTCGACCATGAGCGGCAGCTGCTCGTTCGAGCCGGAGATGCGACGGTAGGTGCGCAGCTCGCGCAGCGCGAGCGCGAAGTCGCCGTTCGCGTAGGCCGTGATGGCGTACGTCTCACGCGCCACCGCGATGCGACCCGCGCGACGAGCGGCAGCCGCCGCGTGCCGATGCGCGAGCGCGGGGTCGTCGTCGATGAGCTCGGCGGCCATGACGAGGTGCTGCGCCACGCGGTCGGCGTTCTCCTTCGCGAGAGTGCGCAGCTCGTTGCGCGCGTGGCGGTCGAGCTCTTTGCCGGTGACGTGCTCGGGAATCGGCGGGTCGTCGTGCCGCGGGCGGTCGTTGTCGCCGTCCGGCCGACGCGGGCGATCCGGTCGGGATGCGCCCGCCGGCCGCGGGCCGCGGTAGCCCGCGCCATCGCGCCGCGGCGCACCGTCGCGCTGAGGCGCCCCGCTGCGTCGAGCCGCTCCGTCACGGGTGGGCGCACCGTCTCGGCGAGGGGCACCATCGCGCTTCGGAGCACCGTCGCGACGGGGTGCGCCGTCGCGCTGTGGGGCACCATCGCGACGGGGTGCGCCGTCGCGCTGTGGGGCACCATCGCGACGGGGTGCGCCGTCGCGCTTCGGCCGGTCGTCGCGCCGTGGACGATCGGGGCGTTCAGCCATGGGTGACTCCCTGGGTTCGAGACTGGCCGACCTCGCGGTGAGGTCGACCAGCGTGCTGGTGCGTTAACGCAAAATGGCCACCCATCACTGGGTGGCCATCTCACAAAGAAGTCCGGCGGTGTCCTACTCTCCCACGAGGTCCCCCTCGCAGTACCATCGGCGCAGAAGGTCTTAGCTTCCGGGTTCGGAATGTAACCGGGCGTTTCCCCTTCGCTATGGCCGCCGAAACACTATTGATTTATCAATCGTTTACGGACAGACATGCAGAGCACTGTTCGCACAGTGATCCTGTCTGAGCGTAGTTCTCGACCGTAAATCGAGAACCACAAAGTGGACGCGAGCAGCAAACTCATTCCCCTCACAAGGAGGGAGGTTGTTGTCAAGTTATCGGCTTATTAGTACGGGTCAGCTGCGAGGGTCTTTAGTCCCCTCTTCCACATCCCGCCTATCAACCCAGTCGTCTGGCTGGGAGCCTCTCACCATAAATGGTATGGAAGTCTCATCTTGAGGCCGGCTTCCCGCTTAGATGCTTTCAGCGGTTATCCATCCCGAACGTAGCTAATCAGCGGTGCTCCTGGCGGAACAACTGACACACCAGAGGTTCGTCCAACCCGGTCCTCTCGTACTAGGGTCAGATCCTCTCAAACTTCCTGCGCGCGCAGCGGATAGGGACCGAACTGTCTCACGACGTTCTAAACCCAGCTCGCGTACCGCTTTAATGGGCGAACAGCCCAACCCTTGGGACCTACTCCAGCCCCAGGATGCGACGAGCCGACATCGAGGTGCCAAACCATGCCGTCGATATGGACTCTTGGGCAAGATCAGCCTGTTATCCCCGAGGTACCTTTTATCCGTTGAGCGACAGCGCTTCCACAAGCCACTGCCGGATCACTAGTCCCGACTTTCGTCCCTGCTCGACCTGTCAGTCTCACAGTCAAGCTCCCTTGTGCACTTACACTCGACACCTGATTGCCAACCAGGTTGAGGGAACCTTTGGGCGCCTCCGTTACTTTTTGGGAGGCAACCGCCCCAGTTAAACTACCCACCAGGCACTGTCCCTGAACCGGATTACGGTTCGAAGTTAGATATCCAGAGTGACCAGAGTGGTATTTCAACAATGACTCCACGAACACTAGCGTGCCCGCTTCACAGTCTCCCACCTATCCTACACAAGCCACACCGAACACCAATACCAAGCTGTAGTAAAGGTCACGGGGTCTTTCCGTCCTGCTGCGCGTAACGAGCATCTTTACTCGTAGTGCAATTTCGCCGAGTTCGCGGTTGAGACAGCTGGGAAGTCGTTACGCCATTCGTGCAGGTCGGAACTTACCCGACAAGGAATTTCGCTACCTTAGGATGGTTATAGTTACCACCGCCGTTTACTGGGGCTTAAATTCAGAGCTTCGCTTGCGCTAACCCTTCCTCTTAACCTTCCAGCACCGGGCAGGCGTCAGTCCGTATACATCGTCTTGCGACTTAGCACGGACCTGTGTTTTTAGTAAACAGTCGCTTCCCACTGGTCTCTGCGGCCTTCAACGCTCCGGGAGTAAATCCCTTCACGAATCCGGCCCCCCTTCTCCCGAAGTTACGGGGGCATTTTGCCGAGTTCCTTAACCACGATTCTCTCGATCTCCTTGGTATTCTCTACCTGACCACCTGAGTCGGTTTGGGGTACGGGTGACTAGAACCTCGCGTCGATGCTTTTCTCGGCAGCATAGGATCACTGATTTCCCCCGTGAGGGGTACGCATCGGATCTCAGGCTATGTGAACGACGGATTTGCCTATCGTTCGCCCTACATCCTTACACCGGGACAACCATCGCCCGGCTCAGCTACCTTCCTGCGTCACACCTGTTAATACGCTAGCCGCACCAGCGTAGGGTCGAGTGCTAGCCCCGGCGCTCCTCCCCTAAGGGATCGGTCACCGGTATTCGGACTCTTAGCATTACTGGATTAGCTTGGGCGGTTCTTCGTCAGTACGGGAATATCAACCCGTTATCCATCGACTACGCCTGTCGGCCTCGCCTTAGGTCCCGACTTACCCAGGGCGGATTAACCTGGCCCTGGAACCCTTGGTCTTTCGGAGGACGGGTTTCTCACCCGTCTTTCGCTACTCATGCCTGCATTCTCACTCGTGTGGCCTCCACGGCTGGTTCACACCGCCGCTTCTCTGGCCACACGACGCTCTCCTACCGATCCGCACGGCTGGACCACGAAGGCCTACCTATTATGCGAATCCTACGACTTCGGTGGTGTGCTTGAGCCCCGTTACATTGTCGGCGCGGAATCACTTGACCAGTGAGCTATTACGCACTCTTTCAAGGGTGGCTGCTTCTAAGCCAACCTCCTGGTTGTCTATGCAACTCCACATCCTTTCCCACTTAGCACACGCTTAGGGACCTTAGTCGGTAGTCTGGGTTGTTTCCCTCTCGACAATGAAGCTTATCCCCCACTGTCTCACTGCTGCGCTCTCACTTACCGGCATTCGGAGTTTGGCTGACGTCAGTAACCTTTTGGGGCCCATCGGCCATCCAGTAGCTCTACCTCCGGCAAGAAACACGCAACGCTGCACCTAAATGCATTTCGGAGAGAACCAGCTATCACGAAGTTTGATTGGCCTTTCACCCCTATCCACAGCTCATCCCCTCAGTTTTCAACCTAAGTGGGTTCGGTCCTCCACGACGTCTTACCGTCGCTTCAACCTGGCCATGGATAGATCACTTCGCTTCGGGTCTAGGACATGCGACTGAATCGCCCTATTCAGACTCGCTTTCGCTACGGCTACCCCTCTCGGGTTAACCTCGCCACATATCGCTAACTCGCAGGCTCATTCTTCAAAAGGCACGCCGTCACAGCTACTAGGGCTGCTCCGACGGTTTGTAAGCAAACGGTTTCAGGTACTATTTCACTCCCCTCCCGGGGTACTTTTCACCTTTCCCTCACGGTACTTGTCCGCTATCGGTCATCTGGGAGTATTTAGGCTTATCAGGTGGTCCTGACAGATTCACACGGGATTTCTCGGGCCCCGTGCTACTTGGGATACTCTCCGGGCCATTACGACATTTCAACTACGGGGCTGGCACCCTCTGTGGCTGGCCTTTCAAGACCATTCGTCTATATCGCGCTGTAACCCTTACTGCTCGGCAGAGCAGCAGGAAAGTCCCGCAACCCCGACCATGCAACGCCTGCCGGCTATCACACATGATCGGTTTAGCCTGATCCGCGTTCGCTCGCCACTACTGACGGAATCACTGTTGTTTTCTCTTCCTGTGGGTACTGAGATGTTTCACTTCCCCACGTTCCCTCTACCCGCCCTATATATTCAGGCGGGAGTCACTGGGTCGCACAAGTACGCCCAGCGGGGTTTCCCCATTCGGAAATCCTCGGCTCAAAGCTCGCTTATCAGCTCCCCGAGGCTTATCGCAGATTGCTACGTCCTTCTTCGGCTCCAGATGCCAAGGCATCCACCGTTTGCTCTTAGAAACTTGACTACATGAGTTTGAATCGATCGTGCATCTCGCACCCGAAGGTGTTCGACGCAGACCAATGATCTATATCTCTTTCGAGATGTTTGATCGTAGATCCGAGGTCTCGCGACCTCAGTTCTAAGATGCTCGCGTCCACTGTGTAGTTCTCAACATACGGTCGGTACCGCTCCTGCCGACGGCTCCTGCCCTGTTTCCAGAGAGAGCACCTTCTAGTCGGTCAGACCGCGGTCCGAGGAATCGTGTCTCGAGGTCACCCTCGAGGCCCGGTCCCTCAGGACCCAACAGCGTGCATGTGGCCGGTTCCTGCCAGCTGCCGTTCCAGCACCCCGAAGGATGCGTACTGAGCTGCCGGCTCTCGCCGACCACCAAAGTCAATGTTCCACCCATGAGCTACCGGCTGAGAACGAACGTCTCAGATCCGGCTTCTGGCTGCACTCGCCTAAGCGAGACAGCAGATGCTCCTTAGAAAGGAGGTGATCCAGCCGCACCTTCCGGTACGGCTACCTTGTTACGACTTAGTCCTAATCACCGATCCCACCTTCGACAGCTCCCTCCTTGCGGTTGGGCCACTGGCTTCGGGTGTTACCGACTTTCATGACTTGACGGGCGGTGTGTACAAGGCCCGGGAACGTATTCACCGTGGCGTTGCTGATCCACGATTACTAGCGACTCCAACTTCATGAGGTCGAGTTGCAGACCTCAATCCGAACTGAGACCGGCTTTTTGGGATTCGCTCCACCTTGCGGTATTGCAGCCCTTTGTACCGGCCATTGTAGCATGCGTGAAGCCCAAGACATAAGGGGCATGATGATTTGACGTCATCCCCACCTTCCTCCGAGTTGACCCCGGCAGTCTCCCATGAGTTCCCACCATTACGTGCTGGCAACATAGGACGAGGGTTGCGCTCGTTGCGGGACTTAACCCAACATCTCACGACACGAGCTGACGACAACCATGCACCACCTGTTTACGAGTGTCCAAAGAGTTGACTATTTCTAGCCCGTTCTCGTATATGTCAAGCCTTGGTAAGGTTCTTCGCGTTGCATCGAATTAATCCGCATGCTCCGCCGCTTGTGCGGGCCCCCGTCAATTCCTTTGAGTTTTAGTCTTGCGACCGTACTCCCCAGGCGGGGAACTTAATGCGTTAGCTGCGACACAGAAACCGTGGAATGGTCCCTACATCTAGTTCCCAACGTTTACGGCATGGACTACCAGGGTATCTAATCCTGTTCGCTCCCCATGCTTTCGCTCCTCAGCGTCAGTTACGGCCCAGAGATCTGCCTTCGCCATTGGTGTTCCTCCTGATATCTGCGCATTCCACCGCTACACCAGGAATTCCAATCTCCCCTACCGCACTCTAGCTTGCCCGTACCCACTGCAGGCGCGAGGTTGAGCCTCGCGTTTTCACAGCAGACGCGACAAACCGCCTACGAGCTCTTTACGCCCAATAATTCCGGACAACGCTTGCACCCTACGTATTACCGCGGCTGCTGGCACGTAGTTAGCCGGTGCTTTTTCTGCAGGTACCGTCACTTTCGCTTCTTCCCTGCTAAAAGAGGTTTACAACCCGAAGGCCGTCGTCCCTCACGCGGCGTTGCTGCATCAGGCTTGCGCCCATTGTGCAATATTCCCCACTGCTGCCTCCCGTAGGAGTCTGGGCCGTGTCTCAGTCCCAGTGTGGCCGGTCACCCTCTCAGGCCGGCTACCCGTCGTCGCCTTGGTGGGCCGTTACCTCACCAACTAGCTGATAGGCCGCGAGTCCATCCCAGACCGAAGTTCTTTCCAGCTACTGATCATGCGATCGCAGCTCGTATCCGGTATTAGACGTCGTTTCCAACGCTTATCCCAGAGTCTGGGGCAGGTTACTCACGTGTTACTCACCCGTTCGCCACTAATCCACCAGAGCAAGCTCCGGCTTCATCGTTCGACTTGCATGTGTTAAGCACGCCGCCAGCGTTCGTCCTGAGCCAGGATCAAACTCTCCGTAAATGTTTGATTGCCGAGCAGCCCGAAGGCCACTGGCACATCTAGTGCTCCAGCCGCCACCGAAGTGGTGAGCTGACGCGAGTTTGTCTGACTGAAGTTCGAATATCTACTGACATTCTTGTTTCAATCCAAAGGAATCTCATTCGACTGACCGAGGTCAGCCGACGAGGTTATTTGGCATTGACTTAGTGCACGCTGTTGAGTTCTCAAGGATCGGACGCTCCAGACCTTCGGCTTCTCAGCCGTCGCAACTGGGCAACTTCCCTAACATATCCGCCCGAGAGATCCGATGCAAATCGGTGATCCCGGTGGCCAGATGACCTGGCCGACTGATCCCGATCGATCGAATCGATCTGTGGAGGCGGACTTCCCATCCTACTTGGCGATGAGCGCACCAGCAAGTGGCTGCTCTGTCTTGGAGGATGTGTCCCGCTTGAGGCCGACCTGCTGTTCCGCTGGCCGCACCTTTGGGGTGACAAGAGGAAACATTACGGGCGCGTGACGTCCTGGACAAATCTCGGCGCATCCCGGGCGTGTCGCGCTCCGGTGGCCGAGCCCGCGCCGCCCCGGCGACCGCTCAGGAGCCGCCGAGGTACAGGCCTGCGAGGGTCTTCTTGCCCCGTCGCAGCACCGCTGCACCGCCCGCGAGGGCGGCCCCCGCGAGAGTCTGGTCCTCCCCCGACACCTTGGCGTTGTTGAGCGAGACCCCACCCTGCGCTATCGCGCGCCGGGCCTCCCCCGCGCTCGAGCACAGGCCCGTCGCCACGAGCGCGTGCACGACGGTGTCGTGCTCCTCGACGCGCGCCGAGGGGAGCTCCGCGATCGCCGCCGCGAGCGTCGCGGCATCGAGCTCGGCGAGGTCGCCCTGGCCGAACAGGGCTGCCGAGGCGGCAATGGCTGCGGCCGCGGCATCCTCACCGTGCACGAGGGCCGTGACCTCGAGAGCGAGCCGGCGCTGCGATTCTCGCCGGAACGGCTCCTCGGCCACCTTCGTTCCGTACTCCTCAATTTCCGCGCGCGTCAGGAAGGTGAAGACCTTGAGCCGGTCGATGACGTCCGCATCGTCGGTGTTGAGCCAGAACTGGTACATCGCGTAGGGGCTGCACATGACCGGATCGAGCCAGATCGCGTTGCCCTCGCTCTTGCCGAACTTCGTGCCATCGCTGTTCGTGATGAGCGGCGTGCCGATCGCGTGCACGCTGCGCCCCTCCGCGCGATGGATGAGGTCGGTGCCGCTCGTGAGATTGCCCCACTGGTCGCTGCCGCCCGTCTGCAGCACGCAGCCGTACTGGCGGTGCAGCTCGAGGTAGTCGTAGCCCTGCAGGATCTGGTAGCTGAACTCGGTGTAGCTGATGCCGGCGTCGGAGTTCAGCCGCGCCGCGACCGCATCCTTCTTGAGCATCGTGCCGACGCGGTAGTACTTGCCGACGTCGCGCAGGAAGTCGATGGCGCTCAGGCCCGCCGTCCAGTCGAGGTTGTTGACGAGCCGCACGCCCGACTCGCCCTCGCTCGGCAGGAACCTGCCGACCTGCTGCTGCAGGTAGCCCACCCACTCGGCGACCGTCTCACGCGTGTTGAGCTGGCGCTCGGCCGTCGGGCGCGGGTCGCCGATGAGGCCCGTCGACCCGCCCACGAGGGCGAGCGGGCGGTGGCCGGCCAGCTGCAGGCGGCGCATGAGCAGCAGCTGTACGAGGTTGCCCAGGTGCAGGCTCGGCGCCGTCGGGTCGAACCCGCAGTAGTAGGTGATCGGCGGGCCGGCGAGCAACTCGCGCAGGGCATCCGCATCGGTCGAGACGTGCACGAGACCGCGCCACACGATCTCCTCCCACACCGTCTCGAAACTCGAATCGTTCTGCGGGGGCGCGAGGGTCACGGGTGCGGCGGTCACCGCGTCAGAGTATCAGCGGCGCATCGTCGCCGAGCCGCGCGCGGGCAGGCGTCGACACGCGCTCTGCGGCCGCCCGGCGCGACCGACAGCACGGGGAGATCCACCCCCTAAGGTTGATCGCGAGGAGGGCCAATGTTCGTCGTGATCGCCGCTCCGCTCGCGCAGGCTGACCCCGCGGCAGCCGCGCGCGCCCTGCTCGGCCTGCGAGCCCGCTTCGACGGGGACTACCCGCTCGCACCCGACGCCGCAGACAGCGGCGACGTGCGCGCCCTCACCCCGAGCCCGCGCGCCGCGCTCGAGACCGTGCTGCACCTCGCCCGTGCCCGGCAGTGGCGGGTCGGTCTCGGCATCGGCGCCGTGCGCACGCCCCTGCCCGCCACCATGCGCGACGCCTCGGGGCCCGGCGTCGTGGCCGCCCACGACGCCCTGGGCGCGGCGGCTCGGCGCGCCAGCCGCTGCGCGATCCGCGGGGAGGGCACGTCTCCCGTCGAGCCGCTCGAGCCGCTGCTCGACCTCCTCCTGGCCCACCGCGAACGCTGGAGCGAGCAGGGCTGGCAGCTGCACGAGCTCCTGGAGGCTGGCAGAACGGCGGCTGGCGGCACGCAGGCTGGCGGGACGCAGGCTGAGGCCGCGCAGACGCTCGGCATCACTCCGCAGGCCGTGAGCAAGCGCGCCCGCGCCGCCGGACTGCGCGTCGACGCGGAGGCCCGCACCGCCCTCACCCAGCTGCTCGGCGCGGCCCTGAGCGCTGCCCTGAGCTCTGCGGCCCTGAACTCTGCGACCCGGAGCTCTGCGGCCCTGCGGCCCTCCGCCTGACTGCCGCGCGGTACACCGACACGGTCGGCTCGCCCTCGAGCCAGAACCGCCACGGATACTCGGCACCGCCACCCGGGCCGGCCACCCCCACCCGCGGGCCGCGAGCGACGAGCGCGGGCGCAGCGGCCGGCCGCGGTTCGAGGCGCAGGCCGTCGGCCTCGATGTCGTCGACCGGGGCGAGCAGGCTTCCCGAATCGGCGAGCGTGACGCCGAGCGCCTGGGCCAGCCGCGCCGGCCCCCGCGCGAGGTCGCGATGCGGGATGCTGCGCTCGGGCCGCCCGCCGCGCCGACGCTCGAGGGCCGCCTCGGCACCCGCGACGACCTCACCCGCGCGCAGCAGCAGCGCCCCGGCCCGACCGGCGGGGCCGCACACGAGGTTGACGCACGTGTGCATGCCGTACGTGAAGTACGCGTAGACGTGCCCCGCCCCCGCGAACATGGGGCTCGTGCGCGGCGTCTCGCCCCGGAAAGCGTGCGATCCGGGGTCGTCCTCGCCGCGGTACGCCTCCACCTCCGTGAGCCGCACCGTCACTCCGCGGCAGTGCACGAGCGCTCCGAGCACGCGCGGCGCGACGTCGAGCGGGTCGCCCTGCAGGAGCTCAAGCTCGCCGTGCACGCGGGTCAGTCGGGCAGGGCGGCGAGGCGCTCCTCGAGGTGGGCGCGCTGCGCTGCGACGGCGCTCGGCGCCGTGCCGCCCGCACCCGAGCGCGAGGCGATCGACCCCTCGACCGTCAGCACCGCCCGCACCTCGGGCGTGAGACGGGCGTCGATCGCGGCGTACTCGTCGTCGCTCGGCTCGTGCAGCTCGAGCCCGTGCCGCTCGCAGTGCGCGACGAGCGCGCCGGAGACCTCGTGCGCCTCGCGGAACGGCACACCCTGCCGTACGAGCCAGTCGGCGACGTCGGTGGCCAGGGAGAACCCGGCCGGGGCGAGCTGGGCCATCCGCTCGGTATCGAAGCGCAGGGTCGCGACCATGCCCGTGAAGGCCGGCAGCAGTACCTCGAGCGTCTCGACGGCGTCGAAGACGGGCTCCTTGTCCTCCTGCAGGTCGCGGTTGTAGGCGAGCGGGAGGCCCTTGAGGGTCGTGAGCAGGCCCGTGAGGTCGCCGATGAGTCGCCCCGACTTGCCGCGCGCGAGCTCGGCGATGTCGGGGTTCTTCTTCTGCGGCATGATCGACGACCCCGTCGAGTAGCCGTCGTGCAGCGTCACGAAGCCGACCTCGTGCGTGTTCCAGAAGATGATCTCTTCCGACAGGCGCGAGAGGTCGACGCCGAGCTGGGCCGCTATGTAGAGGAACTCGGCCACGAGGTCGCGCGCCGCCGTCGCGTCGATCGAGTTCTCGGCCGGGCCGGCGAAGCCCAGGTCGGCGGCGACGAGCGCCGGGTCGAGCCCGAGCGACGATCCCGCGAGCGCGCCGGCTCCGTAGGGCGAGCGGTTCGCGCGCGCCCACCAGTCGCGCATGCGCTCGAGGTCGCGCACGAGCGGCCAGGCGTGAGCGAGCAGGTGGTGCGCAAGCAGGATCGGCTGCGCGTGCTGCAGGTGGGTGCGGCCGGGCATGACGGCATCGGGATGCGCGTCCGCCTGCCCGGCGAGCGCCTCGATGAGCGCGCGCACGTCGCGGGCGATGACGCGCCCGTGATCGCGCAGGAACATGCGGATGAGCGTGGCGATCTGATCGTTGCGGCTGCGCCCGGCGCGCAGGGAGCCGCCGAGCTCGGGCCCGACCTCCTCGACGAGCGCGGTCTCGAGAGCGCCGTGCACGTCCTCATCCTCGGGGCGGGGCTGCAGGCTGCCGTCAGCCCAGCGCTCCTCGAGACGGTCGAGACCCGCGAGCATGCGGGTCAGCGCGTCCTCGGTCAGGTACCCGGCCGCCGCGAGGGCGCGAGCGTGCGCGCGCGAGCCCGCGAGGTCGTAGGGGGCGAGCTGCCAGTCGAAGTGCGTCGAGCGGCTCAGGCGCACGAGCTCCGGCGACGGGCCGTCGCTGAAGCGGCCGCCCCACAGCGATCCCTCGTTCGTCGCGCGCGCCACGTCAGGCCTCCCGGCCCTGGGCGCGCTCGAGTAGCCACACGAGGAGCGCCTTCTGCGCGTGCAGGCGGTTCTCGCTCTCGTCCCAGATGACGCTCTGCGGCCCGTCGATGACGTCCGCGGTGACCTCGTAGCCCCGGTCGGCGGGAAGGCAGTGCAGGAAGATCGCGTCGGGCTGCGCGAGCGCCATGAGCTCGGCGTCGACCTTGTAGGGGCTCAGGGCGGCGACGCGCGCGACCTTCTCCTCCTCCTTGCCCATCGACACCCAGGTGTCGGTGACGACGACGTCGGCGCCCGTGACGGCCTCGACCTGGTCGGTGAGGATCGCGATCGAGCCGCCCGTGGCGCGCGCGATCTCGGTCGCGTCGGCGACGACCTGCGCGTTCGGCAGGTAGTCGGCGGGGCAGCCGACGCGCACGTGCATGCCCGCCGTCGCGCCCGCGAGCAGGTAGGAGTGCACCATGTTGTCGGCGCCATCGCCCAGGAAGGCGACCGTGAGCCCGGCCAGGTGGCCCTTGTGCTCGCGGATCGTGAGCAGGTCGGCGAGCAGCTGGCACGGGTGGAAGTCGTCGCTCAGGGCGTTGATGACGGGCACGGTCGTGCCCTTCGCCATCTCCTCGAGCCCCGCCTGCCCGTAGGTGCGCCACGCGATCGCCGCGACCATGCGCTCGAGCACGCGCGCGGTGTCGCTCGGGGTCTCCTTGCCGCCGAGCTGGCTGTTCGCGGTCGAGATGATGAGCGGCTGCCCGCCGAGGTCGGCGATGCCGACGGCGAAGGAGACGCGCGTGCGGGTCGACGACTTGTCGAAGATGACGGCGACCGTCTGCGGGCCCTCGAGCGGCCGCGTGGCCCAGCGGTCGCGCTTGAGGGTCACCGCGAGGTCGAGAATTTCGGCCTGCTCGGCGGGCGAGAGGTCGTCATCGCGCAGGAAGTGGCGCGTGAGCGGTGCGGGTGCGGTCATGGGCGGGCGGCCTCCAGGCTCGCGGCGAAGACGGTGAGGAACCGGTCGATCTCAGCATCGCCGATGATGAGCGGCGGTGCCAGGCGCACGGTCGTGGGGCCCGTCGCGTTGACGATGAGCCCGCGCTGCAGTGCGTGGCCGACGATCGCGGGCGCGATCGGCTCGGCCACCTCGATACCGAGCAGGAGCCCGCGTCCGCGCACCTCTCGGATAAGGTCACCGCTCAGATCGCTACCGAGAGCGAGGATGCCCGACCGCAGCTGCTCGCCGCGCCTGGCGGCATTCGCCACGAGGTCGGCGCGCTCGATCTCCGCGAGCACAGCATCGGCCACGCCCGTCGCGAGCGGGTTGCCGCCGAACGTGGAGCCGTGCTGGCCGAGCGTGAAGAGCTCGCTCGCGGCGCCTGTCGTCACGAGTGCGCCGATGGGCACTCCCCCGCCGATGCCCTTGGCGAGCGCGATGGCGTCGGGCAGCACGCCCTCCGGCAGCTCGCCAGCGTGCTGGAAGGCGAACCAGTCGCCCGTGCGGCCCGCGCCGGTCTGAATCTCGTCGAGGATCAGCAGCGCGCCGTGCGCCGTCGTGAGCTCGCGGGCGGCCGCGAGGAAGCCGGGAGGGAGCGGCACGACGCCGGCCTCGCCCTTGATGGGCTCGAGGATGACGGCGGCGACATCCGGCCCCATGGCCGCCTTGAGGGCGTCGAGCTCGGTCGGCAGGTGCTCGACACCGGGCACGAGCGGCTCGAACGGCTCGCGCAGCGCGGCCTTGCCGGTGAGCGCGAGCGAGCCCATCGTGCGGCCGTGGAAGCCCGACTCGAAGGCGAGGATGCGCGGCCGACCGGTGCGGCGCGCGAGCTTGATCGCGGCTTCGTTGGCCTCCGCACCCGAGTTGGCGACGTAGACGCGGCCCGATTCGCCCATGCCTGTCACTCGCACGAGGCGCTCGGCGAAGGCGATCGCCTGCGGAGTCGTGAAGTAGTTGCTCACGTGCACCGCGCGGGCGGCCTGCGTGCTCACGGCCTCGACGACCGCGGGGTGCGCGTGGCCGAGGGCGTTCACGGCGATGCCGGCGAGGAAGTCGAGGTACTCGGCCCCGTCGACATCCCACACGAGTGCGCCGCGGCCGTGGTCGAGCACGGCCATCGGCGTGGGGGACGAAGACATCGCCACGCGCGCGAACCTCGAGCGCATCGCCTCGGTTCTCGGGCCGGTCACCGGGTCAGGCGCGCTGTGCTTTTTGGTCGCGCCATAATCGGCGCTCCTCATGGAACCACCTCCGTGCCAATCCCCTTCTGGGTGAACATCTCGAGCAGGATCGAGTGCGGGATGCGACCGTCGATGATCGCCGACTTCGCGACGCCGCCCTCGACCGCTTCGAGGCACGCGGCCATCTTGGGGATCATGCCGGCTTGGAGGCTCGGCAGCAGCTCCCGCAGCTCGGGCACGGCGATCGTCGAGACGAGCGAGTCGCGATCGGGCCAGTCGCGGTACAGGCCCGCGACGTCGGTGAGGATCACGAGCTTCTCGGCCTTCAGGGCCACGGCGAGCGCCGAGGCGGCCGAGTCGGCGTTGACGTTGAGCGACTGCCCGGGCGTGTCAATATCGGGAGCGATCGAGGAGACGACCGGGATGCGGTCGGCGTCGAGCTGGGCGATGACCGGCTCGGGGTTGACGCCCACGACGTCGCCGACGAGCCCGAGGTCGACTTCCTCGCCGTCGACCATCGCGCCGCGCTTGCGGCCGCGGAACAGCCCGGCGTCCTCCCCCGAGATGGCCGCTGCGAGCGGCCCGTGCTCGTTGATGTGGTTGACGATCGCGGGGCTGACCTGCCCCGTGAGCACCATGCGCACGACATCCATCGCCTCGGGGCTCGTGTAGCGGTAGCCGCCGCGGAAGTCGCTCTCGATCTTGAAGCGGTCGAGCATGGAGGAGATCTGCGGGCCGCCGCCGTGCACGATGACGGGCCGCACGCCCGCCGTGCGCAGGAAGACGATGTCTTCGGCGAAGGTGCGCTGCAGCTCAGGAGTCACCATGGCGTTGCCGCCGAACTTGATGACCACGATGCGGTCGCGGTAGGTCTGCAGCCACGGGAGCGCGTCGATGAGGGTGGCCGCCTTCTCGGCGGCGAGGGCGAAGTCGTCGGAGTCGTGTGTCGTGGTCATCAGCTGGAGTATGCGCTGTTCTCGTGGACGTAGTCGTGGGTGAGGTCGTTGGTGAGGATCATCGCGGCCGCGTCGCCGACACCGAGCTCGATGAGCACGCTCACGATCCGGTCGCTCAAGTCGACCTCCTCGCGCGGCCTGTCGGGCCCGCCCGCGTGGCAGACGCGCACGCCGTTCATGGTCACGTCGACCGCGTAGGGGTCGAACTCGGCGCTCGTCGTGCCGATCGCGGCGAGCACGCGCCCCCAGTTGGGGTCGTTGCCGAAGATCGCCGCCTTGAAGAGGTTGTTGCGCGCGACGGAGCGGCCCACCTCAACCGCGTCGTCCTCGCTCGCGGCACCGTGCACGTGGATCTGGATGTCGTGGCTCGCACCCTCCGCGTCGGCCTGCAGCTGCAGCACGAGCGAGGAGCACGCGTCGACGAGGAGGAGCGTGAACTCCTCGGTGCTGGGCGTGACGCCGGATGCTCCGCTCGCCATGAGCGTCACCTGATCGTTGGTCGACATGCAGCCGTCAGAGTCGAGGCGGTCGAAGGTCAGGCGGGTGGCCTCACGCAGCGCGCGGTCGAGCTCGGCGGCCGGCAGGTCGGCGTCGGTCGTGATGACCGAGAGCATCGTCGCGAGCCCGGGGGCGAGCATCCCTGCCCCTTTCGCCATGCCGCCGATCGTGTAACCGGGGCCTTCGACGGTGACCGTCTTGGGCACCGAGTCGGTCGTCATGATCGCGCGAGCGGCGTCCTCACCGCCGTCGGTGGTCAGCGCGTCGGCCGCCGTCGCGACGCCGGTGAGCAGCTTCTCGCGGTCGAGCTGCTCGCCGATGAGGCCCGTCGAGCACACGAGCACGTCGCCCGCGTCGACGCCGAGGTGCTCGGCGACCGCCTCGGCCGTCGCGTGGGTGGTCTGGAAGCCCTGGGCCCCGGTGAAGCAGTTGGCGCCACCGGAGTTGAGCACGATCGCGCGCACGTCACCGTCGGCGATCACCTGCTGCGACCAGATGATGGGGTTCGCCTTCGCGCGGTTGCTCGTGAACACGGCGGCGCCGGCCGAGCTCGGCCCACGGTTGACGAGGAGGGCGAGGTCGAGGGCTCCCGTCGACTTGAGGCCGGCGGCGACGCTCGCCGCCTCGAATCCGGCTGCGGCGGTGACGGTCATGGTGCGACTCCGTTCCGGGGCAGGCCGAGGTCTTCGGGCAGGCCCAGTGCGAGGTTGAGGGACTGCACGGCAGCGCCGGCAGTGCCCTTGACGAGGTTGTCGAGTGCGACGACGACGACGACGCGACCGGCGTCCTCATCGACGGCGAGGCCGATGAGGGCGGTGTTGGCACCCACGACGTCGGCGGTCTTCGGAAAGTGGCCTTCGGGCAGAACGTGCACGAACGGCTCGGAGGAGTACGCCGACTCCCACGCCGAGCGCACGCTCGAGGCGTCGGCGCCCGGTTCGAGGCGCGCCGTGATCGTGGCGAGGATGCCGCGGCTCATGGGCACGAGCACGGGGGTGAACGAGATGCTCGGGTGGGCGGCGCCGGCGACGCGGAGGTTCTGCAGAATCTCGGGGATGTGCCGGTGGGTGCCGCCGACCGCGTAGGGAGAGGCCGAGCCCATGAGCTCGCTGCCGAGCAGCATGGTCTTGAGCGCGCGGCCGGCCCCCGAGGGGCCCACGGCGAGCGCGGCGGTGAGGTCGGCGGGCTCGATGACCTCGCTGCGGATGCCCGGGGCCAGGCCGAGCGTCACGGCGGTCACGTTGCACCCCGGTACGGCGATGCGCCGCGCCCCGCTGAGGTGCTCGCGGTGGCGCGTGCCGTCGGCGTGCAGCAGCTCGGGCAGCCCGTAGGTCCACGCCCCGTGGTACTCGCCGCCGTAGAAGCGCTCCCAGTCGGCCTCGCTCGTGAGGCGGTGGTCGGCGCCGCAGTCGAGCACGAGCGTGCTGTCGGGCAGCGACGCGGCGACGGCGCCGGAGGCGCCGTGCGGCAGGGCCAGCACGACGGCGTCGTGCCCCGCGAGTACCTCGGGCGTCGTCTCGGCGAAGGTCAGGTAGTCGAGGGAGCGCAGGTGCGGCTGCACGTCGATGAGGCGCTGGCCCGCGTTGCTGTGCGCCGTGACTGTCGTCACCTCGACACCGGGGTGGTCGGCGAGCAGGCGCAGCACCTCCCCGCCGGCGTATCCGCTGGCTCCTGCGACGGCGATCGAGACAGTCATGTCCTCCAGCTTTCCAGGTTTTGCGCCCGCCGGGGTGCGGTCGGGCGCTGTGCCGGTCCTCGGCGACGGGCCGCGACGGCGGTCAGGCGCGCAGCTGCGCGCCGAATCGCTCGGTCGCGACGGCGAGCCCGGCGGTCTTCGCCTCGGTCGCCTCCGCCGCCGTGAGCGTGCGGTCGGTCGCCCGGAACCGCAGCGAGAACGTGATCGATTTCGTGCCCGGCTCGAGACCCTCGCCGCGGTAGTCGTCGACGAGCACGGCCTCCTCGAGCAGGTCGCCCGCACCATCGAGCAGAGCGGTGCGCACGGCCCCTGCGGGCGTCGTGACGGGTACGACGACCGAGAGGTCCTGCGTCGCCGCAGGGTAGCCCGCGATAGTGCCCGCGGTCACCTCACCCGTGCTGAGCGAGAGCAGGCGATCGAGGTCGAGCTCGAGCACGCCCACCTGGCGAGGCAGATCGCGCTCGAGGGCGACGGCCGGCAACAGTTCCCCGGCGATGCCGACACGGTCATCGCCGACGAGCAGCAGTGCGGTGCGGCCCGGGTGCAGGGCCGGGTTGCTGCTCGTCTCGACCGTGAGCGTCACACCGAGCACGGCGGCGACGCGGTGCGCCGCGTCGAGAGCGTCGGCGAGGCCCGCCTTCTCGGGGCTCTGGCCGACACCGCGCGGGCGGCGGTCGCCGAGCATGAGCGCCGAGACGTACCAGGGCTGGTGCGGGATGCTCTGCTCGAGCTCTCGCAGCACGGTGGGTTCCGGCCGGGCCGTGCCGAGGGGCACCTCGCTCACGCCGTAGTCGACGCCGCGCTCAGGCAGGAACACCGTGCCGATCTCGAAGAGCGCGAGGTCGGTCAAGCCGCGTGAGACGTTGCGGTGGGCGATCTGCAGGAGCCCCGGCAGAAGGGTCGCCCGCAGGAGGGCGTTCTCGGCATCGAGCGCGTTCGCGAGCCGCATCTGCGGATGGTCCGCGCCCTCGAAGAGGGCGTTGTCAGACTCGGCCACGAAGGGATACGCGAGAACCTCGGTGAGCCCCGCCGCCGCAAGCGCGTCGGCCACCGCGCGCCGCACGCGCTGCCCGCGCGAGAGCCCACGACCGGGCGGGGCGACGGGCAGCTGCGCCGGAATCCGGTCGTAGCCGACGATGCGCGCGACCTCCTCCGCGAGCGAGGGAGCGTCGATGAGGTCGGGGCGCCAGCTCGGCGGCGTCACACGCCAGCCGTCCTCACCCGGCGTCACGGCGCATCCCACCGCGGCGAGGGAGTCGGTGATCTCGTCGAGTGAGAAGTCCACACCGACGAGACCGTCGACGTAGCCTTCCGCGAGATCGATCGTCGCGGGACGCAGGGCCTCGATCCAGGCCGACCCCAGGTCGACGATCGTTCCGCCGGCGAGCTCGACGAGCAGGTCGATGACACGCTGCGCCGCTGCCTCGGCGACGAGCGGGTCGACACCGCGCGCGAAGCGCTTGGAGGCCTCGCTCGGCAGCTTGTGGCGGCGGGCCGAACGCGCGATCGACACAGGGTCGAAGTTCGCCGCCTCGATGAGCACATCGGTCGTCTCGTCACTCACCTCGGTGCTGGCGCCACCCATGACACCCGCGATGCCGATGGGGCCGGAGTCGTCGGTGATGAGCAGGTCTTCGGGGTCGAGCGTGCGGGACTGATCGTCGAGCGTCACGAGCGTCTCGCCGGCGCGAGCGCGCCGCACGGTGATGCCGCCGTGCAGCCGCGCGAGGTCATAGGCGTGGATCGGCTGCCCAAGTTCGAGCATGACGTAGTTCGTGATGTCGACGGGCAGCGAGATCGAGCGGATGCCCGCAAGAGTCAAGCGCGCAACCATCCACGGCGGAGTCGGTCGGGTCGCGTCGATGCCGCGCACCGCCCGGGTCACGAAGACGTCGCACCCGCGGCGGCCTCGGATCGGCGCGTCGTCGTCGATGGTCACCGCGAAGCCCTCGCCGACGCCGATCTCTCGGCTCGAGGCAGGGTCGCGGAACGCAACACCCGTCGAGTTGGCGTACTCGCGGGCGATCCCGCGCAGGGAGAGCGTGTAGCCGCGGTCGGGGGTCACGTTGACCTCGACGGCGACGTCGTCCAGCCCGAGCAGGGCGATCGCGTCGGTGCCCACCTCGGGGTCGAGGTCGAGTTCGGCCAGACGCAGGATGCCGTCGTGCTCGTCACCGAGACCGAGCTCGCGGGCCGAGGCAATCATGCCGTCGGACACGTGACCGTAGGTCTTGCGCGCCGAGATGGGGAACGGGCCCGGCAACACCGAACCGGGCAGTGACACAACGACCTTGTCGCCGACGTGGAAGTTCGGGGCGCCGCACACGATGCCGTGCACTTCGGGCTCACCGTCGGGCAGCGTGCCCGTGCGTACCTGGCACCAGCGAATGGTCTTGCCGTTCGACTGGGGCTCCTCGACGTACTCGAGCACCTCGCCGACAACGATCGGGCCGGTGAGCGGAACGCCGTGAACCTCTTCTTCCTCGAGCCCGACGCGCACGAGGGCGGCGTGCACGTGCGCGGCATCCTCCATCGGGTCGCCGGAGGCAGGGACCTCGACGAACTCGCGCAACCAGCTGAGCGGAACGCGCATCAGACCACCATCCCGAACTGCTGCGAGAAGCGAATATCACCCTCGACCATGTCGCGCATGTCTTTCACGTCGTTGCGGAACATGAGCGTGCGCTCGATGCCCATGCCGAAGGCGAAGCCCTGATACTCGTCGGGGTCGATGCCGGCGGCGCGCAGCACGTTGGGGTTGACCATGCCGCAGCCGCCCCACTCGATCCAGCGCGCGCCGTCCTTGAAGGTCGGGTGCCACACGTCGAGCTCGGCGCTCGGCTCGGTGAAGGGGAAGTAACTGGGGCGCAGGCGAATGCGCGCGCCCTCGCCGAAGAGCGCGCGGGCAAGGTGTTCGAGCGTGCCCCGCAAGTGGCCCATTGTGAGGCCCTTGTCGATCGCGATGCCCTCCAGCTGGTGGAAGACGGGCGTGTGGGTCGCGTCGAGCTCGTCGGTGCGGAACACGCGACCCGGCGCGACGACGTACAGCGGAACCCCGCGGTCGAGCAGCGACCGCACCTGCACGGGGCTCGTGTGGGTGCGCAGCACGAGGTGGCGCTCGACAGGGTCAATGAAGAAGGTGTCTTGCATCGCCCGCGCCGGGTGGTCGGGATCGAAGTTCAGGGCGTCGAAGTTGAACCACTCGTTCTCGAGCTCGGGCCCCTCGGCGACCTCCCACCCCATGCCGATGAAGATGTCGCTCATCTGCTCCATGAGCGCGGTGAGCGGATGGCGGGCGCCGCGCGCCCGCAGGGCGGGAACCGCCGTGACATCCAGGGTCTCGGCCGCCAGCCGGGCCTGCTCTTCGGCGACCGCGAGCTCGCCCTCGCGCGCGCTGATCGCCTGAGCGACCCGCCCGCGCGCCTGCCCGACGAGCTTGCCGAGCTCGGCCTTCTGCTCGGCAGGCACGTCGCGCAGCTGCGCGTTGAGCGCCGCGAGCGGCGAGGATTCCCCCGCGTGTGCCGCCTTGGCAACCTTCAGCGCCGCGGTGTCGGCGGCAGCGGCGAACGCCGCGAGCGCAGCATCGACAGCGGAATCGACGGCGGGCTCGGTGATTTCGCGAGGTTCAGACACAGGGGTAAAGCTTAGTCGGGCCGCCGTGGGGGTCTGTCTCGCTCGAGAACGGGCAGCGTTATGGCGCGCGTGCCCTCGGCGCCGAGCGCCGCCGACGGATCCTCCGGAGTGAGCTTGCCCGCCTGGGGTCCGCTCCGTTTCGCGACAACCCGTGCGATCCAAGACAATGACAGGTTCAGCGCCAGGTAGATCGCGAGACCGATGATGAACAGCGTGAAGACGTAATTGTTGCCGAGCGCCTTCTGCATGTTCTGGATCGTGCGGGACAACTCGTCGTACGCCACCACGTAGGCGAGCGAAGTGTCTTTCAACAGCACGACCATCTGGGCGAGGATGATCGGCAACATTTGCCGGAATGCCTGGGGGAACTCGATGATCATGCGAGTCTTCGTGGTCGAGAGTCCGATGACGAGCCCTGCTTCGCGTTGGCCCTTCGGCAGCGACAGGATTCCTGCCCTGAGTGCCTCGCCGATGATGGCGCCGTTGTACACGCCAAGGCCGATGACACCGGCCCAGTACGCGCCCGTGGAGAACACGAGGAATACGAAGAAGATCATGAGCAACACGGGCATCCCGCGAAAGAACTCGAGCACGATGGCCGCAGGGACCCGGATCCATCTGGACTTGGCGGTTCGCACGAACGAAAAGCCAATGCCGACGAGGATCGCGAGGATTGCCGCAGCACCCGCCATCATGAGGGTCGCGCCGACACCACCGGCAAAGCGCTCCCACACCAGCGGGTTGGCGAGCACATCCCACCGGCTCGGATCGAACATGCCGGGCGTCACCGCATCGTTGGCAGAAATTCGCGGAGCGGCGAGCGTAGCGATCACCCACCAGAACAAGGCGGCGATGAGGACGATGCCCACGATGGAGCCGATGAGGGACCGGCGGCGGGCCTTGGGGCCGGGCGCGTCGTAGAGCACACTCTGACTCACCGGAGCACCCGCACCTTCTTCTCGACGTAGCCGGCAGCCTGCCCCAGCGGAATGGTGATGACCAAGTACAGCAAGGCGGCGAACAGAAGCATCAACAGAACCTTGTCGCCGTGGTCTCTCGTCGCGCGCTGCACGCCGGAAAAGAGTTCATTGACGAAGAAGATGCCCGCGACCGACGTGTTCTTGGTGAGGGCGATGAAGACATTGATGAGCGGGGGCACAACCATGCGGCCCGCTTGAGGAAGGATGATGAGCGTGAGGACAGGGCCGAAACCCATGCCGAGGCTTCGGGCCGCTTCGGCCTGACCGATCGGTACTCCGTTGATGCCCGAGCGCACTGCCTCGGCGACGAACGGCGACGTGTAGAGCGTGAGACCAACCATGGCGAGCAGCATGTATCCCACCTTGGGATCCGACCCCACCGAGACCCCCAGGATCGGGAGCACGAACGCGCAGAAGAACAGCACCAGCAGAAGCGGCACGTTGCGCAGCGTCTCGGTATACGCGACTGCGAAGAGTCGCAGTGACGGCAGCGGTGAGATCCGCATCGCCGCGATGATGACACCGAGGATGAACGCGCCGACGCCCGACACCAGGAGCAGCAGGATCGTTAGTCCGAACCCTTCGAGATACAACGGTACGACGTCGATCAGCGAATCGATGACGCTCACGGTTCTCCTCTCGTACGCCTAACGGCCGATGGGATGCCGACCCGCCCAGGGCAGGGCGGGCCGGCATCGATGGTGTTGCTAGTAGCGGTCGACCGCCGGGGGCTCTGGCAGGTCGAGGACCGTGCCCGCCGTGTCGGTCCAGGCGTCCGCCCAACGACCGTCGGCGTAGGCCTCTTCGAGGACGTCGTTGATCCAGTTGCGGAACACGTCATCCTCGAGCCCGAGGCCGATGCCGTACGGCTCCGAGGTGAAGGCGTTGTTGACGACCTCGAACTCACCGGGGTTCTGGTCGGCGAGTCCGGCCAGGATCACATTGTCCGTGGTCACCGCGACGACCGCGCCATTGCGCAGCGGCTCGAGGCAGTTCGAGTACGTGTCGGTCGTGATGAGATTGACGCCGTACTCCGCGATGTTCTTCTCCGACGTCGAGCCGGCGACCGAGCACACGTTCTGACCCTCGAGGTCTTCAGGACCGGTAATGCCCTCCGGGTTGCCCTCGAGCACCAGGATGTCCTGGCCCGCGAGGTAGTACGGTCCGGCGAACGAGATGACTTCCTTGCGCGTGTCGTTGATCGTGTACGTCGCGATCACGATGTCGACGGTGCCGTTCTCGATGAACGGCTCACGGTTGGCCGAGACGGTCTCGACCCACTCGATGTTGTCCTCGGAGATGCCGAGCTCGCTCGCGATGATCTTGCCGATCTCCACATCGAAGCCGACGGGTTCGCCGTCGAGGCCCTGCAATCCGAAGAGCGGCTGGTCGAACTTGGTGCCGATGGTGATCGAGCCGGCCTCGGCAAGGTCGGCCATGGTCGAGCCGGCCTCGAACTCAGGCGCTTCGGCGATCGGCTCGTCAGGCTCGGCGCCGCCCCCGGCGCACGCGCTCAGTCCCAGTACGCCGACGGCCGCGAGCGCGGCGACGGCGAATCCTCTGTTGAGTCTCATATGTGTGTGCTCCTTGCTGTGGTGCTCCCCCGCCGGTCAGCGGGAGAGGATCTTCGAGAGAAAGTCCTGCGCTCTCGGAGTCTGGGGGTTGTCGAAGAATGCGTCTGGCTCGGCCTCTTCGACGATCTCGCCGTCGGCCATGAACAGAATGCGCTCTCCTGCATTTCGGGCGAAGCCCATCTCGTGCGTGACCACGACCATCGTCATGCCGTCGCGGGCAAGCGAGGTCATCACATCGAGAACCTCGTTGATCATCTCCGGGTCGAGCGCCGAGGTGGGCTCGTCGAAGAGCATGACCTTGGGGTTCATCGCGAGCGCACGGGCAATCGCGACGCGTTGCTGCTGACCGCCCGAGAGTTGCGCAGGCAGCTTCTGGGCTTGGTTGGCCACGCCGACACGGTCCAGAAGTTCCATTGCCTTCTTGTCGGCCTCTGCCTTCGGGACACCGCGCACACGGCGGGGTCCGAGTGTGACGTTCTCGAGCACGGTCTTGTGCGCGAAGAGGTTGAACGACTGGAACACCATGCCGACGTCGGCGCGCAGCTTCGCGAGATCTTTGCCCTCTTCGGGCAGATGTTTGCCATCGATCATGATGGTGCCGCTGTCGATGGTCTCGAGTCGGTTGATCGCGCGGCACAGGGTCGACTTCCCCGACCCGCTCGGTCCGATCACGACGACGACCTCGCCGCGGTGGATGGTCGCGGTGATGTCCTTCAGCACGTGGAGCTCACCGAAGTGCTTGTTCACGCGGTCGATTACGACCAGCGGTTCAGACATGGTCACCATCCCTTCGAGCTCGGCCCGTTGCCAGCCCTGGAATCCGGTGATCTCCCCGGTTGTCGACGTCGAGAGCACAGCACGAGGTGGGCACGACGGTGATGGAGCATATCGACATTGGCGGCACGCCATCACGCTATGTCGCCGAGGCTCTGCCGTCACTGGCCTTGAGCCTTTCTTGAGCGTGCCAACCGCGCATCGCGTGCGCTTAGCGCCTCGTTTCGCTGTAGTACGTGACGGCCCCCGGGTGCAGGGCGACGGGGTCGGTGAAAATCGCCTGCCGCCGATCGAGCAAAGCCGCCGCTGGCACCTCGGTAGCGATGATTGACCGCGAGTCAAACAGCACTTCCAGCACTTCTCGCACGAGCTCGTCGGGCGCGTCTTCGGCGACCATGAGGTAGTTCGGCACCGTCATCGTCACCGTTGGCTCCGTTCGTCCATAAGCTCCGATCGGAAACTCGGCGAGGCGGTACACGCCGCCGTGCGCGGCATTGACGTGGTCCACGACTCCCGACTCGACCGACAGCAATCGAGTGGGCATGTCAGCGAAGAGCTCCGCCAGACCCGGCGTCGGAAGCCCTCCGACCCAGAAAAACCCCTCGATGTCACCGGCCCGCAGAGCGTCGATCGAATCGGCCAGCCCAAGTTCGTAGTCATCGACGTTCATCGGAGCGACTCCCGCCGCGTCGAGCACGCGCGTCGCGACGATGCTCACCCCCGAGTTCGGAGCCCCCAATGAGACCGCGCGACCGGTGAAGTCCGAGATCTGCGCGATGTCGGAGTCTGACCGCACCACGACATGCACGTACTCGTCGTAGAGCCGGGCGGCTGCCAGTACGCCCAGGGGTTGCGCGAAAGCCCCCGTGCCGGCGACAGCATCGGCTGCGGCGTCACTCTGCGCGAAGCCGAGCAGAGCGCGCCCGTCGCTCACCCGGAACAGGTTGTCCACCGACCCGTCTGTCTCGTCAACCGTGACGATCGAATCGAGCCTGCTTGAGAGCACCCCAGCGAGCTGCTCACCGAAACCGTAGTAAACCCCGGTGACGCCGCCCCCCGCAATGGAAAATCGATCGATCACGGGCGAGGAACCGCACCCCGCAAGGGTCACGAGCGCCACGACTCCTCCGATCGCGGCTGTGAGTGCGCGCCTCATGGAGTCCGCCACGAGACTCCGCCGCTCGCTAGGCGTAAGTGCACAGCAAGCCCGCCTTCGTCGGGAGACTCCACACGGAGCGAGCCACCGATCGCGTGCAACAGGTCAGCGGCGATTGCCAAGCCCAAACCTGAGCCGGGCGTGCTGCGGTTGCGCGGGCTTCGCCAGAACCGGTCGGTGAGGTGCGCAAGTTCATCGGTGTCGACGCCGGGGCCCTGATCGCGCACGACGATCTCGCAGCCCTGCGCAGGCCCATGAACCGACACCAGCACCCGTGTGCCCGACGGCGAGAACTTCACGGCGTTGTCAAGGACGGCATCGAATGCGCTCTCGAGGATCGTTCGATCGGTCATGCTCCAGACCACCGCGTCGCCGTCGATGTCGAGGGTGAGGGCGGACTGCGACGCCACCTGCGCCCACGCCTCGACCCGGCCCCGGATGATCGCTGCAACATCCACGACATCCACGGCGTCGCCGCGTTGACTGCTCCGGGCCAGGTTCAACAGCGTGTCGAGAATGCGGATCATCCGGCGTCCCTCCTCGCGGGTCTCCTCAATATCGCGGTCCCACTCCGCGTCGAGCCCCGTTGAGAGGTACTCCACTCGCACCAGGAGGGCGCTGAGCGGGTTCCGAAGCTCATGCGAGGCGTTCAACGCGAACTCCTGCTGACGCGCCATCACCCGCTCGATCTGCTGCGCCATTCGATTGAAGATGAGAATCATGCTGCGCAGTTCCGGGGGGCCTGTCTCGTCAGCGATCCGGGCCTCCACATCTCCGCGTTCGATCGCCTCCATCGCGGCATCGACACGACGAACGGGCCCCAGCACCCAGTTGGCCAACCGGAAGACGACGAACACACCCACCGAGGTGGCAAGAATCGCGCCACCGAGCAGCAGCGCCCACTGCTCGAGGATCGCCTCGCGCGCGACATCCACGCTCGCGGTGATGACGACAGCGCCGATCGCGTCACCGTTGTCGAGCACGGGCTCGACCATGACCGAATCGGTCAGCGCCCACGGCAGAACCGGTTCGGGCAGCTCTCCCCGGCGCCCAGACAGGGCGAGCTGGATCTGCGCACTGGTCGCTTCATCGAGCACCGTGGGCTCGTCACCGCCATACGCCCAGGGGGATCCCGAGCGGTCGACGACCAGCACCTGCGTTCCGTAGAGCTGGAAATAGCGCTCGGCCTCGTTCGTCACCAGATCGGGGCTTCCAGACCGGAGCGCTTGTCGCGCGCTCGTGACGAAGTAGGCGACATCGCCGAGCAACTCGGCGATGTGCTCCTGTTGGATGCTGCGCGCCGCACTCCAGGCATAGGCGCCGCCGAGCACGAGCAGCACGCCCACGAGCGGCACCAAGAACACCACCACGAGTCGTCGGCGCACCGCTACTTCCCCGTCAGCCGATACCCGACGCCGCGGACGGTCTCAATGAGGTCTCCCCGCCCGGTCTTGCGGCGGATCGAGCCGATGTGCACCTCGAGCGAGCGGCTGAACGCATGCCAATCGGTCTGCCACACCTCTCGAATGATGCGCTCACGGGGCACGACGACGCCGGGATACCGGGCCAACACGGCGATGATGTCGAATTCTGTGCGCGTGAGCTCGACCGGTTGGTCGGCGATCAGCACCTGTCGAGCGGAGAGATCAATGCGCACCCCCGCCACATCGATCGAGAGCTCCTGAGTCGGTTCCGAGACCAGCGCTCGCGAGCGCCGGGTGACCGCTTCGATGCGCGCCACCAACTCACTGACGTCGTAGGGTTTGACGACGAAGTCGTCGGCGCCGGCGCGAAGCCCGCGAATGCGCTCTTGAACATGGCTGCGAGCCGTGGCGATGATGATCGGCACCCCCGACCGCTGCCGGATGAGCCGACATAGGTCAATGCCGTCGAGGTCGGGCAAGCCGAGATCGAGAAGAACCACCTCGGTGTCGGAGCCGAGAGCTTCCAGTGCCTGCGCGCCATCCGCCGCGCTGTTCGTGCGGTATCCGGCCTTGCGTAAGAAAGCGCACAAGGCATCCATGAGCCGGTCATCGTCTTCGACGATCAGGACGGTCATCGTGCGTGCACCTCGAGCAGGCACGCGGTGGGCGCGTCGCATGCCCAGGGCAACCCTGCCTCGCGCGATGGCGCCCTCGTGACAGCACACGAACGCGCCCGAATCTCCGGACTCAGCACGACGCTGAGGCTAGCAGTCGAGCCTCTATCGACACCGATCTGGAAGGGAGCCGTAACCCGGAGGCAGAAAACGTAACCGGAGCGTCACACGGTTGTCAGGCGCGCAGGGCGAAGGCGCTCTCGTAGAGGCACACGGCGGCGGCCGTCGCGAGGTTGAGCGACTCGGCGTGACCGTAGATGGGAACGATGACCGCGCGGTCGGCGAGCTCGAGCTGCTCGGGGGTCAGTCCGCGCGCCTCATTGCCGAACAGCCACGCGGTCGGCCCGTCGAGGTGGCCGTCGGACCGCACGGCGAGCAGGTCGTCACCGGAGACGTCAGCGGCGAGCACGCGCATCCCCCGCTCCCGCAATCGGCTGAGCGTCGACTCGAGCGGCACGCCGACGACGACGGGAAGGTGGAAGAGGGAACCGGTCGTCGCGCGCACGGCCTTCGGGTTGAAGACGTCGACGCTGGTTCCGGTGAGAATGACGGCGTCGGCGCCCGTGGCATCCGCGACCCGGATGATCGTTCCCGCGTTGCCGGGGTCTCGCACCTCATCGAGCACGGCGACGAGGCGCAGCTCGCGCTGCAGCAGCTCGTCGAGTGCGAGGGGGAATTGCGCGCACACGGCCACGACCCCCTGCGGAGTGACGGTGTCGGCGATCGCGTCGAGGACGGCCTCGCTCACGGCCTCGACCTCGACACCCGCGGCCGCGGCGGTGCGCGCGAGGGTGGAGTGGCGGTCGATCGCCGCTGTCGTCATGAAGAGATCGCGGATGAGCTCGGGGTGAAAGCGCAGGGCCTCCGCGACGGCCTGCGGGCCCTCGAGCAAGAACAGCCCGGTCTCGGCGCGCTGGTTCTTCTTGGCCAGCTTGGCCGCGGCGCGCACGCGCGGAGAGCGCGGGTTGTCGATCATGAGCGCCATGCTAGCCACGCGCGAGTGAACGGCCGGTGAAGAGGGCCGTGAACACGACGACGGCGCGCCCCCAGTGCTGGGGGCGCGCCGTCGGTGCGCTGCGTGCGGGCCTGACTCAGCCCTGATCCACCGTCCGGCTTCAGGTCGGCTGCGGTAGCGGAGCGGGCGGGGTCGCGGATGTGAGGGCGCGGTCGGCCTGCCAGCCTGTGCTGGCCTTTCCACGAGAGTCTCCG
>NZ_VIKT02000014.1 GCF_009371975.2 Microcella pacifica
GGGCGCGTAGAGCAGATCTCGCGGTGCCTTCTCATCTCTTGGTCGCAGGTTCGACTCCTGCCGGGGGCGCGTAGAGCAGATCTCGCGGTGCCTTCTCATCTCTTGGTCGCAGGTTCGACATCCTGCCGGGGGCGCGTAGAGCAGGTCTCGCGGTAGCGTCGCGGGGTGCGATCACGACACGAGAGACTCGACGCGGTGTGCGAGAGACTCGACCGCGACCCGCGTGTCAGCGAGCTGAAGCTGCGCGTCGCCGACCGCTCAGGAACACTCGACTACGGCTGGGCAGCGCCCGGTTCACGCGCGAAGAACGCGATTGCCAGCAGCACCAAGACCTTCGCCGCGGTGCTCGTGCTGCGTCGGATCGCCGCAGGGGATCTGACGCTCGAGCAGCCTCTCGTGAGCATCCTGCCCCGTACCGACCTGGAGGATCTCAACCGCTTCGGAGGCCGCGACCATGCTGAGGACATCACCGTTCGCGATGTGCTGGCCCACACCTCAGGCATTCCCAACTACTACGCGGCGAAGGCGCTCGACCCGCGCAGCGATATCGCGGCGGTCACCGCGGCAGACCCGGGGTGGAGCTTCGACGAGACGCTCGAGATCGCGCGCGGCATGAACGCACCCTTCGCGCCGCACAGCGGTCGCGCCCAGTACAGCTTCACGAACTACCAACTGGTCGGCCGGCTCATCGAGACGATCGCGGGATGCCCGCTCGAGGTCGCGCTGCGTCGCGAGCTGCTCGACCCTCTCGGCGTGACCGACACGGCGCTCCTGACGCCGTCATCGCTCGAGCTCTTCGACGCCGCCTCGCCGCTGCTGCACGGCTCCCAGCCCTACCGGGGAGCCCGACGCCTCGCCTCCCTCGGGGCTGAGGGTGCGCTCGTCTCGACGACGGCCGACACGATGCGATTCCTCCGCGCGGTGTTCGAGGGCGAGATCCTCGACCCGCGCATGCTCTCTCTCGCGACTGCCGACCGTCTGCCCCTGTTCCCCCGCGTGACGTACGGGGTGGGCATGATGGCACTCAGTCTGCCGCGCCTCCTCACCCGGCTTCCGCGGCCGGGGGTGCTGCTCGGTCACGCGGGCATGACAGGGCACGTGATGTTCGCGGAACCGGTGAGCGGTCTCTACGCCGTCGGGACGATCAACCAGCTCGCGGCGCCGCGCCTGTCGTTCCGGCTGCTCGTGGCGGCGCTGCGAGCTGCGCACGCGTCGTAGCTCAGTCCAGCCCCAGTCGGCGTCGGAACTCTGCGGTGAGGCGCGTCCGCTCGACTTTGCCCATGCGGTTGCGAGGGATCACCGAGACCTGGCCGAACACCGTCGGGTGCTTGCCGGGCAGTCGCTGGCGCAGCAGGCGGTCTAGCGCTCGCAGATCACAGCTCGCCTCGGCGACGATCGCGAGCCCGAGCTCGGGAACGCCCGGCACCTGCTCGATGAGGAACGTTCCGGCATCGATCACGCCGGGAAACCCGTCGACGGCGGCATCCACGGCGGCCGGGTCGACCTTCACACCGCCGACGTTGACGATCTCAGCGGTACGGCCGTGAAGGACGAGTGCGCCCTCGCTCGTGAGGTGACCCTGATCGCCGGGCGAGAACCAGCCAGCGCGGAAGGAGCCGTCAGAATCGTCTCCCGCGTAGCCGCTCGCGAGTCCCTGTCCGCGGTAGCGGATGTCGCCCTCCTCGCCCGGGGGGAGAGTCGCGCCGTGCTCGTCGACGATCTCGAGGTCGATGCCGCTGATCGCGGTGCCCACGTCGGCGGGATCCCCTCCCGAGTGCAGCATGCGCGTGGCGACGCCGCCACCCTCGGTCGACCCGTAGACGCCGCGGACGGGTACGGCGAGTTGCGACGCGATCGTCTCGAGCAGGGTGGGGGTCGCGGCGCCTCCGGCCGTGCGCACTTCGCGGAGGTCGGGAAGCGAGTGATCGCGTTCGCGCAGCAAGCGCAGAGTCTGGCCGATCTGCACGGGCGAGCCGCAGAGCACCTGAACGGAGACCCCGGCGGTCGCCCGGGCGAACCGTGCGTCGGCCGGGTCCACGGTGATGTACGGGGTGCCGTGCTGCAGCGCCGCGAGCGCCGTATGGAAGCCTCCGGTCGTCGACAACGACATGAGGTTGACCTCGGGCCGCGCGTCGGTCCAGTAGTCGGGCAGGTGCTTGAGTCGGTGCTCGACGGCGCGCACCGAGAGCTCAGCCGCTCGCGGATTGCCGGTCGTGCCGCTCGTGAGGATGACACGGCAGATGCTGTCGGCGCGCGGATAGAGCACGATCGGCACACCCTGCGTCTCGTCCGCCACGGCGATCACCTGCTCGATCCACAGCCCGTCCACCGTGATTACGGTGGCGGCGTGCACCACGCGGCTCCCGGGTCGGGAGAGAAGCACATCCGGGATCATGCTCACGGCGGAACCCGTCCCGGTGAGCGAGACGGTCCGCGTGGCGATGCGCAGGAGCGCCAGGGTGACGATCCAGTCGTCGGCCGGTTTGAGGTCTGTCGCGACCAGTTGGCGCGGCACGACACCGAGGTCGCGAAGCCGGCCTGCGACAGCCGCAACGGCCCGGTCGAGCTCGGCGAAGCTCCACCGGGTATCGACGCCGATGAGCGCAGGCGCATCCGGCCTCTCAGCTGCCTGCTGCGTGAGGAACCGCAGAGGTGCGAACATTTCGGCTCTCCGGTTGATGAGGTCGTGAAAAGTTATCGGATCAACTGTAGGGTGTGGAGCACGCCCGGGCGCGCTTCTCCCTATGCGCGCGTGACGACATTCCTTTGAGGAGCCCCCGCCGTGCCCGAGAATGCCCCTGAGACCGTGGCAGTGCCCCCCGCCTTCCGCCGTCGGCGCGTCACGCGCACGGCCGCCGCGATCGCCTCGAGCGGTCTCGTCGTGGGGCTGGGCTCTGTCGGGGTGACACCCGCGATCGCCGCGACCGCCGACGATTGCGATACCGGCAACACGGTCACCGCGCCGGGTGACGACGCGGCCGACATTCAGGTGCTGCTGGATGCCGACACCGCGATCGTCTGCCTCGCAGGTGCCTTCACGCTCTCGACGCCCCTCACGTTCGACCACGAACTGACTCTCTTTGGTCTCGCGGGCGCGCAGTTGGATGGCGACAACGCCACCCAGATCCTCGCCGGGTCGGCTGGAGCCGACCTTGTCCTGCAGAACCTCGCTGTCCTGAACGGTAGCGGCGTCGACGGCGGTGCCGTGTACGTGGAGGGCGACATCGAGGTCTACGACTCTCGCTTCGAGGGCAACGTCGCTTCCGACGACGGTGGGGCGATCTACCACGACGGCTCAGGCTTCGCGATCATCGAGGGCTCGACCTTCACCGACAACAGCGCCGACGACTTTGGCGGCGCGATCTACGGCGAGGACGTCATCGCTGTCGGCTCGACGTTCAGCGACAACAGTGCCTTCTTCGGCGGTGCGCTCTACGCTGCCGGCTCGGCGCAGTTCGAGTCGACTTTCGTCGGCAACGATGCGTTCGTCGGTGGAGCGGTTGTCGCGCAGGACTACAGCGCGTCTCTCGGGTCGACGTTCGTCGGGAACACTGCGGAGGAGGACGGCGGCGCGATCTCGAGCTACGGACTCGCCTACGTGCTCAACTCGACGTTCGTGGAGAACTCGGCGGCTGGCATCGGCGGGGCGATCACCTCCGCGTACGCGCAGATCGGCCTCTCGACCTTCCTCGACAACGAAGCGAACACGTCGGATGAGGGCGAACGTGGTGACGCCGTCCTCGTCTATGAGGACGACATCGACTCCAGCTTCATCGTGGGGAATATCTTCGCCGGTTCGCGGTCGTTCCCGCAGCTGGGCGCTATCGAGGACGGAACGTGGGAAGACCGGGGCGGCAACGTCTTCAGCACATCGCAGGCGACGGAGGTCGCGATCGGCACCGCGGCCTCGTCGACGCTCTTCGGCCAGTCGGTCGCGCAGATCTTCGGCCCAGGAGCATCGCTCGCCGCCAACGGCGGCGCGACTGACACCGTCCTCTTGATTCCCGGAAGCCCGGCAGTGGACATCGTGCCCGTCGAGGACTTCCTCGATGTGACGTCAGCGGAGGTGGCCTCGGTCTTCTCGGCCGTCGACGCGGCGGCTGGTTTCTCGCCGGTCTCCGACACTCCCGACGAGGACCAGCGCGGCGAGCCGCGCGATGGCCTCCGAGACGCGGGTGCCGTCGAGTTGCAGGCAGACGAGCTGGGCAGCGAGCTCGCGGCCACCGGTGTGTCGAACGCGACGACGGTCGGGTGGCTCGGCGCCGCGTTCGTGGCCCTCGGCTCGCTCGTTCTCCTCGTGCGCGGTCGGCGCAGCACCGTCTGAATCGTTCGGATGACCCGCCTGCTGCGGGCGCGGTACGGAGCCGTCGTGACGGTGCCGTGCGGGCGATCGCGGCCAGGCGGCTCGCTCGCGCTCTAGTCGTGGTCGGTCGAGTCGATGCGCTCGCGCACGACCGACGCGGCCATCGGGCGCGGGGCGTCCTCCGCGTCGTCGACGATCGCGGGGCTCGCTGCCGTGCGGGTGCTCGGCGGGGGCGCCGCCGCGAGGGCCGCCGCCAGGGCCGGGTCGCGCACGGGGCCCGTCGTGGCGGGCGGTTCGGGCAACACCGACGCAGAGGGCGGGGTCGTCAAGGGCGAGGGTTCCGGCGCTGCCTCGGCAGAAGAAGAGGCAGAGGCAGAAGCATAGGCAGAAGCGGGGACAGAGGGCGCCTCCGCGGGCGGTTCGGCGGTCTCGTCGGTTTCGTAGCGCCACCGCTCGAGGTCGGCGCCGAAGAGCTTCTTGGCCGCGCGCGGCTTCTGCGACCAGGCGATGAGCGCATCCCGGTAGTCGCCGAGGGTCTGCTGCGCTTGGAAGCGGAAGCCCGAGGAGTGCCCCTTCATCGACTCGAGCTGGTGGGTCGCCCAGTTCGCGGCGAGAGCAGCGCCGGGTATGGGCAGGAGGCGCAGGCGCGTCTCGGCCTCTGAGATGAGTTCGTCGACGTGTCGGCGCTCCGTGTCGCTGTGGTCGTGCCACGCGGCGGCGGTGCGCCCGGCGAGCACGAACGCTCCGACGGCGCTGGTGAGAGCATCCCGATCATGGTGCTTCAGCAGCCGCTTCGTGGAGCCGCGCGCGATGAGCGCCGCGATCACCCCGGCCACCAGAATCGCCAGCCCCGGGATGATCGCCCCCGTGAGCACGCGCCAGCCCTCGTCTGAGGCCCACCATTGGACGACGTCGTTCCCCCATGTCATGCCCTGCACTGTACCCCCGAACGGGGGTCGTGGCGAGCCCCGAGCTGACGAAAGATCAGCGAGGGGATACGTCGACGGTCGTGATCGGCCCCGTATTGAGGGCCAGATCGGCGTCGACGACCGTCTTCGTGCTGCGGGCCGTCTGAGCGAGGATGATCCCCGCGAGCACGACCGCGGCGCCGACGATCTGCACGAGCCCGAGGGTCTCGCCGAGCCACAGCCATGCGACGGCGAAGGCGAAGACCACTTCTGAGGAGGCGACGATGCCCGCCGCTGTCGCCGTCAGGTACCGCAGCGAGGCGAGGCTCAGCATGAAGGGGGCGAACGACCCGAGCGCGACGTTCCAGGCGAGCGGCAGCCACATCGGTACGAGAAGCTCCGCACCCTGGCCGCCGAGGTCCACGGGAGCCGTGAACACCGTCGGGTCGAGCTGCCACCAGCCGCTCACGAACGCCCAGAAGATCGCGGCGAACGACATCGTCCAGAACGAAACGGCGAGCGGCGAGGTGCGCACGACCTGCTTCTCGCCCACGAGGAAGTAGGTGGCGAGGCAGATCGCGGCCGCGAGGCCGAAGAGCACGCCGAGGGCGTCGAGCGTGCTCGCCCACACTTGAGCGACGACGGCGAGCCCCACGAGCACCAGGCCGATCGCGGCCCACAGCCGCGCCTTGACCTTCTCGCGGAAGAAGAAGAACGCCACGAGGGCGACGAGGAGCACCGCCAGGTACTCGAGCAGCAGAGCGATGCCGACCGGCAGCAGCTGCACGGCGGCTGCGTAGGTTCCCTGCAGGAAGGCGACACCGACGACGCCGAGCACGATCATGATCGGCCATTGCCGGCGGGGCATCCGGAAGGCGCGACGGTCGATCGCCAGCAGCACAGCGCCAGCGATGAGCGCGGCACCCACGAGGCGGAACTGCGTCACCTGCGCGGGGGTCAGCCCCGCCTCCATGATGAGCTTGGTGACGCTGCCGTTCGCGCCGAACAGCACCGCAGCGAGCAGTGCGTAGACGTATCCCACCGTCGGGCTACCGGGTGCCGGTGCCGTGCACGGCGTGCGGCTCGATCGCCGCGATCTCGTCGTCGCTCAGCGCCGCGCCGCGGAGGGCGTCGAGGCTGTCGTCGAGCTGGCGCACGCTGCTCGCGCCGATGAGCGCGCTTGTCACCTGGGGATGCCGCAGCACCCACAACAGCGACATCTGCGCGAGCGACTGGCCGCGGCCCTCCGCGATGGCGTGGAGGGCCCGTGCACGCTCGAGATACGTGTCGTCGATGGTGTCGCTCGAGATCCAGCGACCCTCGGCGGCACGCGAGTCGGCGGGAATGCCGTCGAGGTATCGGTTGGTGAGCAGGCCCTGCGCGAGGGGGGAGAACACGATGCTGCCCAGTTCGAGGTCGGCCAGAGCATCCAGGAGCCCGTCCTCCATGCGCCGGTCGAACATGTTGTAGCGGGGCTGATGGATGAGGAGCGGGATGCCGAGCTCGCCGAGAATGCGGTGCGCCTCGCGCGTCTGATCAGCGTCGTAGTTCGAGATGCCGACGTAGAGCGCCTTGCCGCTCGTGACCGCGGTGGCGAGCGCCCCCATGGTCTCCTCGAGCGGGGTGTCAGGGTCGGGGCGGTGCGAGTAGAAGATGTCCACATGGTCGAGTCCGAGGCGGCTGAGGCTCGCGTCGAGGGAGTTCAGCAGGTACTTGCGCGAGCCCCACTCGCCGTAGGGCCCCTCCCACATGAAGTAGCCGGCCTTCGACGAGATGACGAGCTCGTCGCGGTACGGCAGGAAATCCTCTGCGAGGATGCGGCCGAAGTTGCTCTCGGCGCTGCCGGCGGGCGGGCCGTAGTTGTTGGCGAGGTCGAAGTGCGTCACGCCGCGGTCGAAGGCGCGGCGCAGGATCGCGCGCTGCGTCTCGATCGGCTTGTCGTCGCCGAAGTTGTTCCACAGCCCCAGCGAGATGCGCGGAAGCTTCAGGCCGCTGCGCCCGACGCGGGCGTACTCGAGCTGGTCGTAGCGGTCATCGGCGGCGGCGTACGGCGTGTGTTCGGTGGGCATGCGTCCAGCGTACGACCGGGGAGCGCTCGGCCCGTGCACGGGCGACGGTCGTACACTCGCTCCATGCGCACATTCCACCTCGCCGGAGGCTGCTTCTGGTGCCTCGACGCCGTCTACCGCACGATCGAGGGCGTCTCCGACGTCGTCTCGGGCTACACGGGCGGTCACGTCGAGAACCCCACCTACGAACTCGTCTGCACGGGCTCGACGGGGCACGCCGAGGCTGTTGCCGTGACCTTCGACCCCGATGTCGTGCCCGCCGACGTCATCCTCGACATCTTCTTCACGCTCCACGACCCTCGCCAGTTGAACCGGCAGGGCAACGATGTGGGCACGCAGTACCGCTCGGCGATGTTCTACGGTGATGAGGAGCAGAAGGTGCTGTTCGAGGCGGCCCGCGACCGCGCATCCGAGATCTGGGATGGCGGCATCGTGACGGAGATCTCGCCGCTCGGCCGCTACATCATCGCCGAGGACTACCACCAGGACTTCTTCGCGATGAACCCCGGCCAGGGGTACTGCCTCGCGGTCGCCCTGCCGAAGGTCAACAAGGTGCGCAAGGCCTACGCGCCGTACGTGAAGGCGCGCTGAGAGACTCCTCGGCGCCCTCGACAGGCGCCCGCCTTCAGGCGTATTTTCGTATCTCGCACCACGAGGCGTCCATCGACCGAAGGGAGCGCACCATGAGCACACCGATCGAGATCGACCAGACGTGGGCCGCGCACGGCCCCGCGGGAGCCGTCGGCTCCGTTCAGCGCAGCGGTGACGATTTCTACGTGTCACTGCCCGGTGAGGATGCCCGGCGCGGGCCGTACGAATCGCTCGACGTCGCCAAGCGCGCGCTGCACGCCGCGCTGGGGCCGGGTGCTGAGCGACCCGACTTCACGGAGCACTAGGCGACACGCTCGCGCAGCATCACGCGGTGCCGTCGAGGGCGAGCCGCACCGCGCCGAGCAGGGTCGGCACCGTGTACGGCTTGGCGAGGAATGCGGTGATGCCGCTCGTGGCGCTCGGCATGAGCTCGGCGCCTGCGGCGAGTCCGCTCGCGGTGAGCACGGGGATGTCGTGGGGTGACGCGGCGATATGCGCGGCGAGGGAGGCCCCGTCGAATCCCGGCATCATCATGTCGGTCAAGACCAGATCGATGCGGTGACCGTCGTCGCGGAGGATGCGCAGCGCCTCGTGCCCGTCGTTCGTGGTCAGCACGCGGTAGTCGTGGGCCTGCAGCGCCTCCGCCGTGGTGGCCAGGATGAGGGGCTCGTCGTCGACGACGAGGATCGTCTCACCGTGGCCCGGCACGGCATCATCATCGCGCTCCGCTGAGGCGGGGGCGAGCTCGGCCGCGGGGAGGACGATATCGAATCGCGTACCCCTCCCTGGCTCGGTGCGCACGGATATTCGGCCGTCGTGGCTCTCGATGATCGCGGCGGAGGTCGGCAGGCCCAACCCCGTGCCTTCGCCGAGTGGCTTGGTGGTGAAGAAGGGCTCCCACAGCCGCTCGACGATCTCGGGAGTCATGCCGACGCCGCTATCGATGATGGAGAGCGCCACGTGGTCCTTCTCCAGCACCGCGTGCGGCAGGGGGTCATGCTCGGGCGGCTCGTGCGGCGAGCCGCTGTGCGTGGCGAGCGTCAAGGTGCCGCCGTCGGGCATGGCGTCGCGGGCGTTGAGGATGAGGTTCTGCACCACCTGCATGAGGTGGGTGGTGCTGCCGAGCGCGCCGTGGCGCGCCTCGTGCCGCACGAGTATGTCGACCGAGTCCGGCAGGGTGTCGCGCGCGAATCGGTGCGCCTCGGCGAGCAGATCGGCGAGGTCGATGGGCGCACGCTCGACATCCACTCCACGGGCGAACGTCAGCATCTGACGGATCATCGTGGCGCCTCGCCGTGCGCTCTTCTCGATGGTGGTCAGCATCTCCCGATCGCGGTCGCTGCGGTCGTCGGCGAGCAGCACCTGGGTAGCGAGGAGGAGCGGTGTGAGCACGTTGTTGAGGTCGTGGGCGATGCCGCCGGCGAGAGTGCCGAGGCTCTCCATGCGTTGCGCGCGCTCGCGCATGTCTTCCACGCGCCGAAAGTCGGTGATGTCCGACGTCACCGTGAAGATGCCGATGGGGTCACCCTCGTCATCCCGCAGCAGATGCCATCGTCCATCTCCGACGATGAGACGGTTGTCCTGCGCGCGCTCACGGATCTCCCCTGACCAGTAGCCGTCGCGCAGCACCGCGGTGCAGCTCGAGTCGAACTCGCGCACGTCGTGATACAGCATGTCTCGTGCCGAACGGCCGACGGCCTCATCGGCACTCCAGCCGTACATCGCGCTGGCCCCACTGTTCCAGTAGCGGATCGTGTGATCCAGGTCGCGCACGATCATCGCATCGCGCGTGGCATCGAGGAGGGCCGCCTGCTCTCGAAGGCTCCGGATGCTCTCCTCGAGCTTGAGGCGCGTGAGCTGGTCTCGCGTGACATCTCGCAGATAGCTGGCGATGCCGCCGTCGATCGGGTGGACCGTGATCTCGAACCATGCTTGGTAGTGGTCGCTGAAAGCCCTCACGTTCGCGGACTCACGTTCGTGCATCGCTCGTTCGTGCGCGGGACGGAAGGCTTCCGTGGCGAGCTCGGGGTAGATCTCCCAGATGGTGTCGCGTGTCAGGACGTGGGTCGGAACACCGGACTGCGCGATGGCGGCGGCATTGGCGAAGCTGATGCGCCAGTCCGGGGTGACGAGCACCACCGGGTGCGGAAACTGCTCGATCGAGGAGCGCACCTGCTCGGGGGTCGCGGACCAGTCGACCGGGCTGGGGGCATCACCATCGACGTGTCGATCCGGCGTGTGGTTCGACATCGCCCCAGTCTAGGGCGCGTCTCGACGGTCCCGCCCGGCCGTTCCTCCCCAGGTTGCGCGTGGCGGTCGTGCCTCCGCAGGCCGCTGCGTCTCCTCTCTGCATGGTTCCCGACCCACCACACTCTCCGGTACGAGACGCCGGGCGCTCTTCCGGCACGAACCGTCCGGCGTCTCGCCCACCACTGGCAGACCGGAGGACACCATGACCGACACCATCACGCTCACGGGGCTCGTCGCGACGAACCCTCGTCATATCGTCACGAGCGAGGGGCTCACGATCACGAGTTTTCGCCTCGCCTCGAACCAGCGCCGCTTCGACCGCGGCCAGAACGCCTGGATCGACGGCGACACGAACTGGTACACCGTGACCGCCTTCCGGCAGCTCGGCACTCACGTGGCGACCTCGCTCGAGAAGGGGCAGCGCGTGATCGTCACGGGGCGCGTGCGCATCCGCGACTGGGAAACAGACGAGAAGTCGGGCACGTCGATCGAGATCGACGCCGAAGCGATCGGGCACGACCTCACCTGGGGCCGCGCGACCTTCACGCGCAGCGTCATCGCCAAGAGCACGACGCGTGATGACCCTTCGGAGTCGAGTGACGGGACCGCCCAGGGGCCGACCGAGGAGGATGCGTCGCCCGCCGAGGAGTCAGCAGACCAGAGCGGGCAGGATGCGCTTGCCGCGACCCCGTTCTAGGTACTGCCGATAATGCTGGGCCCTCGGATCAGTCGCCCGCCCGACGCACGCGGATGCCTCCGCGCTGCCACAGGGTGACCGCGGCGACCCGGGGGCTCGCGTTCTCGCCCGTGTCGAGGCCCAGCGCGAGGAAGAGGCGATTGAGCATCGTCTCCACCGCGCGCACCGTCGTCCCTCGGTGCTCGGCGAGCGCGCGCGTCGACGCACCCTCGGCGAGCATGCGCAGCACCTCCGCCTGCGCGGCGGTCACGGTGGGCACATCGTCGTCGTCACGCACCACGTCTGCGTCGATCTGGCCGCTGATCGCCCGGTGAACGGCGCCGGCGAGCTCGTCGACGCGGCTCAGTTGCGATTTCACGAGGTAGACGACGCTCGCCGGTATGAGCTCGGGGTTGGGCACGGCAAGCTCGGGGGAGCGGTGCGAGGTCAGTACGACGAGCCCGATCCAGGGGAACTCTTCGGCGACACGATCGAGGAGTGCGGCACCCGTCCGGCCCGGCCCGAAGTTGAGGTCGCTCACGAGCGCGTGAGGGTCGACGCGGGCGACGGCGCTGAGGGCCTCCTCAGCGCTCGTCGCTGAGGTCACGTCGAAGCCTTGCGCTTCGAGCCCGCCCGTGACGAGTGAGAGGGTGAAGGGGTCGTCGTCGGCGACGACTACCCGCAGAGCGCGGCTCTCGGAATCGGTCACAGCTCGTGCTCCAGTTCTAGGTCGAGCGGGATACCGCGCAAGGTCTCAGCAACGGTTGTGAGGAGAAGGCTCGTGGTGAACGGCTTCGGCAGGAAGCGGGCAATGCCCATGCCGACAGCGCGCTTCGCCGATCCGTGGGAGTTGAGCCCGCTCATGGCGACGATGGGTATCTCGGGATGGTGATGCTCGAGGTACGCGCTCGCCGCCGCACCATCCATGACGGGCATCATCATGTCGGTGAGCACGAGGTCGATATCGTGCTCTCCCCGATCGACGAGGTCGATCGCCTCCTGCCCGTTCCGTGCCGTGACCACGCGGTAGCCGTGAGACTCTAGCGTCTGCGTCGTCACCTTAACGATCATCGGTTCGTCGTCGACGACGAGGATGAGCTCGCCTCCGCCGCGAGGAGCGCGCTCCTCGACTGCGATCTCGGGAGGTCGCGACACCTCACCGCCTTCCGCGACGGGCAGAGCCACCTGGAACTTCGTCCCATTGCCCTCCTCGCTGTACACCTGCATGAAGCCTCCGTGGCTGCGCACGATGGCGAGCGAACTCGCGAGCCCGAGCCCCGTTCCGCGGCCGGGCTCCTTCGTCGTGAAGAACGGCTCGAAGACCTTGGCGACGACGTCCGGCGGCATGCCGAATCCGTCATCCTCGACCTCGATCGTGAGGTATTCACCGGGCGATGCGGAGTGGCTGACTGACCTGTATTGCTCATCGATGGAGACACGGCGGGCCCTGATGCGCACCTGGCCGCCCTCGGGCATGGCGTCCTTGGCGTTCGTGACGAGATTGATGAGCACCTGGAGCAGCTGCGTGGGGTCGCCCATCGTGTCTCCGTCGGCGACATCGTGCTCGATCGTGACGGTGATCTCCTTCGGCAACGCATTGCGCGCGTAGACGATGAGATCGTCGAGCAGGTCGCTGATGGTGACACGGATGCGTCGACCCTCCACGCCCCGGGCGAAGGCGAGCACCTGGCGAATCATGTCAGCGCCTCGCTTGACGGCAGCCTCCATGCCGTCGAGTATCTGACGCTCGTCGCTGTCGTGCGCACGGCGTGTGAGGAGCTGAACCGACATGAGAATGGGCGTGAGCACGTTGTTGAGATCGTGCGCGATCCCTCCGGCGAGCGTTCCGAGACTCTCCATGCGCTGCGCCCGCAGGCGCGCCTCCTCCGCCTTCTGCTGCTCGGTGATGTCGCTGTTCACGGCGAAGATCGCGGAGGGCTCGCCGCTCTCGTCCAGCACGAGCTGCCAACGACTGTCCACAACGAGCGGCCGGCCGTTCCGATCTCTTTGCTCGAGAGCTCCGCTCCAGAAGCCATCTCGCAGAACCGCAGCGGTGGCATTGTCGAAGGCGGTCGTGTCGTCGAAGATGAGCGCGGTGATCGGCTGCCCGATGGCCTCGCCAGCGTCCCACCCGTACAGCTCGGTCGCGGCGCGATTCCAGTACTGGACCCGGTGATCTAGTCCGCGAACGATCATCGAGTCCCGCGAGGCGTCGAGCAATCTGGCTTGGTCGGAAAGACGGCGCTGGTTCGCGACCATGCGCTGGCGTGTGAGCTCGTCCTCGGTCACATCGCGCACGTACAGTGCGAGCCCCGACGCTGTGGGATACGCGGTGATGTCGAACCACGTGTCACGGTTCTCGTCCAGCGATCTCACCTGTTGGCGAGCACCCGTCTCGAGGGCGCGACGGTATGTCTGCTCCCACTCGGACCCTTCCGATTCGGGGAAGGCCTCCCAGTACGACTTCCCGAGCAGTTCAGCTTCCGACTTCCCGGTGAGCTCGAGTGCTCGAGGGTTGGCGAACGTGAATATCCAGTCGCGGTCGAGGAACATGATGCCGTCGCTGATGGTGTTGAGCGCAATCGTCAAGCGCTCCTCCAACTCCACGAGCTTGGCCTTCTCCGCCTCGACCTCGGTCACGTCCCAGATGGCGCCGAGAGCGCGCGCGACCGCCCCCGTGTGGTCACGTTCTGGTCTGCCGAGGATGCGCGCGACGACCTGCGAGCCGGTGATCGTCACGATGTTCAGCTGCAGATCGAAGCCCCGGCCTTCCTCTAGGCATTCGCGCATGGCTCCCCTCAGCTCGTCACGCGTGCGAGAAGGTTGTGCGTCGAGCAGCGCGCCGAGCACGATCTCCGCGTCGGGCGCGATCGCGAGAATCGTGCGCGCTTCGTCGGAAAGCCGCAGGACCCGGTCGGTCGCATCCATCGACCAGCCACCGAACCCCGCCATGCGGCCGGCGATCTGCAGGAGCTCTTCCGCAGACTCCCGCTCGCGGGCCACGGTGACGGCCTCGGTGACGTCACGGGCGGTGCCGAGCACTGCCACGACGTCGTCACCGTCGCGCACGGGGTGCAGCGTGACGTCGGAGACGTACTGGGCTTCCTCGTTGAGCGTCCTCACGATGCGGAACGCCGCCACCTCGCCCTGCAGTGCGCGATTCAGGTGCTCGCTGGTGATCGTGCGGTCTTCGCCATGGATGATGTCGAGAAACGACTGCCCCATGGCATCGTCGCGTGAGAGACCGGACCGCGCCAGCAGAGTCTTGTTCGCCGCGATGACCGTGCCCTCGATGTCGACCACGAACGCGATGTCGGCGAGGTCCGCGATCGCACTGTCGAGCACGGCCGCGAGAACCGCCGGGTCGCGCAGCGGCGACGTCATGGCCGGCTGCCGTTGCGCGTCGGAGAGAGGAGGCGTTCCACACGCTCCAGGAAGTCGTCGAGTTCGATGGGCTTGCGCGCGAACTCGTAGTCGGCGTTGTCCAACTCTGCGGGGGCAGACATGTCGCCGCTCAGCACGAGCACCGGCAGGTGCGCGTGCGAGGCGCGCAGCGCAGCGACCGCGTCGAGCACGGAGCCTCCCGGCATGTTGACATCGAGCACCGCCAGGTGCAAGGCCTGCGCCTGTGCTGCACGGCCAGTCTCCTCGACGTCGGAGGACTCGACCACGGCGAGCCCCCGCGAGGCGAGCGCCATGCGCAGGACCGATCGCACGAGGGCGTCGTCGTCCGCGACGAGGACGACGATGTCGGTCGGCTCCGGGTCAGCCATGCGCGCAAGTCTAAGCGCCATGATGGCGCTACGGGGCCCGTCTATAGAGGGAGAACTACCCCTGTTCGGGGGTTGCCGCGCGGTCGTCGAGCGATGCGAGCGCGACGAGATCGGCGGAGACATCGGTGAGGTGCGCCAGGATCGAGTCCAGCATCGCGGGGACGCGGTCTTCGTCGGCCGGGTCGGGCGCGGCAGTCGTGTGGAAGTTGAGCGCCATGACGCACGCAGCGAGCCGCCCCTGGATCGGGCCGTGCATCAGGATGGCGAGGCGTCGGCCCTCCCGCTCTCGAACCTCATCGTTCTCGGCCGTGAGAGCCTCGATCGTGGCGCGGGTCTCGGAGATCAGCTGCCCCGCCTCCTCGTTGATGCGGAAGAGCGCCGAGGCGAGGGCGAACACGACGCTCGCGAGGATGAGCGACACGGCGATGAGCGGGGCGATGAGGAGTCCGTGCCAGGTGATCGGATCGATCCCGCTCGCGAGCATGATCTGGGTCATGGCACCGAGCGCGAAGACGAGGGAGACGACGGTCACGGCCTGCCCCGGAAAGACCGAGACGCGATGACCCGTGCGCAGCGCGATGGCGGGCCCGACGCCGAGGAAGAGGCCGGCGACCACGGTAGCCACGACGACCTCGATGGCCGCGAGGTGCCCGAAAACGCGCCATGCATCGGGGACGATGAGCGTGATGGTGGCGACCGTCACGAGCAGGGCGGTGAGCGCGGGCCTGCCCGGCCGAACGTCGAAGGCGCGCCGCACCGACGCCCGCTCGCCGGAGTCCGTTCTCTCGCCGCTGCCGCTGCCGCTGCCGTTGCCCGCGGCGTCGACCACCGCCGCGACCTCATCGTGCACGCGGCTCAATTGAGCGCTCAACTCCTCCAGACGACGACGCGACAGCGACTCGCGCGAGTTCGACAGGCTCCCCTGCAAGTCGTCGAGAACGGGCTGCAGCGTCTGCCGCACCGACTCCCGGAGCCTGCGCTGCACGTCGTCGGCCGACTCGGCGGTCATGTCTCGCGCACTGTCGAGCTCGCGTCGAGCCGCGTCGAGCGAACCGAGCAGCAGGCGCCGCCGATCGAACTGCGCGAGCGTGTAGACGAACACCGGCACCCAGAGTGTGCTCGCGACCAGCCACGTGATGATGCGGAACACGTACTCGGGGTCGACGCCGGCGACGCTACCCGCGACCGCGCCCCCGATAACACCGCGAACGATCGCCGCGACGCCCCAGATGGAACCCGCGACGGCCAGCGGCAGCACAGCGTGCCGGCGACGGCCGAGCGCCGCGCCGAGGGCGATGACGACGCCGACCACGAGGTGCTGCACGGTCGCCGAGAGGAGCGGCCACCACCACTCCGGGAAGGGCGTGACGGTCTCGCGCAGGAGGACGAGCAGAGTCGTCGGCGGGTAGAGGCTCACCCAGACGAGCCAGTGCGAGGCCCAGGGACCGCCGAGAGCGTCGCGAACCGTGAGGCTTCGCATGCGTCTCCCTTCGCCGAGAGGGAGTGTAGGCCGACCCGGTTCGACGTGCCTGACGAGCGTTCTGGTCGAGAAGGCGGTGGCCTCTGATCTCACCCGAAGAGATCAGAGGCCACCGGCACTTGTCTCAGCGCTTCTGGCCCGACCCGAACGGGCCGAAACGCTGCCACGGTTCGCGGTCCCCCGGTGATCCCCCGATCACCAACCGCTTGCGTTGACATGAGTCTGCTCCAGCCTGCGAGATGCTCGCAACCGTTGCCCGTGGGGCGTGTTCGATTACCGAACGCGGCCTGCGTAGACTGGCCCTCGGGTCGCGACGCGGCCTCGTCGCCGCAGGCAGATCACGGAGGTTCGGGATGCTCTCGCGCCCGTCGCCGCGCAGCCTCCGAGTCGTGACGCTCGCGGCGGGCATCCTCGTCGGCGGCCTCGCCCTTGCCGGCTGTGCCGCCGAACGCGACCCGATTCCCACCCCCTCGAGCGACGCTCCCGTCGATCCGGTCGAGCAGCCTCGTGTCACGCCCGGGGTGGTTCCCGAGTTCGTGGAGGGCGGCACCGCCGCCGAGAACCTCGACTACTTCGTCTTCCGCCTCGAAGCACTTCTTGCCCAGAACGGTGCGCCCTCCAGCCGCGAGCTCGTCGACGAGCTCGTCTCCTCGGGCTTCGACAAGGCCGCCATGGAGGTGACCGCCGACACGACCCCGACGGGCCTGCAGGCCGACTCGATCCTCGTGGCCGTGCGCTGGGGCGAGGACTGCCTGCTGGGCCAGGTGGCCGACGGCGCCGTCGTCGCCGACGATGCGGCTGCCCTGAGCACCGGTCGGTGCCTCGTCGGCCGCACGCTCTCCATAGACTGGTAGCTATGGCCGAATTCATCTACACCATGGTCCGAGCCCGCAAGACGGTCGGGGAGAAGCTCATTCTCGACGACGTCACGATGTCGTTCTTCCCCGGCGCCAAGATCGGTATGGTCGGCCCCAACGGCGCGGGCAAGTCGACGATCATCAAGATCATGGCGGGTCTCGACCAGCCCTCGAACGGCGAGGCGCGGCTGAGCCCCGGCTACTCGGTCGGCATCCTCATGCAGGAGCCCGAGCTCGACGAGTCGAAGACGGTGCTCGAGAACGTGCAGGACGGCGTGCGCGAGCTGAGCGACAAGCTCGCCCGCTTCAACGAGATCTCGCTCGCGATGGCCGACCCCGAGGCTGACTTCGATGCTCTCATGGCCGAGATGGGCACGCTGCAGGAGGAGATCGACGCCGCGAACGGCTGGGATCTCGACAGCCAGCTGGAGCAGGCCATGGATGCTCTGCGCTGCCCGCCCGGCGACGAGATGATCTCCCACCTCAGTGGTGGAGAGAAGCGTCGCGTCGCGCTCTGCAAGCTCCTGCTCGAGAAGCCCGATCTGCTCCTGCTCGACGAGCCCACCAACCACCTCGATGCCGAGAGCGTGCTGTGGCTCGAGCAGCACCTGCAGAAGTACCCGGGCGCCGTCATTGCCATCACGCACGACCGGTACTTCCTCGACCACGTCGCCGAGTGGATCGCCGAGGTCGACCGTGGCCGCCTCTACCCCTACGAGGGCAACTACTCGACGTACCTCGAGAAGAAGGCCGCGCGTCTGGAGGTGCAGGGCAAGAAGGACGCCAAGCTCGCCAAGCGCCTCGCGAGCGAGCTCGACTGGGTGCGCTCGAATGCGAAGGGTCGGCAGGCCAAGTCGAAGGCCCGGCTCGCCCGCTATGAGGAGATGGCGACGGAGGCCGAGAAGACGCGCAAGCTCGACTTCGAGGAGATCGTGATCCCCGTGGGCCCACGACTCGGCTCGCAGGTGATCGAGGCTTCGAAGCTCAAGAAGGGCTTCGGCGAGCGCATCCTCATCGATAGTCTCTCCTTCACCCTCCCGCGCAACGGCATCGTCGGCATCATCGGCCCCAACGGCGTCGGCAAGACGACGCTCTTCAAGACGATCGTCGGATTCGAGGAGCTCGATGGCGGCACCCTCAAGATCGGCGACACCGTCGACATCTCATACGTCGACCAGAGCCGCGGCGGCATCGACCCTAACAAGAACCTGTGGGAGGTCGTGAGCGACGGCCTCGACTACATCCAGGTCGGCAAGACGGAGATTCCGTCTCGGGCATACGTCTCGCAGTTCGGCTTCAAGGGGCCGGACCAGCAGAAGAAGGCGGGCGTGCTGTCGGGCGGTGAGCGCAACCGCCTGAACCTCGCGCTCACCCTCAAGCAGGGCGGCAACCTGCTGCTGCTTGACGAGCCGACCAACGACCTCGACGTGGAGACGCTCGGCAGTCTCGAGAATGCGCTGCTCGAATTCCCGGGCTGCGCGGTGGTCATCACGCACGACCGGTGGTTCCTCGACCGCATCGCGACGCACATCCTCGCCTGGGAGGGCACGGAGGAGAACCCGAGCTACTGGCACTGGTTCGAGGGCAACTTCGAGGCGTATGAGGAGAACAAGATCGAGCGCCTCGGCCCCGATGCCGCAAAGCCGCACCGCTCGACGTACCGCAAGCTCACGCGCGACTGACCCCGCGCCGGGGGTGCCGGCAGATCGATCGAAGGGGGAGGGCGTGAACCGCATCGCCTACTGGCTCGCGCGCATTCGCGACTCATTCTGGTTCGTCCCCGCCGTGCTCATCGCGCTCGCCCTCGCGCTCGCTGAGGCGCTCGTGGCGGTCGACCTGTCGGCGGGCTGGGACTGGCTGCCGCTGCTCGGCGTGGGACCGGACGGAGCGCGGGGTCTGCTCGCCGCGATCGCGACCTCGATGCTGTCGGCCGCGGCGACGATGTTCTCCATCACGATCGCCGTCCTGGCGCTCACCTCCTCGGCGTACGGTCCTCGACTCGTGCAGAACTTCATGGCAGACCGAGGAAACCAGCTCGTGCTCGCCGTGCTCGTGTCGAGCTCGCTCTACTCGCTCATGGTGCTGCGGCGCATCCGCTCCGGCTCTGAGGCGTTCGTGCCGGAGCTCGCCGTCACGGTGGGTCTCGCCCTCGCCCTCGTCGGCGTGTGCGTGCTCATCTACTTCATCCATCACATCAGTGCGGGCATCCAGATCGCCAACCTCGCCGGGGGAGTGCGCCGAGAGCTGGCGGGTCGCCTCGCGGACCAGTATCCAGCGACGGCGGATGCGCGTCGTCGGCCCGCGGACTCGTGGCCGAGCGGCGGCGTCGCCCGCGAGGCGCTCGCCGACGCGGACGGATACGTGACGAGCGTCGCGCTCGACGATCTGGTCTCGGCCGCGACGCGCCACGAGGGACGAGTGGACGTGCTGGTGCACCCCGGGACGTTCGTCTGCAGGGGCGACGTGATCGCCCTCGTGACCGTGGAAGCCGACGCCGAACACGACGATGCTGAACGCGAGCGGGCGACGGCCGAGGAGCGGCTCGAGCAGCTGTGCCGGGCGACCGTGGGCCGGGTGTCGATCGGTGACCAGCGCACGCCGTATCAGGATGTGGAGCACCTCGCGCGGCAGCTCGTCGACGTCGCTGCCCGGTCGCTGAGCCCGGGAGTAAATGACCCGTACACGGCGCTCAACGCCATCGACGCGCTCAGCGCGGCCATCGCGCCGACCGCGGCTCGGCCGGATCCCCACCCGGTGCTCGTCGACGACGACGGGGTGGCGCGCACGCGAGCGTCGAGCCGCGCGTGGATCGAGCTCGTCGTCGACACGATCGACACCCTGCGGGGCTATGCCTCGACGCAACCGGTCGTGGGCGAGCGTCTGCTCGACTGCGCCGGGCGTCTGCTGAGGCGCACGACCGATCTCGAAAGGCGAGCCGCTCTGCTCGCGGCGGCGGATCGCGTCGTCGAAGGTGCGGACACCTCCGCGCTCCTGCCGCACGACCTCGAGCGATTGAAGGCGGCCCGCAACGCCCTGGAGAGGAGAACCTCATGACTCGACTGCACGTGCCGGTGCCCGTGCGCTGGAGCGATCTGGACGCCTACGAGCACGTCAACAACGCGCGCATGCTCACCCTCCTCGAGGAGGCACGCATCGCGGCATTCTGGAGCGACCCGGCGGGCGGTGCGCCGACCGCCGTGCTGGAGACCGGCCCTGGTGCTCCGTCGATAACGCTCGTCGCCGGTCAGCGCATCGAGTACCTCGCACCAATCCCCTTCCACCGCGAACCGCTCGACGTGGAACTGTGGATCGGCCGGCTCGGGGGCGCGAGTCTCGAGGTCTGCTACGAGATCTTCAGCCCACCCGGTGTCGAGCCCAGAACGCTCTATACGCGCGCGGCGACGACGATCGTTCTCGTGGATCGCGCCTCAGGGTCCCCGCGCAAGCTGAGCGATGGGGCCCGCGAGGCCTGGCAGCCCTACGTCGAAACGCCGATCGCCTTCCGCGACTGACCTCAGCTACTGGGGGCGGTGAACGCAAGCGTGCCGCCGAGACCGATGAGCAATCCGCCGCCGACGCCCGACAGCGTCGAGAGCCGCCGGGGTGACCGTGCGAACCATGCTCGGGCGGTGCCCGCTGCGTAGGCCCATGCGCTGTCACTGATGATGGCGATCGTGAGGAACACGCCACCGAGCAGCAGCATCTGCGCCCACGGCGCGCCCGCCGCCGGGGTGACGAACTGCGGCAGCACGGCGAGGAAGAACGCGATCGTCTTGGGGTTGGTGAACCCGACGATGAACCCTTCGCGCACCAGCTTCAGCGACGATGCTGGCGCGAGCGGCGCCGTCTGCACGTGCGCATGCCGATGCCGGATCGCCTGCACCCCCAACCAGACCAGGTAGGCGGCACCCGCCAATTTGATGATCGTGAAGGCGACGACCGACGAGGTGACGATCGCACCCACCCCGAACGCGACCGCGACGACCACGGGAACGGTGCCGAGGGTGTTGCCGACGACGCTGAGGACGCCCGCGCGGCGCCCGAGGGCGAGGGAGCGACCGATCGCGAAGAGCACGCTCGAGCCCGGAATGACGATGAGGATGAGCGAGGCGAGCATGAAGGCGAGCAGCGTGTCGACGGGGATCATGCCGGCGACTTACTGCACGCCGGGCACGCGCACCATGCCCTCTTGCGCGACCGAGGCCACGAGCATCCCGTCGTGCGTGAAGATGCGCCCCGTCGACAGGCCGCGCCCGCCGATCGCGTTGGGGGATTCCTGCACGTACAGCAGCCATTCGTCGACGCGGGCGAAGCGGTGCCACCACATGGCGTGGTCGAGGCTCGCCATCTTGAGGCCCGGGGTCGACCAGCCGAGGCCGTGCCGGCGCAGGATCGGCTCGAGGATCGAGTAGTCGCTCGCGTAGGCGAGGGCGGCGCGGTGCAGATTCTCGTCGTCCGGGAGGCGCTCGAGGCACTTCAGCCAGACGGCCTGGTGCGCGACCTGGTCGCCGCTCGCGTGCAGGTACACGGGCGTATCGACGTGGCGCATGTCGAAGGGGCGGCCCTTCGCCCAGTACTGCGCGGCGGGGTGATCGATGGCGCCGAGGATGTCGGCGGCGCTCGGCAGCGATTCCGGCGCGGGCACGTCGATCGGCATCGCCGCCTGGTGCTCGAGCCCGGGGTCGTCGTCCTGGAAGCTCGCGATCATCGACAGGATCGGGCGGCCGTCCTGATAGGCCTGCGTGCGGCGCGTCGAGAACGAGCGACCGTCGTGGATGCGGTCGACCGAGAACGTGATCGGCTGGTCGATGTCGCCGGGCCGGAGGAAGTAGCCGTGCATGGAGTGGATGAAGCGGTCAGGCTCGACCGTGCGCATGGCCGAGAGCACGGCCTGGGCCATGACCTGGCCGCCGAATACGCGCCGCTGCGGCGTCCACAGGCTCGGCGCGGTGAAGATGTCCTCGCTCGTGCGCGCCCCCGTGTCGGTGAGCGTGAGGGCGGCGAGGAGGTCGGCGACGGGGTCGCGAGGCGCATCAGTCATCCGTCGTAGTCTAGAGAGCGATGAACGACTCGTTCACCCTCCCCACCGCCGCTGCTGCACAGGATCTCGCCGTGCTGCTCGGGCGTGCCGCGCGCCTCGACGATGCGGCGGCCGTGCGCCTCATCGCCGACTCGGGGGTGCTGGCCATGTACGTCGCCGTCATCACGCCCAAGGGCCTGCTCGACCGTGGCCCGACCGTGCTGGGCCTGCGCACGACCGCCCTGCTCGACGGCTCCTTCGATGCGGTCGTGCCGATCGCGTCGCTGCAGGCGAGAGTGGATGCTGCGCTCACGTCTGCCGCGGAGGGCCCCGTCGTCGTGCGCGTGCCGACCGCCGTGCACACCGTCGTGTGGGCCGGCATCTCGCCGCCCCGCGGGGGCTGGCAGCGGATGGCCCCCCTCGACCCTGCGCCGCTCGCGGCCGCCGCTCGTGCGGGCATCGAAGAGGTCGCCGCGACGATTCCTGAGAACACGGGGGAGCAGATCGTGCACCGCGTGCGCTCGGAGGTGTGGGGCCGCCCGCTCGAGGGTCACGACCACCTTCCCGCGGGTGTCGCGTTCGCAGCCGAGGCCCTCGGGTTCCTCGGCGAGGACCCCGTGCAGCAGTTCGCCTCCGGACCGTGGATTCGCCTGAGCACGCAGCGCGGCCACGTGCTCGTCAAGCAGGGCGGCTGGTCGCTCGGAGGCTGAGCCGCCCTCTCTCGGCGAAGTTAGAGGCGCGCGATCGCGCGGCCCGCGCGCAGGCCCGAGTGCAGGCACCCGCCGAGGAAGGTGCCCTCGAGGGAGCGATAGCCGTGCACGCCGCCGCCGCCGAAGCCCGCCGCCTCACCGACCGCGTACAGGCCGGGCAGCACCTCGCCGCTGGTCGTGAGCGCGCGTGAGTCGAGGTCGGTCTGGATGCCGCCGAGGCTCTTGCGCGTGAGCACGTGCAGCCGCACGGCGATGAGCGGGCCGTGCTTCGGGTCGCTCAGGCGGTGCGGCGCGGCGACGCGGATGAGCTTGTCGCCCCGGTAGGCCCGAGCACCGCGGATCGCCGTGAGCTGGGCGTCTTTGCCGAACCCGTTGTCGAGCATCCGATCACGCGCCTCGATCTCGTGGCACACGCGGGCACCGTCGAGCGGGGCATCCGGTTCGAGGGCGCGCATGCGCTCGATGAGCTCGTCCTTCGTGTCGGCGACGATGAAGTCGGCACCGAGCCGCTTGAACGCTTCGACGGGCTCCGTCGCGCCCTTGCCGAGCCGCTGGCGCAGCAGCTCGCGCACGCTGCGGCCCGTGAGATCGGGGTTCTGCTCGCTGCCACTGAGCGCGAACTCCTTCTCGATGATCGACTGCGTCGTGACGAACCAGCTGTGGTCGTAGCCGGTGTGCCGCAGGTAGTCGAGGGTGCCGAGGGTGTCGAAGCCCGGGAAGAGCGGTGCGGGCAGCCGGCGCCCGGTCGCGTCGAGCCACAGGCTCGAGGGGCCGGGCAGGATGCGAATGCCGTGGCGCTCCCACACGGGGCTGTGGTTCTGGATGCCCTCCACGTAGTGCCACATGCGGTCGCCGTTGATCAGGCGCGCGCCGGCCGTCTCGGCGATGCCGAGCCCGCGCCCGTCGACGTGCGCCGGCACCCCGCTGATCATGTGCGCCGGGGGAGTGCCGAGCCGCTCGGGCCACGCCGCGCGCACGAGGTCGTGGTTGCCGCCGATGCCGCCCGTGGCGACGACGACCGCGTCGGCGGTGAGGGCGAAGTCGCCGACGACGTCGCGGTTCGAGGCGACGCCGCGCTCGGCGTCGTCGGGGGCGAGCACGCTGCCGCTCGTGCCGGTCACGCGACCGTCGGTGACGGTGAGGGCGTCGACGCGGTGCCGGAAGAGGAGCGTCACGAGACCCTCGTCGACGCCGCGGCGCACGGCCTGGATGAACGGTTCGAGGATTCCCGGGCCGGTGCCCCACACGATGTGGAAGCGCGGCACCGAGTTGCCGGGCCCCGTGGCGGTGTCGCCGCCGCGCTCGGCCCAGCCGACGACGGGGAAGAACCGCACGCCCTTCGCACGCAGCCACGACCTCTTCTCGCCCGCGGCGAAGTCGAGGTACGACTCGGCCCACTGCCGGGCGTGGTCGTCCTCCGGTCGGTCGAATCCGGCCGTGGCGGCCCAGTCCTGCTGGGCGAGCTCGATCGAGTCCCGGATGCCCATCCGTCGCTGCTCGGGGCTGTCGACGAGGAACACCCCGCCGAACGACCACCACGCCTGCCCGCCGAACGTCGCCTCGGGCTCCTGGTCGACGATCGTGACGCGCTTGCCGGCCTCCACGAGCTCGGCGGCGGCCACGAGCCCGGCGAGGCCCGCGCCGATGACGATCGCGTCGGAGCGTCCGGTCACGGAGTCTCCTCGAAGGTGTTGACCATGGCGTGCGCGGCGCGCTCCAGATACTCCCACAGGGCGGCCTCGTGCATCGGGGAGAGCTCGAGCTCGTCGACCGCGACCCGCATGTGGGCGAGCCACCGGTCGCGCGCCTCCGGGTTGACGTGGAACGACGCGTGGCGCATCCGCAACCGTGGGTGGCCGCGCTGCTCGCTGTAGGTGGTCGGCCCGCCCCAGTACTGCTCGAGGAACGCGGTGAGGCGCCACACGGCGCCCTCCAGGTCATCGTCGGGGTACATGGGCCTCAGCACCTCGTCCTCCCGGATGCCTTCGTAGAAGCGCCGCACGAGCTTCTCGAACGTCGCGTGGCCGCCCACCTGCTCGAAGAACGGATCCGGCGGGCCGACGGGGATCGAGGAGGGGCTCACGAGCGCGACTCGTCGTCGGGCAGCGGGACGGGCTTCGTGCGCGGGGAGCCCTTGCGCGGGGCTGTGCGGTCGAGGCCGTCCATGACGACGCGGTTGAGCGCGGGCAGGCTCACACCCATGTCGTCGAGCGCGAGCTTGAGGCGCAGCCGCAGCTCACGCGCGATCTCGAACTGGTCGGCGGTGCGCACCTTCATGACGAGCCGAACGACGAGGGCTTCCGCAGAGATCGACTCGATACCCCAGATCTCGGGGGTCTCGAGCACCTTGCGCTTCCATACCGGGTCGTCGGACATCGCGATGGCCGTCGTCAGCAGGACGTCCTCGACGGCGTGCACGTCGCTCGTGTACGGCACGGGCAGATCGATGATGACGCGCGCCCAGCCCTGCGACTTGTTGCCGACGCGCAGGATCTCGCCGTTGCGCACGAACCACAGCGTGCCGTTGACATCGCGCACCTGGGTCACCCGCACGCCGACATTCTCGACGACACCGATCGCCTCGCCGAGATCGACGATGTCGCCGACGCCCAGCTGGTCTTCGAACACCATGAACAGCCCGTTGAGCATGTCTTTGACGACGCTCTGCGCGCCGAAGCCCAGCGCGGCGCCGAGAATGCCCGCCGAGGCGATGAGCGCCGTGACCGAGAAGTTGAGCTCGCTGAGCACGAGCACGAAGGCGACCGAGACGATCGCCCACGTGACGAGGTTGCGCATGACGCTGCCCATCGTGCGCGTGCGCTGGACGACGCGCACGGCGTGCAGCGGCGAGGCAGAGATCTCGGTCGTGTGCTCGACGTTCTGAGCCTTCTTGACGCCGTACACGACCCGATCGACGACGCGACCGATCACGATGAGCAGGATCCACCGCAAGATCACGGCGCCAACGATGACAGCGATGATGCGCAGCGGAGCCTCGTAGGTGACGGCGAAGCTGACGAGGTTCTGCCAGACACTGGCCCAGTCGATGTCGTTCATGTGCCGCTCAGCCTACTCAGGCCGGTCAGAGAGCTCAGCCGCGCGCGTCGCGCTCCTGCGCCGCGATCGCCCGCTCGACGCCGGCGAGGTTCTCTGTCACGAGCCGACGCAGGGCCGGGATGCCCGGGTTCGCGTCGAGCCACGCCCGAGTCGCCTCGACGAGCGTCTGGTTCGCGAGGGCGGCCGGGTAGAGGCCGAGCACGAGGTACTCGGCGATCTTGTAGCTGCGGTCGTTCCAGATCGACGTGAGCGAGGCGAAGTACGGCTCGACGATGCTCTCGAACGCACTCGGGTCGTTGGCGTGCTGCCAGCCGAGGCACGTCATGCGCACGATCGCGTTGGGCATGCTGTCGTCGCTCACGAGGTGGTCGAAGATCGCGCGCTTGCTCGCGGCATCGGGCAGGGCTGCACGAGCGCGCGTGGCGGCCTGCTGGCCGTTCGATGTGTTGTCCTTCGCGAGCGCCGCGTCGATGTCGTCGCCCGTCGCCGCGCCCACGAGCGCGAGGCCCTCGAGCAGCAGCCAGTCGAGGTCGGTGTCGATCTCGAGCCCCGGCAGGGTGATCGAACCGTCGCGCAGACCGGCGAGCACCTCGCCGTGCGCGGGCGTCGCCGCGAGGTTCGCGAAGTACTGCACGAACTGGAACTGCGCGTCACTGCCGGCCTCGGCGCCCTGGGCGAGCTGCCACAGCGCGTCGGCGACCTCCTCGATCGTCGCCGCACGCGTCGTCGGCTCGACGTAGGTGCGCGCGACCGCGGCGAGCTGCATGAGGGTCGTGCGAATGGTCGTCGACTCGGTCTCGGTCGCGATGTTGTTCAGCACGAGGCGCACGTAGTCGCGCGCCGGAGTCTCGGCATCGCGCGTGGCATCCCATGCCGCGCCCCACACGAGCGCGCGGGCAAGCGGGCTCTCGATCGCCGCGAGGTGCTCGATCGCGACGGCGAGGGAGGCCTCATCGAGGCGGATCTTCGCGTAGGCCAGGTCGTCGTCGTTGAGGAGGACGAGTGCGGGGCGCGCGCGGCCGACGAGCTCGGGCACCTCGGTGCGCTCGCCATCGACGTCGAGCTCGTGGCGGTGTGTGCGCGTGAGCGCACCATCCTGCAGCTCGTAGAAGCCGATGGCCATGCGGTGCGGGCGGATCGTCGGGTAGTCATCTGCCGCGCTCTGCAGCACGGCGAAGCTCGTGATGGTGCCGTCAGCGTCGACCTCGAGCTCGGGGCGCAGGGTGTTGACGCCCGCGGTCTCGAGCCACTGCGTGCTCCATGAGCCGAGCTCGCGCCCGCTCGTCGTCTCGAGCTCGGTGAGGAGGTCCTTGAGCTCGGTGTTGCCCCAGGCGTGCTTCTGGAAGTACGCGGAGACCCCGTCGAAGAAGGCCTCGCGGCCGACCCACGCGACGAGCTGCTTGAGCACGCTGCCGCCCTTGGCGTAGGTGATGCCGTCGAAGTTGACCTGCACGTCCTCGAGGTCATTGATGGTCGCGACGACGGGGTGGGTGGAGGGCAGCTGATCCTGCTTGTATGCCCAGCTCTTCTCCATGGCCTGGAACGTCGTCCACGCCTCGGTCCACTCGGTGGCCTCGGCGGTCGCGATCGTCGACGCCCACTCGGCGAACGACTCGTTGAGCCACAGGTCGTTCCACCACTTCATGGTCACGAGGTCGCCGAACCACATGTGGGCGAGCTCGTGGAGGATCGTGACGACGCGGCGCTCCTTGATCGCGTCGGTGACCTTGCTGCGGAAGACATAGGTCTCGGTGAACGTCACCGCGCCGGCGTTCTCCATCGCGCCCGCGTTGAACTCGGGCACGAAGAGCTGGTCGTACTTGTCGAACGGGTACGGCACACCGAACTGCTCTTCGTAGTAGACGAAGCCCTTGCGCGTGATGTCGAAGATGTAGTCGGCGTCGAGGTACTCGAAGAGCGAGGCGCGCGCGTAGATGCCGAGCGGGATGGTGCGGCCGTCGCTGCTGACGAGCTCACTGTGGACGCTCTCGTAGGGGCCTGCGATGACGGCGGTGATGTAGCTCGAGACGGGCTGGGTCGGCTCGAAGACGGTCGTCGCCGCGTCGCCGGCTTCGGTACGCGTGGCGACGGGATAGTTCGACACGACGACCCAGTTCTGCGGCGCCGTGACGGTGAAGTGGAAGGTGGCTTTGAGGTCGGGCTGCTCGAAGACCGCGAAGACGCGGCGGCTGTCAGGCACCTCGAACTGCGAATAGAGGTAGACCTCGCCGTCGACGGGGTCGACGAAGCGGTGCAGGCCCTCGCCTGTGTTGGTGTACTCGTGGTCGGCGACGACGGTGAGAACGTTGTGCTCGGCGAGATTCGGCAACTGGATGCGCGTGCCGTCGGCGACCTCGCTGGGGTCGAGCTGCTCGCCGTTGAGCTCGACGCTGTGCACGGTGCGGGTGATCGCGTCGATGAACGTACTCGTGCCGGCCGTCGCGGTGAACGTGACCGTCGACGTCGAGCGGAACACCTCGTCCCCGGTCGTGAGGTCGAGGGCGACCTGGTAGCTCTCGGTCTCGAGAATGCTCTTGCGCTCGTGCGCTTCGGCGCGGGTCAGGTTGTCTCCGGGCACGGGTGTGGCCTCCTTCGGCTGCAGGGCGATGCGCGGTTCGTGGCCGCACCGGCCCAGCCTAGCGGCGCGTACCGTCGGGGCCGCTGATGGGGGCAGTCTCGGCGGGCTCGAGCGCGACGCGCAGCCACGTGAACCCGTGGGCCGCGATCGTGAGCCCGCGACGGAGGTCGAGGCGCTCGCCGGTGAGCACGTCGAGCGCGCTCGAGGGCAGCCCTGAGAGCGTGAGCGGGTCGATGCGGGCGGGCTCGTCGCCGACGTTCGCGAAGCACACCACGAGGGTGTCGACGCCCTCGTGCGACCCCGGCCGTTGGTACCCCACGACGCTCGGCACCTTCGCGTCGAAGCCGATGAGGGTGCCGCCGGCGAACTCCGGCGTGCGGGCGCGCAGCTCGATGAGGGCCCGCAGACGCGAGTAGAGCATCCCGGGTTCGGTCGTCGGGTTCAGCCGCTGCGCGTAGCGGTCGGCGGGGTAGTGGGGGCGGTGCGCCCAGCGGCTGTCCTCCGCGTGGCCCGGTTCCTCGGCCCAGTCGGGGTCGTTGAGCTGCCCGACCTCGTCGCCGAGGTAGAGCAGGGGCACGCCGCCGGTCGAGAGCACGATCGAGTGGGCGAGCAGGATGCGGTCGAGCCCGCCAGCATCGCCGATCTCGAGGCCCGCGAGGGATGCCGTCGTGCCCGAGATGCGGCAGTCGCCCGTGGCCGGGTTGTCCTGGAAGGGGATGCCGCGGGCGAAGCTGCCGGGGAACCGCCCGACGTAGAAGTTGTTGAGGAAGCGCCGGTGCTCGAAGCCGTCGATGCCGAGCTCGGCGGCGTCCTCATCGGCGAAGGTCCATCCGATGTCGTCGTGGCTGCGCACGTAGTTGACCCACGCCGTGCCCGGTGGCAGGGCGTGCCGGCGGTCGAGCGCCTGCTGCAGCAGACGGCCGTCGCGCGTCGCGAGCGAGTTCCAGATGAGCGCCATCTGCAGGGGGTTGTAGCTGAGTTGGCACTCCTCGAGCGAGATGTATTCGGCGACCTGGTCGGGGTGCACGATGGCCTCCGACTTGAACAGCAGCGCGGGCGCGGCGATGCGGCACACGGCGTTGAAGGCCTGCAGCAGCAGGTGCGCTTCGGGCAGGGATTCGCTGCTCGTGCCGAGCTGCTTCCAGATGAAGGCGACCGCGTCCATGCGCAGAATCTCGACACCCTGGTTGGCGAGGAAGAGCATTTCGCCCGCCATGGCCCTGAACACCGCGGGGTTGGAGTAGTTGAGGTCCCACTGGAAGGAGTGGAAGGTCGCCCACACCCAGCGCCCGCTGCCGTCCGGCATCGGGACGAACGAGCCGGGGTGGTCGTCGGGGAAGATCTCGCGAACCGTCTGCTCGTACTGGTCGGGCATCGTGCGGTCGGGGAAGATCCAGTAGTAGTCCTCGAACTCCTTCTCGCCGGCGAGCGCGCGCTGCGCCCACTCGTGCTCGTTCGAGGTGTGGTTGAAGATGAAGTCGACGACGAGGGCGATGCCGTTCGCGCGCAGGTCGGCCGCGAGCGCCGTGAGCTGCGCCATGTCCCCGAGTGCGGGGCTCACCTCGCGGTAGCTCGACACCGCGTAGCCTCCGTCGCTGTTCTCCTCGGGGGCCAGGAAGAGCGGCATGAGGTGCAGGTAGGTGAGGCCCAGTTCGCGGAAGTACGGGATGCGCGCGCGCACGCCCTCGAGATCGGTCGCGTACCGGTCCACGTAGCAGACGCCCCCGAGCATGCGGCCCGCGAGGAACCAGTCGGGGTCCTCCTCGCGGGTCGCGTCGAGCGCACGCAAGTCGGCGGGGCGCTCCTGCCAGGACTCGGCGAGCTGCACGAGCAAGGCCGTCAGGTGCTGGTTCGTGCGGTCTGAGTCGCCGTAGACGCGCGTGAAGAGGCTGGTCAGGCGGGGCAGCTCGCGCTCGACGCGGGCGGTGAAGCGGGCCCACTCCTGCTCCGTGGTCTCGGGGCGGCGCACCTCGTCGAGCGCGCGCGGCCGGTTCTGCAGGGGCGGCACGGGTGTAAGTCTAGGTCGGCGCCGGGGGAGCATCCCGCCCAGCACTGTGTTGTCCAGGTGGACAACGCGTGCGACGATAGAGGCATGGCCACGACAGTCTTCGAGCGCGCCCGCCCCGATGCCCGCCTCATCGCCGATGCCCTCGAGGGCTCGCGACTCTCCCCGTTCTGGCTCGAGGACCTGCCAGAACGGCCGGCGCTGCCGACCCTCGACGGGAGGGTGCATGCCGACCTCGCGATCGTCGGCGGCGGCTACACGGGGCTCTGGACGGCCCTGCTCGCGAAGGAGCGCGACCCGAGCACGCGCGTCGTGCTCGTCGAGGGCAAACGCGTCGGCTGGGCGGCGAGCGGCCGCAACGGCGGCTTCGTCGAGGCGAGCCTCACCCACGGCGAGAAGAACGGCGAGGCGCGGTTCCCCACCGAGCTCGAGACGCTTGACCGCCTCGGCATGGAGAACCTCGACGCGATAGAGAGCACCGTGCGCGATCGGGCCTGGGCCTGCGACTTCGAGCGCGTCGGCTCCTTCGCCGTCGCGACCGAGCCGTACCAGGTGGCCGAGCTCGCCGCGGCGCACGACGGCGAGACCGAGCGGTTCTACGACGACGCCGCCATGCGCGAGCAGGTGCACTCGCCCACCTACGAGGGCGGGCTGTGGTCGACGCGCGACACTGCGCTCGTGCACCCCGGCAAGCTCGCCGACGCGCTGCTGCGAGCGTGCCTCGATGCCGGCGTCGAGGTGTTCGAGCACTCCGCCGTCGGTGGTCTGCGTGCGGAGGCAGACGGGGTCGAGCTGAGCATCCTCGCCGGAGGGGTTCTGCGTGCCGACCGTGTCGCGCTCGCGACCAACGCCTTCCCCTCCCTCCTCAAGCGCTACCGTCTGCACACCGTGCCCGTGTACGACTACGTGCTCATGACGGAGCCCCTGACCGACGCGCAGCTCGCCTCGATCGGGTGGGAGGGGCGGCAAGGCATCGCCGACAGCGCCAATCAGTTCCACTACTACCGGCTGAGCGCCGACAATCGCATCCTGTGGGGCGGTTACGACGCCATCTACCACTTCGGTGGGCGTATCAGGCCCGCGTACGACGACCGCCGCGAGAGCTTCGAGACGCTCGCGAGCCACTTCTTCACGACCTTCCCGCAGCTCGAGGGCGTGCGGTTCAGCCACCGCTGGGCGGGCGTCATCGACACCTCCAGCCGGTTCTGCGCGTTCCACGCGACCGCGCACGGGGGGCGCGTCGCGTACTCGGCGGGCTTCACGGGCCTCGGGGTCGCCGCGACGCGGTTCGCCGCCAACGTCATGCTCGACCAACTGGCCGGCGAGCAGACCGAACGCACCTCTTTGCGCATGGTGAACGAGCTGCCGCTGCCGTTCCCGCCCGAGCCCGCGACCTATCCGGCGGTGCAGTCGGTGCGCTGGGCGCTCGACCGCGCCGACCACCGCGAGGGTCGCCGCAATCTTTTCCTTCGCACGCTCGACGCAGTAGGGCTAGGGTTCGATTCGTGACCCGTCTACCGCTCGACGCCGCGACCGTGCTGCAGGCACTGTCCATCGAGCTCGAGCACGAGCCCGTCGACGCCGATCAGGTCGTCTCGGGCAGCCCGACGACCGGTATCGCGGCGCTCGCCGAGCTCGACGACATCGAGATCGGGGTGTGGGAAATCACCCCCGGCATCGTGACCGATGTCGAGGTCGACGAGGTGTTCGTCGTGCTCAGCGGTCACGCGACCCTGCGACGCGAGGACGGCAGCGAGTCTGAGCTCGTCGCCGGCACGGTCGGCCGTCTCGAGGACGGCGAGGAGACCGAGTGGGAGGTGCACGAGACGCTGCGCAAGATCTACATCGCGTAGCGCCCCGTTCGTGCGCCAACTAGCGCCGGCCAATATCCCGATCGGCCAGCGGTGGTCAGCATCCGTCCCTCTGACGGAGCTCTAGAACGTCGAATCCCCCCGGATGACGACGTCGCTGCCTCCGTCGACGAAGACGATCTGACCGCACAGGTGGGTGTTCTCGACACTCACGAGGTAGGCGAGCAGGTTCGACACTGCCGCCGGTTCGGCGATGCCGTTGAGCGGCATCGGCACCATCTCGAGCAGGCCCTTCGTCGCCTCCTCGGTCGCCGTCAGGTCGGCCGTCATGGGCGTGCGGATGACGCCCGGCGCGACCGCGTTGAGCGGAATGCCCGCCCCCGCCCAGTCGCTTGTCGCCGCGTTCTGGCGAATCCAGCGCACGAGCGCCCGCTTGGTCGAGCCATAGATGAGCGCACCTTGCTCGGCGTCGAGGAGCTCTTGCGTGCGGTGCAGCGCGGCCTTCTCGTCGTGCGCGAGGCACGCATCGACGAGCTCGTCGTCGACGGGGAAGAGCGAGGCCATGGATGCCGTGGCCACCGCTCGCGGAGCATCCGAGCCCGCCAGCAGCGGGCGCAGCCCCTCGAGTGTCGCGATGGCGCCGAAGTAGTTCACGGCGACGGTTGCGACGGATTCCGTCGCGAGCCCCGCGTTGGCGACAACGGCGTCGATCGTGCCGCCGCTGAGCCGCGTGACCTCGGCCACGAGGGCGTCGCGGCCCTCGTGCGTGGTGAGGTCGGCGGTGACGTCGGCGTCGTGCAGGTCGACCCCGATGATGGTGTGGCCCTGGCCGCGCAGAAGCTCGGCGAGTGCGGCGCCGATGCCGCTCGCCGCGCCGGTGATGACGTAGGTGCGAGTCATGAGGTGACTCCTTTCGTCTCGATGCGCCCCACGGTGTCACCCCTGCCCTCGCGCGTCCAGGGCCTTTCGTCCCGGCCTAGAATCGAGGCCATGCGCATCCACGTCGCCACCGATCACGCCGGCCTCGAGCTCAGTGCCACGGTGCGCGCCCACGTCGCGGCGCAGGGGCACGAGGTCGTCGACCACGGGCCGGTCGAATACGACGCTCTCGACGACTACCCGAGCTTCTGCATCAATGCCGCCCGCGCCGTCGCGCGCGACCAGGCGGCCGGGGTGGAGGCGCTCGGCGTCGTCTTCGGCGGGTCGGGCAACGGCGAGCAGATCGCGGCGAACAAGGTGCAGGGCATCCGGGCCGCGCTCGTCTGGAGCGAGGCGACGGCGAGCCTCGCGCGCGAGCACAACGACGCGAACGTCATCGCGGTGGGCGCGCGCCAGCACGCCGTCGACGAGGTTTTGCGCCTGATCGATGTCTTCGTCGCGACACCGTTCCCCGGTGAGGAGCGTCACGCGCGCCGCATCGCGCAGCTCGCCGAGTACGAGTCGACGGGCGCGATCGCCGGCCACGAGATCCACTGACGCCGCCGTGCCCGAGGGTCATTCCGTTCATCGCATCGCGCTGCAGTTCGCGCGGCACTTCGTAGGCGAGCGCGTGAGCACGAGCTCTCCGCAGGGCCGGTTCGTCGAGGGAGCGGGGCTCCTGGATGGCCGCACGATGACGGCCTCGCGCGCAGTCGGCAAGCAGCTGTTCCTCGAGTTCGACGAGGCGCTCTACCTGCGCGTGCACCTCGGCATCTACGGGGCGTGGGATTTCGCCGGCTCGATCGAGCAGGATCCGGTCACGCGGTCGGCGCGCGGCCGCATGGGCCAGACGGGCCAGCACGGCGTCGTCGATGACGACGAGGATGCTCCGGGCACCGTCGTCGGCGAGCACGAGGATTCGCTCGCCTCGATCGGGGCGCCGCGCCGCGCCCGCCTGCGCATGGGCGAGGAGTCGAGCTCGACGGAGGCGCTCGAGTCGTTCCCCGCCGAGCCCGTCGGTCAGGTGCGCGTGCGCCTGCTCACCGAGCGTGCGGTCGCCGACCTGCGCGGCCCGACGGCGTGCGAAGTGCTGGATGCCGCCGCCGTGCAGGAGGTCATCGACCGTCTGGGGCCCGACCCTCTTGTGGACGACCCCGACGAAGGGGAGGAGCGCATGCTCGAGCGCGTGCGCCGTCGCCGCGTGCCGATCGGCCTGCTGCTCATGGATCAGTCGGTCGTGAGCGGCATCGGCAACGTTTATCGCGCCGAGTTGCTGTTCCGGGCGCGGCTCGACCCGCACACGCCCGGCGCGAGCCTGCCGGAGGACGTCATTCGCGAGCTGTGGCGCGACTGGCGGTACCTGCTCGGCGTCGGCGTCGAGACGGGCCAGATGCTCACGATGGACGGCCTCGACGAGGATGCCCAGCGGCGAGCCCGCCGCAGCCGCGCCGACCGGCACTGGGTCTACAAGCGGGAGGGCCTGCCATGCCGCAACTGCGGCACGCACGTCGTGCTCGAGCTCGCCGCGGCCCGCAAGCTCTACTACTGCCCGTCGTGCCAGCAGTGACTCTGGAGCGGGCACTCAGCGATGGCGCGGGCGACCCCACGCGTGCGGGTAGTGTCGTCGCGGAACGCCACGTGACGATCTCCCGAGACCGGCCAGAGAGGACAGTGCATGATCCGCGCGATTCTTAACGCGCGACCGCTGGGCGGTCACGACCCGATCGACGTCACGATCGTCGACGGCGTCATTGCGAGCATCGCACCCGCGGGCACGGTCGCTGCACGCGACTTCGCCGAGGGCGAGGCGGTCGACGTCGAGGGGCGCTGGCTGCTGCCCGGCCTGTGGGACGAGCACGTGCACTTCACGCAGTGGGCGCAGCACCTCACCCGTCTCGACCTCTCCGGTGCCGAGACGGCCGCCGAGGCGGTCGCGATCGTGCGCTCGGCGATCGTGCACGGCGAGTTCGAGGACGAGTCGGTCATCATCGGCGGCGGCTTCCGCGACGGCCTGTGGCCGGACGAGCCGACGGCGGAGCTGCTCGACACTGTCGTGCCCGACCGGCCCGTCGTTCTCATCAGCGGTGACGTGCACTGCGCGTGGCTCAACACTCTCGCGCTCGAGCGCTACGGCTTCGACTCGCCCGATGGCATCCTCCGCGAGGAGGAGGCTTTCGCGGTCACGGCGATGATCGACGCCTCCACGAACGAAGAGCTCGACCGCTGGGTCGCGCAGGCCGCGGCCGACGCGGCAGCCCGCGGCGTCGTCGGCATCGTCGATCTGGAGATGCGCTGGAACCACGCCGACTGGCAGCGGCGCGTCGCCGAAGGCTTCGACACCCTGCGCGTCGAGTTCGGCATCTACCCGGACGACCTGGATCGGGCGATCGAGGCCGGGCTGCGCACGGGCGACAGCGTGGGAGGCACGGTCTCGGTCGGCCCGCTCAAGGTCATCACCGACGGCTCGCTCAACACGCGCACGGCGTACTGCTGCGACCCCTACCCCGAGGAGGCGCCGAACCCGTACGGGCGACTGCTCGTGCCGCCGTGCGACCTGCAGCCGATGCTCGTGAAGGCCCGCGACGCGGGGCTCGCGGCGACGGTGCACGCGATCGGCGACGCGGCCAATCGCCTGGCGCTCGACGCCTTCGCCGCGCTCGGCGGCGGGGGGCGCATCGAGCACGCGCAACTCGTGCACGAGGCCGATGTGCCGCGGTTCGCCGCTCTCGGGGTCACGGCGAGCGTGCAGCCCGAGCACCTTCTCGATGATCGGGATGTCGCGGCTCACTACTGGCGCGGTCGCACCCAGCGTGCGTTCGCCGTGCGCTCGCTCATCGACGCCGGCGCCCACGTCGTGCTCGGCTCGGATGCTCCCGTGGCGAACCTCGACCCGTGGCGGGCGATCGCGGCCGCGACGACGCGCACGCGCGACCATCGCGAGCCGTTCCACCCCGAGCAGTGCATCAGCGTCGTGGAAGCGATCGGATGCTCGACGCGCACGCGCGTCGAGGTCGGCGAGCCCGCCGATCTCATCGCCGTCGAGTTCGACCCGCTCGAGGCGGACGAAGCGCTGCTGCGCACGATGCCGGTGGCGCTCACGCTGCTCGGTGGGCGCGTGACGTTCAGCATCATCGACACGGTGCGCACGCCGATCGAGGTTGTCGAGCTCTGAACCGACGAACCCGGCCGCCGCGCTCGCGCGGCAGCGGCGCTACTCGGCGATGTGCGAGTAGAGGAACCAGCGGTCCTGCTCGAGACCGTTCGTGATCGCGATCGCGATGTCCTGGCTGACCGGGTCGATCTCCTCGAGACCCTCGATCGCGGCGCGCAGGCTCACGAGCGTCGCGTCGATGCCCGCGATGATGTCGGCGATGAGCACGTCGGTCTTCTGAAAGCCGGCCGTGACGCCGGGCACGGTCGCCTTCTGCGCGATCGTGGCGGTGCGCGCGTCGAGCGGCAGTCCGAGGGCGGCGACGCGCTCGGCCGCGAGGTCGGTCCACTCGCGCGTGTGCTCGACGAGCGTGTCGAGCAGCTCGTGCACGGGCTGGAAGTTGCTGCCCCGCACGTGCCAGTGCGCCTGCTTGCCCTCGAGGGAGAGGGCGGTCAGGTCGATGACGATGGGGGTGAAGTACTGGGCGACTCCAGAGGTGAGGGCGGGATCCTTCGCGCCCTTGGGGGCGTCGGCGACGGTGGTCATGGAAACTCCTCCTTGTGTAGGGGTCGTGTGCTGTCTCACCGTAGAACAGCGCCCTGAGTGCATCCATTCCACCGTCAGGCGGCGTTCAGGTTCGCCGCCCGGCCACGCCGGTAAGGGCAGGGCGACGCCGGTCAGCGCAGGTCGAGGCCCGTCAGCGCAGGTCGGCGATGCGGCGCGCGACGGCACGCACGTTCTGCACGCGGCGCTCGTAGCGGGCGGCGAGCAGCACGACGACGATGCCCGCGAGGCCCAGCCAGATCCACCACTCGACCGCGCGGCCGACCTGCTCCAGCAACGGCCAGGACTGCACGAGCAGGTGCGTGAGCAGCACGGTACCGCCGAGTACGAAGGGCGCCTGCAGTCGTCGCTGCAGGGCGAGCACGAACACGAGAGCAGCGACCGCGCCGAGGGCGATCGCGCGCCACAGCGGTTCGCCGGCGCCATCGATCGCGAGCAGGGAGGGAACGAGCAGAGCGAGGATGCCCGGCCCGAGCCACGGCCAGCTGCGGGCCCTCTCCTCCCGGCCCAGCTGCAGCGTGCCGATGCCGAGCAACGCGAACGCGAGCGGCACGCTCACGAGCTCGACAGGCTGCACGGCGTTGAGCACGCCGGCGAGCGCGGCGACGGCGGCCGCGAGCCCAGCAGCGGTCGCGGCGACCGCGAGCCGCGTGCGGGTCGCGGCGGCGAACCACGCGAGGAGGGCGAGCGCTGCGAGTACGGCGACGAGCAGCACGATGCGCACCTGCTCGAGAGCGGGGAGTGCCGCTCCGCCGGCCGAGCCCAGGAGCTCTCCCAGGCGCACGACCTGTGCGGCCGCCACGAGCGCGACGCTGCCGAGCCCGACGACGACCATACCGAGGGCGAGCCCGCGGAAGGCCGCGTCGAGTCGGTGCCCGATCGTCAGCGGCAGCACCGCGAGCACCGCTCCGAGAGCACCGACGACGATGAGGCGCCAGGGCTCATCGACGCCGCTCACGGCGGCGAGCGGCAGGAGTGCGAGGCCTAGGGCCGCGCTCGCGACGATCGCGACGCCCGCCGTGGTGCCGCGACCGGCGCGGGCGATGAGCGCGGCGATGAGCAGTAGGGCGCCCGAGACGGGCAGCACGAAGGCCTCGAGCCGGGTGAACTCGGAGTCGAGCAGCAGCGTCCACAGCGCCGCGGTCGCGAGGGCGACCGCGAGCCAGCCGAGGTGGCGCCGCGGGCTCGACGACCCCACGAGCCCGCCGGCGCTCGTCGCCGTGAGCACTGTCACGGCGGCGGCGACGAGCAGGGCGAGGGCCGCCGACGCGGGGGCAGTCTCGGCGAGGTCGAGCAGCGCGAGCGCGAGCACCGTGGCACCGACGGCGCCGATGGCGATGTCGGTCGCGAGCCGCAGCCGGGCATCCTCTCGCTGTCTCCCGCTCACGGCGAGGGCGATCGCCGCAACGATGACGAGGGTCGAGAGGGCGAGCGGGAGCGTGAGGTCGGCCAGACCGCGGTCGTCGGCGAGGGCGATGCCGCCCCGCACGACGACGAGAGGGATGGCGATGCGCGCCGCCCACTGCTCGATGCGGTGGCCGCGCGCGCCGAGCACGGTCAGCGCGCCGAGCAGCGCGGCGATTGCCGCGACGTACGGCACCGCGGCCTCGGGGTCGAGCGCGAGTGCGAGCAGAGCACCTGCGAGGGCCACGCCCCCCGCGGCGAGGCGCTCGACGGGCTCGAGGCGCCCGAGCGCGACGGCCAGCAGGAGCACCGTGGCGAGCAGCAGGGCGACGGTCGACACGCCCCAGTCGAGACCGACACGCGTCAGCTCCGACTCGACCGCGCCCGCGACGCCGACCACGAGGGCGGCCGCGACACCGAGGCTGAGCCCGCGCACCCACCGGTGCGCGATCGTGGTGCGGGCGAGCAGCATGGCCAGGAGCGCGATCGTGAGCCCGAGCATCCAGCCGCGCTGCACCGCCCAGCCGATCGCGAAGGCGCCGAACGCAGAACCGATGATGAGGGGGGCGAGCGTGGCCACAAGCGCGCCTCGGTCGTCGTCGCTCGCCGCGGGCAGACCCGCTCGGAGCGCTACGACGCCGCCGACCGACAGTACGGCGAGCAGCAGCATGACGAGCCACCAGGGGCCTGCGAGCGGCACGGCGAGCACGATGATGACGGCGAGTGCGGGGCCGAGCGCGCGAGCGCGCGACCGCAGGCGACCCACGCTCGCCCAGCTCGCCGCGAGCAGGCCCGCACTGAGGGCGAGCGCGCCCAGAGCCGCGAGCACGGCGGGCTCGGGCGTCGCGACGGCTCCGCTGACGGAGCCGGGCAGCACGCGGATGCCCGCGGTCGCGGCCTCCGCGAACGCCGATGCGGCGACGAGGCCCGCGAGGGCGGCCGCGATAACTGCCGCCACGGCGGCCGCGATCGTGCCGCTCGCGAACCCGGTGCGCCAGACGCCGGGCACACTCGAGCGGCGCCACAGCTGCTCGCCGACGACGGCGATCACCACCGCGGCGAGCAGGGGCATGCTGACGGTCGCGCGATCCTGGTCGACGCGCAGCGTCGTCGCGAGCACGCCCACGAGCACCGCGAGGGCGCTGCCGGCTCCGAGCGCGGCGGCCGTGAGGCTGTCGAGCGCGCGGCGGCGCTCGCCTGACTCGAGCGCGAGCGGGGCGAGGTGCGCGGCGGCGAGACCACCGAGCGCGAGGCCGCCGAGCAGCGGTGCGAAGCGTTCTGCGGGCAGCAGGTCGACGAGACTGACGAGCGCGACGCTCGCGGCGAGTGCGCCGACGGACCGCGCGACGATGTGCGCGGCCCGACGGGTCGCGGGGCGGTGGCGAGAGGCGACACCACCCGAGAGCCCTGCGGTGCCGACCGCGGCGAGCGCGCCCAGGAAGGCGGCGAGCAGCTCCCCGGCGTCGCTCGAGAACGGAGCGCTCAACTGCACCACGAGCTCGGCGGTCGCGAGCCCCGCGCCGATCGGCAGCAGCGCCGCGGCGGCGACGGCCGGGCTCGCCAGGCACCCCCAGCGCGACCAGCCGGCGGCGACGACCCCGACGATGAGCAGGGCGACGCCCCAGTAGCCGCGCTCCGGCAGGGAGCCGAGGCCAGCCGGGTCATTGAGGCGCAGCGCCCACGCGTCGAGCACGAGCACGATCGTGCCGAGCGCGGCGATGCCTTCCGCGGTCGCGGTGAGACCACGCCGCGAGAGCACGGCGGCGGCGGCGAGCGTCGCGAGGGTGCCGGCGCCGATGATGAGCATGCGCACGGTCTCGCCGTACGTCACGAAGGCGTAGACGAGGCCGAAGACGGCGAACACCGCGAGCAGCGAGATGCCGACGACGACGAGGGCGATCTGGATGCTCGAGCGGCGCTTTCCGGTGGGTCCGGTCGCGGTGGGCGCGGGCGTGGGGCTGCTCGGTGCCGGTGCCGGAGCCGGTGCCGGAGCCGGTGCCGCGGCCGACGCCGCGGGCGTCGTGCTCATGGCAGCCGGTGCCGGTGCCGGCGCTGGGGCCGGCGGCTCGACCGCGGCCGGCCCCGCCGCTGCGCGCTGCGCCGTCTCGCGTCGGATGCGCCCGACGAGGTCGGCGCGAGCATCCAGATCATCGGCGATGCGCGTCGAGAGCGCGGCGAGCTCGGCCGTCGCCGGGTGGGTGAGGTCGAGGCCGCACGTGCCGCACGTCGTGCTGCGCAGCACGGCGAAGCACGCGGGGCACGTCCTCGTCGACCGCAGGTCGGCGGGCGTGCGCGGAAACCGCATCGTGCCGGCCCAGAACCTGTCGGGGCGTGCGCCGCCGCCACCGGAGTCGCTCATACGCACACCGTACTGGCACCACGTCCCGCACCAGCAGACCCCTCCCCAGCGCGCAGCGCGCGCCGAGGCGGGGTGCGTGCCCCACCCGGGGGAGCCGCAGACGATCGACACGCGAAAAACGTTGGGTCGCGCCCGGCGGTGCGGGGTCGTCAGAATGGCGGCATGACGGTCAGCCGCGCGCAGTTCGCCGCGCTCTACGAGCAGTACCTGCCGGCGGTGAGCGCCTACCTGCGGCGCCGCGTCGAGCGCGACGACGTCGACGATCTCGCGGCCGACGTCTTCGCGGTCGCGTGGCGCAAGCGCGACGCGGTCGCACCGGGGGAGGAGCTGCCGTGGCTGTACCGCATCGCCGGCTACCTCGTCGCGAATCACCGGCGCCGCCTCGCCGCACGAGCTTCCGTGCTCGGCTGGTTCGCCGTGCCCGACTCCGCACCGGCCGCCGACGCCGCCCTCGACGGGGACCCGGCGCTCGCCGCGGCGTGGGCCTCGCTGAGCGCGACCGAGCGCGAGGTGCTCGCCCTCGTCGTGCTCGACGACCTCGCGGTCGCGGATGCGGCGGTCGCGCTCGGGGTCACGCCGAACGCCGTGAGCGTACGGCTGCATCGCGCGAAGAAGTCGCTCGCAGCGGCGCTGGGCGCATCCGGCGATTCTGACCCTGCCTGACTGCGCCGCGCGGTGAAAGATCCATCGGCGCCGCGACATAAACCAGGTATGAACGATTCTTCTGAGAACCTGTCGCAGCGTCTGCGCCGCTCCTTCGCGAGCGAGAACAGCACCGATGTGTCGCCTGACCTGTCCCCTGACGTGGTGCACGGCGCAGCTGACCGGCGTGCGCCGCGCCTCGTGAACCACGGGCGCGTGACGCGAGCCGCGAGCCTCTCCGTCTCGGCGGTCGCCGCCGTCGCGGTCGGCGCCCTCGTCGTCGCGAATCCGTTCGCGCCGCAGCCGCTCTTCACCGCGGCAGGCACGGGCACCGCGAGCGCGCTCTCGGCGGCGTCGGAGTCGGCCGACGCCGACCTGCGCATCGCGCAGTGGATCGACTACGAGTACCTGCCGGGTGACGGGCTGTCGACGAGCGGCGGGCGCGGTTCGGTGTACGCCCTGCAGCGCACCGGCAGCCCCGAGAGCGTGCTCGCTGACGTCTCGGCGCGCTACGGCGTCGAGGGTGCCGCGGAGCGCACCGAGTACTTCGACGAGCAGTACCCGAGCTACGTGGTCGGGCCGGAGGACGGCTCGGCGCCGTCGGTGACGATCTCGTGGGTGGGCACGGCCAACTGGTGGTTCAGCAACCCGGGCGGCTACCCGCAGGTGACTCGTGACGACGAGACCGAGTTCGTCGAGCCGCGGCTCGAGGATTCGCTCGCACCCGGCGAGGCGGAGGCGCGCTCGCTCGCGCACGAGGCCTTCACGGCGACGGGTCTCGAGGTCGCGCCGGGCGACATCACCGTCACGGTCGACCCCTACCAGACGATGGCGAGCGCCTACCTGACGGTCGACGGCGTCGCGACGGCGCTCGACTGGGGCATCGCGTGGTCGGCGCAGACCGGTGAGCTCGTGTGGGCGTACGGTCACGCGATCGAGGTCGTCGAGCGCGGCACCTTCGACACGGTGTCGGCGGTCGCGGCGGTCGACCGCTTGAGCGACTGGCGCTGGTTCGGCGCCGCCGGCCCCGACTACCAGGGCGGCTACAGCATCCTGGCGGCCGAATCGGGCGTCGCGCGCGACGCGATCGACGGCGGGGCGGATGCTCCCGTCTCGTCGCCCGAGGGCTCCGAGCCGGGCGAACCAGGAGTGGGCGAGCCGGTGCCGGCCGAACCGACCGAGCCCGGCGAGGGCGAGCCGATCCCGACCGAGCCGGAGCCCCTACCCGAGCCGCTGCCCGAGCCCGAGACGGTCACCGTGACGGTCGAGGACGCGGAGGCGACGCTGCTGCTGCTGTGGGATGCCGAGGGCAACGCCTGGCTCGTCCCGGGCTACGCGATGCAGCAGCCGGAGGGCTGGTGGAACGCGGTCGTGTCTCTCGTGGAGGGTGTCATCGCCCTGCCCGAGCCGATCGACCCGGGCATGATCGAGCCTGGCATCATCGAGCCTGCGCCCGCCGAGCAGTAGTCGCGCGGGCTTCGGTCACTCATCGCTATCCGTCGCAGCAAGGCCGTGCATCCCGTGCACGGCCTTGCTAGCGTGTCCGGTTCAGGGCCGCGATACGACGACTGAGGTGACGTTCGATGACGACGCGACGCACGCGGCCAGGCCGCGCGACCACGGCAGCAGCTCTCCTGAGCGGGGTGATGATCGCGTCCCTCGCCGGGTGCTTCCCTGTCGGCCCGGGGGTGGGCGGCGACGGCACGGACGGCGAACCGCTCGTGACTCCCGACGACTCGAACGGCGGGACCGACGACGCGGAGTCGAGCCCCGACTGGCTCGACGAGTCCGATCCGCAGGCCCGCGCAGAGGGCTGCCTCGTGGGCACGTGGACTCTCGACAACGAGGCGTGGGGCGCCGAGGTCATGTCGCTGCCGGAGTTCGCGGGCGGCACGGCGACGTTCTCGGGCGAGAAGGTGCTCGACTGGTCGGCAGACGGCGCCTACGAGATGCGCGCCGACGAGCACACGATGGACGCTCGCGTCGTGGGCAACGGCGCGGATGCCGACGTGCAGATCGTCTTCGACGGGGTCGAGGGCGGCACATGGACCGCGTCGGGCGACACGCTCTTCGCGATGGACCCCTCCGGCGAGGACTTCACGACGACCGTCAGTGCGGAGATCGACGGTCAGTCGGTGCAGGTCGAGGCGCGCGAGATCGCGACCGATGCCTGGAGTGGCAGCCTCGAGGTCGACTGCCAGGTCGACACGCTCGCGACGACGACGACCGAGGAGTCCGACGGCCAGGTGCTGACCGCAAACTGGACCCGCGACTAGCCAGCGTTTCGCCGGCTGGTGATGGAGGGGCTGACGAGAATCGAACTCGCATCATCTGTTTGGAAGACAGAGGCTTTACCACTAAGCTACAGCCCCGAGATTGGCAGGTTTCCGCCAGTATTTCGGTATCTGGTGCCCAGCGTAACGCATGCGACCCAGCGCTCGGCGGTAGCCCTCCACTACTCGGCTAGACTTGCCGAGGCCATTTTTCGTAGCGACCTGCGTCGTGACGCGCTTGGTCACGGTCACGGTCGCGGGGCGTAGCTCAGCTTGGTAGAGCGCCCGCTTTGGGAGCGGGAGGCCGCAGGTTCAAATCCTGTCGCCCCGACCACGCCCGCACGACGCCCACATGACGTCCACACATTCAGGAGATCCTTTTGGTTCAGTCCACGGCCACGAAGCTCAGCCCCACCCGCGTCAAGCTCGCCATCACGGTGACACCGGAAGAGCTGAAGCCGAGCATCGAGCACGCCTATAAGCACATCGCCGAGTCGGTGACGATTCCCGGCTTCCGCAAGGGGAAGGTGCCGCCGCCCATCATCGACCAGCGCGTCGGTCGTGGTGAGGTGCTCAACCACGCTGTCAGCGAGGGTCTCGACAAGTTCTACCGCGACGCGATCGCCGAGCAGGGCTTGCGGGCCCTCGGCCGCCCGAGCGCCGACGTGAAGGAGTGGCCGAGCGAGAAGGACTTCTCCGGCGACCTGCAGGTCGAGGTCGAGGTCGACGTGCGGCCCGAGTTCGACATCCCCGCCTATGACGGCATGACGATCGAGGTCGAGGCGACCGAAGTCAGCGACGAGGAGGTCGAGGAGGAGCTGCAGAACCTGCGCAGCCGCTTCGGCACGCTCGTGACCGTGGACCGCCCGGCGACGACCGGCGACTTCGTGCAGCTCGACCTCGTCGCGAGCGTCGAGGGCAACACGGTCGACACCGCCAGCTCCATCTCCTACGAGGTGGGCTCGGGCGAGCTCATCGAGGGCATCGACGAGGCCGTCGAGTCGCTCACCGCGGGCGAGACGACCACGTTCGAGTCGAAGCTGCTCGGCGGCGAGCACGAAGGCAAGATGGCGCAGATCGAGGTCACCATCCAGTCGGTGAAGGAGCGCGAGCTTCCCGAGGCTGACGATGACTTCGCGCAGATCGCGAGCCAGTTCGACACGATCGGCGAGATGAAGGATGACCTGCGCACGCAGCTCGCCCAGCAGAAGTCGTTCGGCCAGGGTGCTGAGGCACGCGACAAGCTGCTCGCGGCGATGCTCGAGCAGGTCGAGATTCCCGTTCCGGACTCGCTCATCGAGGGCGAAGTGCACCGCCACCTCGAGAACGAGGACCGCCTCGAGGACGACGCGCACCGCGCCGAGGTCACCGAGTCGACGACGACGACGTTCCGCAACCAGATCTTCCTCGACGCTCTCGCCGAGAAGGAGGAGGTCAAGGTCAGCCAGGACGAGCTCACCCAGTACCTCATCCAGGGTGCGCAGCAGTACAACATGGAGCCCGGCGAGTTCATCAAGATCCTCGACCAGAACGGGCAGATCCCCGGCATGGTCGGCGAGGTCGCCCGCTCGAAGGCGCTCTCCGTCGCCCTCAGCAAGGTCAGCGTCGTCGACTCGAAGGGCAAGCCCGTCGATCTGACCGCATTCACGGCGGCCGCGACCGCGCCCGTCGCCGAGAGCGGCGACGACCACGAGGGGCACGACCACTAGTAGTCACCTCCGCGCGCAGCGCGGTCACGAGGGGCTCGGCGCCGCAGGTGCCGGGCCCCTCGTGCATCCCGAACCCGGCGCAGGCGCGCCGCTCTCTGCCCACGGCGAACATGACGGATGCGGCGGGCCGCCTCGCGTAGATTCGAAGCACGAGACGAACAGGAGCTCCCCACATGGCCGAACCGACACTGCCCAACAGTGTTTTTGACCGACTGCTCAAAGACCGCATCATCTGGCTCGGGTCAGAGGTGCGCGATGAGAATGCCAACGAGATCGCCGCGAAGCTGCTCTTGCTCGCCGCGGAGGACCCTGACAAAGACATCTACCTCTACATCAACTCGCCCGGCGGCTCGGTCACCGCGGGCATGGCGATCTACGACACGATGCAGTTCGTTCCCAACGACATCGTCACCGTCGGCATCGGCATGGCCGCGTCGATGGGCCAGCTGCTGCTGACCTCCGGCACGAAGGGCAAGCGGTACATCACGCCCAACGCGCGCGTGCTGCTGCACCAGCCGCACGGCGGCTTCGGCGGCACCTCGAGCGACATCCAGACGCAGGCGCAGCTCATCAACGACATGAAGACGCGCCTCGCCGAGATCACCGCCGAGCAGACCGGCAAGACGGTCGAGCAGATCAACAAGGACGGCGACCGCGACCGCTGGTTCAGCGCGCAGCAGGCCCTCGAGTACGGCTTCGTCGACCACATCCGCTCCTCCGCGAGCGACGTCGTCGGCGGCGGCGGCACCGAGCACGGCAAGTAAAGGACGGATACGGACACCATGGACACGCCCACTTTCTCCGCAGGCCAGCCCGCCATGCCGAGCAGCCGCTACATCCTCCCCAGCTTCGAGGAGCGCACCGCCTACGGCTACAAGCGGCAGGACCCGTACGCGAAGCTCTTCGAGGACCGCATCATCTTCCTCGGCGTGCAGGTCGACGACGCGTCGGCCGACGATGTCATGGCGCAGCTGCTCGTGCTCGAGTCTCAGGACCCCGACCGCGACATCGTCATGTACATCAACAGCCCCGGCGGCTCGTTCACGGCCATGACGGCGATCTACGACACGATGCAGTACATCCGCCCGGAGATCCAGACGGTCGTGCTCGGTCAGGCCGCCTCGGCCGCGGCCGTGCTGCTCGCGGCGGGCTCACCGGGCAAGCGCCTCGCTCTGCCCAACGCGCGCGTGCTCATCCACCAGCCTGCAACGGGCGACGCCGGCCGCGGCCAGGCGAGCGACATCGAGATTCAGGCGCGCGAGATCGCCCGCCTGCGCGAGTGGCTGGAGGAGACTCTCTCGAAGCACTCCAACAAGACGGTCGAAGAGGTCAACAAGGACATCGACCGCGACAAGATCCTCATCGCGCAGGAGGCGCTCGAGTACGGTCTCATCGACCAGGTGCTCACGAGCCGCAAGAACCAGCCGGCCCTCGCCTCGTAACGAGGCGTCGCCACGAGCGCGGGCCCCGCATCCCTGGATATTTCGGGATGCGGGGCTCGCCTCGTTCTGCGGCTCAGTCAGCCGCGCCGGCGACGCGCCAGCCACACGGCGACGCCTGCGCCGACCGCGAGCAGCACGATCACGCCGCCGATGACGGCGACCGTGCCGAGCACGGCGGCCGACTCGTCGCCGGTTGCCGGGTCCTCGCCGCCGCTCGCCGCCGCGGGCTCCTCGCCGCACGTGGGCGGCACCGGCGCACCGGCGCTCGCCTCCGCGCCCGCTGCGGGCTCGTAGCGGAACTCGAGCGTGTCGGACAGAGTGTGGCCGTCGGCCGAGACGTACTGGAAGGCCATCGTGTAGTCCCCGGCCTCGCCGAGCGCCGCAGGTGTCGACATCGACGGGCCGCCCACGTCGACGCAGCCGTCGCCGTAGAAGAGCCCGCTGCCGTCGGTCACCTGGATCGCGAACCCCGCGCCCTCGCCTCCCACGTCGAGCATCGCCTCGTTCGTCGTCACGACGAAGAACTCGGGAACCTCGGTGAGGGTCTCGCCCTCCTCGGGCGTCGTCGACACGACGGCGTTGTGGGCTGAGGCGGGCAGGGCGGACCCCGCCACGAGGGCGAGGCCCAGCCCGAGAGATGCCAGGGGAGCGGAAGCGCGGCGCATCGTCTACTGCCCCGCGGTCGTGCGCGCGGTGCGGCGGGTGAGGATCGCCGCGGTGATGCCGCCGGCGCCGATGAGGATGCCGAGGGCGCCGAGCACGCGGGCGAGCACGTCGGGCTGCGTGGTGCTCGCGACAGCCTCCGACTCCGTTCCCGCGGTCTCCGCGGTCGTCTCCTCCGCGTCGCTGTGGCTGCCGCCGTGGGCGTCGCCCGTGGAGGCGGCAAGGGTCACGAGCGGAGCATCCTCGCCCTCCCACACAGCAGTGCCCTCGTCGCACGTCTGCGTGACCGGGAACTCGACCGTGTCGCCGGCCTCCCCGTCGGGCAGCCGCAGGGAGAGCTCGAACGCGTCGCGGAAGCCGTCCTCCAGGCCGCCCGTCGTCGAGGTGTAGACGATCTGGCCGATGCGCTCCGTGACCGGCTCGGCGCCTTCGGCCGCCTCGAGCGGCTCGTCGAGCGGCACCATGACCTTTTCGACGCTCCACAGCGGGTTGATGCTCGGCGTGACGCTCGGGATCGACTCGGGAATGTCGATCGTCACGACCTGCGTGGGCGATCCCTCGCAGCCGTGCGGCACCGAGAAGGTGACGACGGTGTAGGAGCCGGCGGCGTCGCTCGTGGCGGTCGCCGAGACGTGCGCCTGGGCGGCGACCGGTGCGGCGAGGGCGAGCAGGCCGCCCGCGAGTGCGGCGGCGGTGATGCGGGTGCGGTTCTTCATGGTGGGTCCTTGTCTGAGAGAAAGTGTCTGAGAGTGAGTGGGCGCGCGCTCGGATGTGCTCGACGGCACAGCAGTGAGCGGGTCAGGCGCCGGAAGGAGTGTCTGCGGAGGGTGCCGCGCTAGACGGCGGCGAGGGCGGGCGGTCCGCGCCGCAGTTCGAGGCACTGAAGGATGCCGCCGAGGCGGGGCAGCACGAGTGCCGCGGGGGCGAGGCGCGGCGTGCGGGGCAGCGGCACGGCGGCGGGAGCATCCCGCAGCAGGGCGGCGACCCGCAGGGCCAGCGAGCGCACGACGCGGGTGATCGCGTCGAGGCCGAAGCGTACGAGCAGGAAGGCGACCGCGCCGGCCGCGACGTGGGTGAGCGCCATCGGCAGGCTTGCCGCACCGTGCGTGGCGACCGCGGGGCTCGCGAGGGAGAGGGGTGCGGTGTGCGCGGCGTGGGCGCCGGCTGAGCTGGCCACGCCTGTGCCGGCGGCAGCGCCGGCGAAGAACGAGAACAGGCTGTGGAAGATCGCCTGATCGATCGCGACCCCGATGAGGATGCGCGGGCTCGAAGGTCGCGCACCGATCACGAACATGCCCACCAGGCCGGACACCACGAGTGCCGTGGCGAGAGCGGCGGTCGACGGCGTGCCGCCCCCGCCGAGAGCGTGCGCGGCGCCGGCGATGACCGTCGCGACGACGCCGACGAGCCACGACGCGGCCACGCGACTGCGTCGCGCGGCGAGACGATCGTGGGTGCTCATGACGGCTCCAGACTAGGTGACGAGGCTTGTGGCTCTGCTCAGCATTCGGAGGCCGGGGGCGCGGCGACGGGTCGGGCTCGGGGTCGACTTCCGGGTCGGTCTGGCGGGGCGCGACACCCGGGCGGGGAGAGGTGCGCGCACATCGTCGGTGCCGAGGGTTAGGCTCGATGCACGTACGCACGGAAGGGGGGCCCCGTGGCCCGCATCGGAGAAAGCGCCGACCTGCTGAAGTGCTCCTTCTGCGGAAAGAGCCAGAAGCAGGTGCAGCAGCTCATCGCCGGCCCCGGCGTGTACATCTGCGACGAGTGCGTCGAGCTGTGCAACGAGATCATCGAGGAGCGTCTCGCCGAGTCGAACGAGAACGAGGCGGCCGAGTTCGAGCTGCCGAAGCCCCGTGAGATCTACGACTTCCTCGGCGAGTACGTGATCGGGCAGGAGGCGGCCAAGCGCTCGCTCTCCGTCGCCGTGTACAACCACTACAAGCGCATCCGCGCCGGTCAGTCGCTCACCTCGGCGGACCAGCTCGCCGACGAGGTGGAGATCGCGAAGAGCAACATTCTGCTCATCGGCCCCACCGGGTGCGGCAAGACCTATCTCGCGCAGACGCTCGCGAAGCGCCTCAACGTGCCGTTCGCCGTCGCCGACGCTACGGCGCTCACCGAAGCGGGCTATGTCGGTGAAGACGTCGAGAACATCCTCCTCAAGCTCCTGCAGGCCGCCGACTTCGACGTCAAGCGCGCCGAGACGGGCATCATCTACATCGACGAGGTCGACAAGATCGCCCGCAAGGCCGAGAACCCGTCGATCACGCGCGACGTCTCCGGTGAGGGCGTGCAGCAGGCGCTGCTCAAGATCTTGGAGGGCACGGTCGCGAGCGTTCCCCCGCAGGGCGGGCGCAAGCATCCGCACCAGGAGTTCATTCAGATCGACACGACGAATGTGCTGTTCATCGTCGCCGGTGCTTTCGCGGGGCTGGAAGACATCATCAGTCAGCGCGCGGGCAAGCGCGGCATCGGCTTCGGCGCCCCGCTGCACGACAAGGCGGAGGAGAAGAACCTCTTCAGCGAGGTTCTGCCGGAAGACCTGCACAAGTTCGGCCTCATCCCCGAGTTCATCGGCCGTCTGCCCGTCGTCACGACGGTCACGCCGCTCGACCGCACGGCGCTCATCGAGATTCTCACCGCACCGAAGAACGCTCTCGTGCGGCAGTACCAGCGCATGTTCGAGATCGACGGCGTCGAGCTCGAGTTCGCCCCAGACGCGCTCGACGCGATCGCCGACCTCGCCGTGCTGCGGCAGACCGGCGCGCGCGGGCTTCGGGCGATCCTCGAAGAGGTGCTGGGGCCGATCATGTTCGAGGTGCCTTCGAGCGACGAGGTCGGTCGTGTCGTCGTGACGCGCGAGGCGGTCATGGAGAACGCGGCGCCGACGATCGTGCCGCGCCGGGCGGCGCAGCGCCGCGAGAAGTCGGCGTAGTTCGCAGGTGGCGCGGCTACTCTGACGCCATGAGCGACTCGTTGCGCGACCGGTTGCGGGCCCTGCCCGACTTTCCCGACGACCTGCCGATCTTCGACCCGACGCGGGCGCCGGCCTCGGCCGAGGACCTGTTCCTCGAGTGGCTCGACGAGGCCCTGCACTTCGGCGTGCACCAGCCGCACGCGTGCACGCTCTCCACGGCCGGGCCCACGGGCCACGTCACGGCTCGCACCCTCATCCTCAAAGACCTCAGCGAAGGCCAGTGGGTGTTCGCGGGCGCACGGTCCACACGCAAGGGCATCGACCTGGCCGCCAACCCCTACGCCGCGTTGACCTTCTACTGGCCGCAGCGGGGGCGACAGGTGCGCGTGACCGGCGAGGTCGAAGAGCTGCCCAGCGAGGTCGCCGCCGCCGACTGGGCCGCCCGACCCGCCGTCACCGAGCCGCACAACCACGACTGGGCCGCGTGGGCCCTGCAGCCCTCCGAGGTCGAGTTCTGGCAGGCCCGCGCCGACCGCCAGCACGTGCGGCACTGGTACCCCGCGCGCTGAGCGCACCTCTGGTCGCGCCGAGCCGCCGTGCCGCGTGCGCTGAGCCCGCCCACGGTCGCGCGCGCATGATCCCGGTCTCGAGGGTGGGAATGTCGGTGGTCGATGCTGGACTATCGGCATGACGATGACGGTGGACGAGCGGAACGCGAGCGACTCGCGTCTCGACGCGCTGCTTGACGAACTCATCGAGCTGGAGGTGCGGGAGGCACGCATCGCGGAGCGCCGAGCCGCCCTTGTTGCAGACGTGAGCGCGGTCATCTCCCATGTCGAGGGCGCTGGTGCCTCATCGACCGGTGCTGCGGGCTGGAGTCCTGAGGTCGTTGCCCGGCGCACCACCGCTGCTGAACTCGCTGCAGCACTGCGTGTCTCCGAGCGGACCGCGACGACGCTGCTCGAGCAGGCACGCACTCTGCGCGCCGACCTTCCTGCGACTCGCCAGGCACTCGCCGACGGTCGAATCACGTATCGTCACGCCTCGATTCTCATCGACCAGGCGTGGTCGCTTCCCGCCGAGGTTCGCGCCGAGTTCGAGGCCGCGGCGCTGACCGCGGCCGAGAGCCGCACGCCTGAGCGGTTTCGGCAGCGAGCCCGTGTGATCCGCGAACGGGTTCATCCCGACTCCATCGAGATGCGCCGCACCGCGGCCGTGGAGTCACGGCATGTAGCGGTGGAGCCCGCGCGCGACGGCATGGCCTGGTTGACCGCCTACCTGCCCGCTGAGCAGGCTCAGAGCATCTACGCACGGCTCACGCACATCGCACGGTCCCTCGAGACGGGCGAAGGCCTCGCCGCCCATGACGCCGAGCCCGCGGCTTCCCGCGGTGTGAGCGACGGTCGCACCCTCGCGCAGCGGCGCGCCGACGCGTTCGCCGACCTCCTCATCGACGGCGTCGTGGCTGAGACAGCGCTGGGTCAGGGTATTCGCGCGCAGATTCTCGTGACTGTGCCGGTGCTCTCTCTTCTCGACCGCTCAGGCAGCACGCCGTCCGATGCTCCCGCCGAACTCGAGGGCTATGGCCCGATCGACGACGAGACTGCCCGTCGACTCGCCGCGCACGCTCCCTCGTTCACGCGACTTCTGACCCATCCCGAGACGGGGGCGGTGCTCTCCGTCGGTCGCGATCGCTACACGGTGCCGGCAGACCTCAAGCTGTGGCTGAGAGTGCGCGACGGTACCTGCAGGTTCCCCGGCTGCGGTCGAGGCGCATCGACCTCCGACCTCGACCATACGATCGACTGGCAGCACGGTGGCCGGTCCGATCACGACAATCTCGCACACCTGTGCCCCGCGCATCATCGGCTCAAGCACCACACGCGATGGGCAGTCAGGCACTCGAGCGACGGCGTGCTGCAGTGGCGCGCTCCGAGTGGGCGCGAGTATGCGACGCGCCCTGAGCGAGACCTGCGCGTGCCCGCGTAGTGCGACTGCCCTCGCGCCGGGCGAACTCCATCGCGCAGAGCGCATTCCGCCGCCGCGCGCCAACCGCGTCTGGCCGCGCGCCGACTAGCCCCAGCCGTGCCGGGCGCGCACCATGGCGAGTGCGTCGCGGGGAAACTCCGGTCTGTGACCTGCGACTGACTCCAACAGTTCGAGTAGGCGGCCCGCGAGCGCGACGTCGTCGAGCCTGAGCGCGTGAGCGAGCGACGTTGCCAGGTCGGGGTGGGTCAGCTCGACGCGGCGTCGAGGGTCGAGGTAGTCGGCGCGGTTGTCGACAGGGGAGAGCACGGCGACCGCCGTGAGCAGGTGCGTGACGGCGTCACCCCGGAGGAGTGCCGACGCGGCAAGCGCTTCACCGCGGCGGGCCTTGCCCGCACCGAGGTGCACCTTCGCGACGACGAGCGCGAGCGCGTCCGCGAGTGAGGCGTCCCGATTGCGCGGCGAGCGCGCAACGGCCCGTGCGACGGCCTCGGCGACACCGCCGCGGTCGAGGAGCACGTCGTGGTGGTGCACACTCCACTCGGCGAGCTCGTCGGGGCTCGCGACCCCGAACTCGATGACGCGCCCATCGTCGAACACGAGCGTGCCGCCGCCGTGCCACTCGATGACGTCCAGAACGATGCGCTCAGCGTCGGGCAGCCACCACCGCTCGCGCCGCACCTCCTCCTGACTCCCCGGAGAGGTGATGATCGCGAGGTCGTGGTCGCTCCACTCGTCGACCCGGTGTATCTCGGCGGTGGAGCCCATGTCGACGAGCCCGAGGATGCGGTCGTCGCCGACCAGTCGGTCGCGCACCGTCCACAGGTACTGCTCGAAGAGTTCGCGGGTGCAGGCGGTCATAGGGACTCCTTCGTCGGGGCTGGTGCTGCCAGGCCGAGACGCTGCCAGGCCGAGACGCCGCCAGGGCGCGACGCCGCCAGGCAGAGCACCGCTTGACATGCTTCGGTACTTCATTCTATGGTTTGTTTAGTCTTGAAGTAAGGGGAATCAATGGCGCTCCGCCCGATGGCTCGCACCGACGTCAATCGCTCCGCGATCCTGGCGCACCTCGGTGCACACGGCCCCGCGTCGCGCGCCGAGCTCGCCCGGGCGCTCAACCTCTCGCCCGCGCTCATGACGCAGCTCACCAAGGACCTCCTGGCCGACGGCCTCCTGCGCGAGCTCGCCCACCAGCCTTCCCAGGGGGGCCGCCCGGCCCGCATGCTCGGGCTCGTCGCGAGCGCCGGCCGCGCCGTGGGCGTCAAGGTCGCCGCCGATCACCTCGCCTTCGTCGAGGTCGGCATCGACGGCTCCGTGCTGCGCACGGCGAGCGAGCCCTTCGACGCCTCGGCCACGACCATGCTCGCGAAGCTCGTCGAGCTGCTGCGCCGTTTCATCGCCGGTGGTGCCGACACCCCTCTGCTCGGCATCGGCGTCGGCGTGCCGGGCGACGTCGACCGTCAGGGCGAGGGTGTCGTCGACTCGACCCAGCTGGGCTGGACCCACGCCCCCATCGGCGAGAGCCTGCGCCGCGAGCTCGGCCTTCCCGTCCTCGTCGAGAACAACGTCAACGCCCTCGCCATGGCCGAGCGCCTGTACGGCCTGGGTCGCCGCCACGACAGCTTCCTCGTCGTCACGATCGGTACCGGCGTCGGCGCCGCGATCGTCGTCGACGGCGTGATCCTGCGTGGTTCGCGCGGGGGAGCGGGAGAGGTCGGCCACACTCCCGTGCGCGACGACGGGCCCCTGTGCTCGTGCGGCAACCACGGCTGCCTCGAGACGTTCCTCAGTGAGGACGCACTCGTGCGCATCGCCCGTGAACGCGGCGTCATCGGCGCGTCGGCTGGAATCGAGGCGCTGCGGGATGCCGCGGACTCGGGTGACGACCGCGCGACGGCTGTCTTCAGCGAGGCGGGCCACCTCCTCGGCCGCACCGTCGCCGGGCTCGTGCACGTGCTCGACCCCGAGGTCGTGATCCTGCTCGGCGAGGGCACCGCAGACTGGACGCACTGGTCCTACGGCTTCGAGCCGGCGTTCCGCGCGGCCCTCATCCCCTCTCGGCGCGGCGTGCCGATCGCCGTCGAGCGCTGGCAGGACGACAGTTGGGCGCAGGGCGCCGCGACGCTCGTGCTCGCGACGCCGTTCGACGCGGACGGTTCGATGGGCGAGCAGGGCGACCTCGTGCGTCGCCGCCTCGTGCAGCAGGCCGCGCCACCCGAGGCCGATTCGTGAGCACCTCGACCCTGCAGACGAGCCTGCTCGACCGAAGCCCCGAGCCCACGCGCACACCCGTGGCGGGCATCCGGCGACCGGTTCGCTCGCGCCGCACCCGCGTGACCTACGCGCTCACCGTGCTCGCCTTCCTGTTGCCGAGCGCCATTCCTCTGACGCTCTTCGTGCTCGGCCCCATGGTGGCGGCGGCGTGGATCAGCCTGCACGAGTGGAACCTCATCACGCCCATGCAGTGGGTGGGGTTCGACAACTTCGCCCGCCTGTTCAGCGAGGGCGAGACGGGCGAGGTGTTCGCCCACACGCTCTACTACATCGTCGGCTATCTGCCGCTCGTCTACGTCGGCGGCCTCATCCTGGCCCTCGCCCTCAACCGTGCCCTCAAGGGTCGCGCGTTCTGGCGCGGCATCTACTTCCTCCCCGTCGTGACGAGCTGGATCGTCGTCGCGATCGTGTGGCGCTGGCTGCTCAACCCCGCCAACGGCGTCGTGAACGCCGTGCTCGCCTGGTTCGGCATCGACGGCCCCGGCTGGTGGACCGACCCGGCGTGGGCGATGCCCTCGATCATCCTCGCGAGCGCGTGGAAGGATCTCGGCTTCGTCATGGTGATCCTGCTCGCGGGCCTCCAGGCGATCAACCCCGACCTCTACGACGCGGCGAAAGTCGACGGTGCTGGCCCGTGGCGACGTCTCGTGAGCGTGACCCTGCCGATGCTGAGCCCCAGCACGTTCTTCGTCGTCGTCATCTCGCTCATCAACGGCTTCCAGGTCTTCGACCAGGTGTACGCGATGACGGGCGGCGGGCCCGCCGGCTCGACGCAGGTCGTCGTGCAGCAGATCTACGACCTGACCTTCCGCTACGGGCAGGCGGGCGAGGCCTCCGCGCTCTCGTGGATGCTCTTCGCCGTCATCCTCGCCGTGACGCTCGTGCAGGTCATCGGCCAGAAGAGGTGGGTGCACTATGGCTGAGTCGCGCACGCTGCCGCACCCCGACCGCGGGGCGAGCCCCGATCGTACGAGCGCGGATGCCCGGCGCCGGGCATCCCTCGGATGGGTTCTTCTGCACGCCGTCGTGATCCTCGGCGCGGCGCTCATGTTCTTCCCCTTCCTGTGGACGGTCGTCACCTCGCTCTCCGACGGCATCGGCCTCTCGACCGAGCCGAGCCTGTGGCCCGAGAACCCCTCCCTGAGCGGGTACGAGACGCTCTTCACCGAGCGCCCGTTCGCGCGGGTCGTCGTGAACAGCTTCGTGCTGGCCACGCTCACGACCATCGCGCAGCTGTTCACGAGCGCGACGGCCGCCTACGCGTTCAGTCGGCTGCCGTTCCGCGGCCGCGGCATCGTCTTCGCGATCTACCTCGCGACCATGATGATTCCGCTGCAGGTGCTCGTCGTGCCGCTCTTCGCGCAGATCAAGGCCTTCGGGCTGATCAACACCTACCTCGGCGCGCTGCTGCCGACCTTCGCCGCCGCGTTCGGCATCTTCCTGCTGCGGCAGGCGATTAACCAGGTGCCGCGCGAGCTCGACGAGGCCGCGACGCTCGATGGTGCGGGGCACTTCCGCATCTTCTGGCAGATCATCATCCCGAACATCCGCCCGGCGCTCGCGACGCTCACGATCTTCGCCTTCATGGGCAGCTGGAACAGCTTCCTGTGGCCGCTGATCGTGCTGCGCGATGCCGAGCTGCAGACCCTGCCCATCGCGCTCGCCGCGCTCCAGGGGCAGTACACCACGGCCTGGGACGTCGTCATGGCCGGCTCCGTCGTGAGCATCATCCCAATGCTCGCGCTCTACATCTTCGCCCAGAAGTACGTCATTCAAGGCGTCGCCAGCTCGGGGATCAAGTGAGCCCCGAGACATTCCGTATCCACCCGCACCACTGCAACCCCTATCGAAGGAGATAGCACTCACATGAAGCGTTCACTCATCGCCGCCGTCGGCCTCGCCGGCGCCACCGCCCTCGTGCTCGGAGGCTGTGCCACCGAGGCTGCCGAGCCCGACGGCCCCGTCACCATCACGTACAGCAACTTCATCTCCGCAGGAGGCAATGAAGAGAACCTCGCCACGATCGTCGACGCGTTCGAGGACGAGAACCCGAACATCACCGTCGAGGTGACGACACTGCCGTACGCGGACTACTTCACGACCCTGCAGACCGACCTCGCGGCCGGCACCATCGCCGACGTGGTCGACACCGACTTCGGGTTCTTCCAGACCCTCGCCGACTCGGGCGCCCTCGCGCCGCTCGAGGTGGCGAACCCCGAGTCGTACCGAGAGTCGCTCATCGAGGCATACTCCCGCGATGGCGTGAGCTACGGCCTGCCGAGCTCGTTCTCGGCCGTCGTGCTGTAATACAACGCCGACCTGTTCGACCAGGCGGGCCTCGAGTACCCGACCGCCGACTGGACGTGGGAGGACGAGCAGGCCGCTGCTGAAGCGATCACCGCGCTCGGCGATGACATCTGGGGCAGCCACCAGCCGGTGTCGTTCTTCGAGTACTACAAGGTGCTCGCGCAGAACGGCGAGTCGTTCCTCAACGACGACCGCACCGCCGTGGCCTTCAACACGCCCGGCGGCATCGAGGCGGCCGAGTGGCTCGTGAGCAAGAGCGGCGCGGTCATGCCGACCATCGAGCAGGGTCAGGGCACGCCCGACTTCGACACGAACCTGTTCGTCGAGGGCAACCTGGGCATGCTGCACACCGGCATCTGGGTCTTCGGCGCCGTCGCCGACGTTCCGTTCTCGTGGGACATCGCCGTGGAGCCCGGCAACACCCAGCAGGCCAGCGGCGTGTTCTCGAACGCTGTGGGCGTCTCCGCGACCTCCGAGAACATCGAGGCCGCCACGCTGTTCGCCGAGTTCCTGACCTCGTCGCAGACGATGGTCGACGTGCGACTCGACTCGGGCTGGGAGCTTCCGCCCATCAGCGATGAGTCGCAGCTCGGGGTCTACCTCACGAAGGACAACCCGGCCAACCGCCAGGCGGTCTTCGACTCGCTCGACGGCATCGCGATCCAGCCGATCGTCGCCACCGGCCAGCAGGAGATGCAGGACATCATGAACGAGGAGCTCATCGAGGCGCAGGCCGGCCGCAAGTCGGTCGCTGATGCCCTCGCGAGCGCGGAGGAGCGCATCAACGCTGTCATCGGCGGCTGATCGCCTGACCGTTCGTCCACCCCGATCGGCGGGGCTCCGAGCTCGCTCGGGCTCGGAGCCCCGCCGCGTCCCGTACCACCCGCACTGAACGCCCCTGCACGCCCCGGAAGGCTCTCGCATGACGCACGTCACCACCGACCCCAGCACGCCGCGCCGCGTCGACCTCGCCGATCTGGCCCAGCGCAGCGTCGCTCTTATCGAGCGGCTGCAGCACCCGCAGGGCGCCTACCCGGCGAGCCCCACGTTCTCGGCGTACCGCGGCTACAGCTGGTTCCGCGACGGCGCCTTCATCGCCGACGCGATGTCGGCGGCGGGCGCTGCCGAGTCCGCCTCGCGCTTCTTCGACTGGTGCGACCGGATGCTCGCCGAGCACTCCGACGAGGTGGCCGAGATCGTCGCCGCCGAAGCCGCCGGCACACCGTTGCCCGACGACCGCATGCTCCCCACCCGCTTCACGCTCGACGGATCCGCGGGTGACGATGACTGGTGGGACTTCCAGACCGACGGCTACGGCACCTGGGTGTGGGCCGCGGTCTCTCACGCGCGCCGCCACGGTCTGAACCTTGAGCGCTGGGCGCCGGGCATCCGCCTCAGCGTCGACTACCTGCTCGCCACCGCTCACCGCCCCTGCTACGACTGGTGGGAGGAGCACCGCGACGAGGTGCACGTCTCGACCCTCGGCTGCATCGTCGCGGGTCTCGAGGCCGCCGCCGACGCGCACGTGCTGCCCGCGGCGACCGCAGCGCGTGCCCGCACAACCGCGGCGGAGTGCCGTGCGCTCATCATCGAGCGAGGCACGCACGAGGGCCACCTTGCCAAATGGCTCGGCGCGAGCGCGGTCGACGCCTCACTCGCGGCCGTCATCGCGCCGCTCGGCGTGATCGACGCGACGAGCACGCTCGGGCTCGTGAGCATTCGCGCGATCGACGACGCGCTCACCGTCGACGGCGGCGTGCACCGGTACCTCGACGACACGTTCTTCGGCGGTGGCCAGTGGCCGCTGCTCAGCTGCATGCTCGGCCTCGCGTACGCGGCGGCCGGCGACACCGAGCGTGCGCAGGCGCAGCTCGAGTGGGCGGCGCGCACCGAGACCGCCGAGGGATTCCTGCCCGAGCAGGTCGGCGACCACCTCCTCGCCCCGGAGCGGGAGCGGGAGTGGATCGACCGCTGGGGGCCCGTCGCGACACCGCTGCTGTGGAGCCACGCGATGGTCGTGCGCCTCGCCGTCGAACTCGGCGTTGCGGGCGCGGCAGACACCTCGGCTACCGCGACCGGGCCGGAGGAGCCGTCGTGATCCGCCACTCCCCATTCGGCTCCGGCCACCCCTACTCGGTCGACACCGACCAGCGCGACCCCGTCGACCCCGTGGCTGGCGAGCCGCTCACGCTCGGCGTGCGCACGAGCGCCGAGGTCGACACCGTCGCGCTCGAGTGGGACGACGGCAGCACGGTGCACGAGCACCCGTTGACCCGCACCGAGCGGAAGTCTCGCGGCCAGTCCGTGGACGGCGGGCACCTCGCGAGCGCGCAGGCGCGGCTCGCGCGCGCCGCCCGCGGTTTCGCCGTGACCCTCACCGACCTCGAACGGCACCGTGCGTACCGGTATCGCTTCGTCGGGGGGCCGGGCGACTCATCGACCAGCCAGCGCACGCGCTGGTTCGACGTGCGCGTCGCCGCATGGCGCAGCGCACCCGACGACCTTGTCGGCGCCGACGCGCAGGCGGGCCTCGTCCCCGGCAGCGTCGAGGTGCTCGACGACGGAGAGCGACTGCTGCGCGTGCGCGCCGCCCTCGCGCTGGCGCCGGGGGAGCGCGTCGCGGGCTTCGGGGAGCGCTTCGACGCCCTCGACCACCGCGGCGCCGAGCTCGACTCGGTCGTCTTCGAGCAGTACAAGTCTCAGGGTGCCGAGCGCAAGACGTACCTGCCCATGCCCTTCGCCCGCGTCGTCGGGGGGCGCGGCTGGGGCTTCCACGTGCGCACCACCCGCCGCGTCTGGTTCGACGTCGGCGCGTCGACCCCCGACCGACTCGTGATCGAGGCCGAGGTCGACGCTCCGAGCGACGGAGCCGGCGTGCTCGAGGTCGCCGCCTACTCCGGTACCCCGCACGAGGTGCTCGACGCGTTCCTCGGCGAGGTCGGCCGGCCCGAGCAGTTGCCCGACTGGGTGCTGCGGCTGTGGGCGAGCGGCAACGAGTGGAACACGCAGGCCGAGGTCATGCGCCAGGCCGACGCGCACCGCGAGCACGACATTCCCGTCGGCAGCATCGTCATCGAGGCGTGGAGCGACGAGAGCACGTTCCACATCTGGCGCGACGCGCAGTACACGCCGCGTGAGGATGCTGGGCCGATGCGCCTCGCCGACTTCACCTTCCCGGCCGAGGGCGCGTGGCCCGACCCGAAGGGCATGGTCGACGAGCTGCACGACCGTGACGTGCGGCTCGTGCTGTGGCAGATTCCGCTGCTCAAGATGCGACCGCATCCGCGCGGCCAGCTGCGGCACGACGCCGACGCGGCGAAAGACGCCGGGGTGCTCATCCGCGAGCCCGGGCCCGACGGCCGGCTGCGGCCGTACCGCAACCGCGGCTGGTGGTTCCCGCTCGGACTCATGCCCGACCTCACCGACGAGCGCGCGGCCGAGTGGTGGACGGAGAAGCGTCGCTACCTCGTCGACGAGCTCGGCGTCGACGGGTTCAAGACCGACGGCGGCGAGCACGCCTGGGGCCGTGAGCTCGAGTACCTCGACGGGCGACGCGGAGACGAAGCGAACAACACCTTCCCCGTCGCCTATGCGAAGGCGTACGGGGACCTCCTGCGACGGGCCGGCAAGGCGCCCGTGACGTTCTCTCGCGCGGGCTTCACGGGCTCGCAGGCGCACGGTGCGTTCTGGGCGGGCGACGAGAACTCCACGTGGGAGGCTTTCCGCTGGTCGCTCTTCGCGGGTCTCAACGCCACGGCGAGCGGCATCCTCTACTGGGGGTGGGATGTCGCGGGGTTCAGCGGCGAGATCCCGACCGCCGAGCTGTACCTGCGCTCGATGGCCGCGGCGGCGTTCGTGCCGATCATGCAGTACCACTCCGAGTTCAACCACCACCGCAGCCCGAGTCGCGACCGCACGCCGTGGAACATCGCCGAGCGCACGGGAGACGAGCGCGTGCTGCCGGGCGTGCGCCGTCTCGTGCAGCTGCGCGAGCGCCTCGTGCCGTACCTCTCGGTCGAGACCGCGTGGGCCATCGGTTCGGGCACGTCGCTCATGCGGCCGCTGTTCTTCGACTGGCCCGACGACGAGCGGCTGTGGAGCGCGCCCTTGCAGTGGATGCTCGGGCGGAGCATCCTCGTCTCGCCGGTCACGGAAGAGGGCGCGACGTCGCACACCGCGACGCTGCCCGCGGGGGAGTGGGTGCACGCCTTCAGCGGCGAGACAGTGTCGGGCGGCGCGACCCACACGACCGAGGTGCCGTGGGACGAGGCTCCGGTCTACGTGCGCGCCGACGACTGGCCGCGCCTGCGCGAGGTGTTTCGGCCATAGGCTGGCGCTGTGCTGCAGCCGATCATCGCCGGGGTCATCGGCGCGCTCACGGGGTTCGCGAGCTCCTTCGCGCTCGTCATCGCGGGGCTGCTCGCGGTCGGTGCGACGCCCGAGGAGGCGGCGAGCGGCCTGCTCGCACTGTGCATCGCGCAGGCACTGCTCGCGGGCATCCTCTCGTGGCGCTCCCGCCTGCCCCTGAGCTTCGCGTGGTCGACGCCCGGCGCGGCCCTGCTCGTCGCGGCCGAGGGCTCGACCGGGTCCTATGGAGCGGCGATCGGCGCCTTCATCGTGTGCGGCGTGCTCATCCTCGTGAGCGGCCTGTGGGGCTGGCTCGGCCGTGCCATGACGCGCATTCCTATGCCGCTCGCGGGGGCGATGCTCGCGGGCATCCTGTTCCCCATCTGCATCGCGCCCGTGACGGCGGTCATCGAAGAGCCCCTGCTCGCAGCCCCGGTCATCGTCGTGTGGCTGCTTCTCGTGCGCTGGGCGACGCGGTGGGCGGTGCCGGCGGCGATGCTCGTCGCGATCATCGGCGTGGTCGTCTCGGCGGGCAGCGACTGGATGCTCGGCGCAACCCTCTCGCCGGGCTTCACCCTCACGATGCCGGCGTTCGACCCGCTCGTGATTGTCTCGCTCGGAGTTCCCCTGTACATCGTCACGATGGCGGGGCAGAACGTGCCGGGTTTCGCGGTGCTGACGACGCTCGGCTACCGCGACGTGCCCGCGCGGCGGGTTCTGGCGTCGAGCGGTCTCGCGACGGCGGTGAGCGCGCCGTTCGGCGGGTTCGCGCTCAACCTGGCGGCTCTCACGGCCGCGCTCATGGCGGGCCCCGACTCGCACCCCGACCCCGCCCGACGCTGGGTGGCGCCGGTCGCGGGCGGCGCGACCTACGTGCTGCTCGGGCTCGGCGCGGGCGTCGCGACGGCGCTCGTCGCGGCCGCCCCTCCGATCCTCATCATCGCCGTCGCGGGGCTCGCCCTGCTGGGCGCCTTCACGACGGGCCTGGTGAGCGCGTTCGAGGCGCCGGAGACGCGGCTGACGGCCGCCGTGACGCTCATCGTCGTCGCGTCGGGCGTCGTCGTGCTCGGCATCGGCAGCGCGTTCTGGGGGCTCGTCGTCGGCGCGGTCGTGCTGATTGTGACTCGGCCGCGACGGGTGCCCGACGAGACCCTGCACGACGACACCGTGCACGACGTTGGGCCGCAGGAGTAGGGTCGGGGTCGCCCGCGAGCCGGGCATCCGCACCTGCACGAAGGAGCCACCGTGTCGACCGAGACCGCCAAGCACGCCCGTGACCCGCTCGTGAGCGGTGCCCGCAAGGGGGCCATTTACGGCATCATCATCTCGTTCTCCGGTGCCGCCCTTGTCGGCATCATCGCCCTCCTGGGTGGCGACTTCGGCGAGACGCAGGGCAAGATCCTGCTCACCACGGTGCTGTTCGGGGCGTTCTCGATCACGGCGCTGTGCCACCTGGCGATCGCCGACCGGGCGATGCGCATCGTGGGAGTGAGCGGATTGCTCGCGAGCGGTGTCGCCCTCGTGACGGGTCTCGTGCTCGTTTGGCGCGACTGGGATGCGCAAGACGGCGGTCTGGACTGGCTGAAGATCTTCGCCGCTGCCGGCATCCTCGCCGTGAGTTTCGCGCACGCGAATCTGCTCCTGCTGCTCGCCGGGCGCCGCCGGGCCGCCATCCGGTGGGGGCTTGCGGCCACGCTCGTCGCGATCGCCGTCGTCGCGGTCATGCTCATCCTGCCGATCCTGACCGACGGCGAGTTCCCCGGCGAGGACGCTGCCGACCTGTATTGGCGCGTGTTCGGCGTCATCGCGATCCTCGACGTGCTCGGGACGGTCGTCGTGCCCGTGCTCGCGCTCTTCCTGCGCGATGGTGCGGGGCCCTCGACGCCCAGCGCGGCAGAGCCGCAGGGCGCCGCAGGGGCGCACCAGGCTGCAGCGACCCTGCGTCTCGAGGTGCCGGCCGACCTCGCCGAGGCGGTGCGCTCGCGCGCGGCGCAGCAGGGGAGCGACCCCGACGCGGTCGCGCTCGACGCCCTGCGGCGGGGCCTCGAGAGCGTCGACTCGTGACGACGCAGCACAGTGCGCTGCCCCTCGACGAGCGGTCGCGCGAGGCGCTCGCGGCCGAAGGGTTGCGCTACGCGTTCGTCGACGAGCAGGATGCAGCGCTGTTCGATGCCTGGCTGCAGGCCGACCAGCGCGGCTTCCACGCCGACACGCTCACCGAGGAGCAGCTGGCCGAGCACCGCGCGGGGCTCGCCTTCGCGCGCAGCATCGGCGTGTGGGACTCCTCGAGTGCCGACCCGGCCACACCGGTCGGCACGGTGGGCTCGTGGCGGTCATCCCTGAGCCTGGGCGCCACGAGTGCCGGTGCGGGCGCGGGTGCGAGTATTGAGGGCTGGGCGATCAGCGCCGTGACGGTGGCGCCGACGCACCGCCGCCGCGGCATCGCGCGCGCCCTGCTCGAGGGCGAGCTGCGGGCCGCCGCGAGTGCGGGTCTGCCGCTCGCGATGCTCACTGTCTCCGAGGCGACCATCTACGGCCGCTGGGGCTTCGGGCCCGCCACGTGGGCGGCCGACTACAGCGTCGACACGCGAGCCCTGCAGTGGACGGGCCCGCGCCCGACCGGCCGCGTGCACCAGGTGTCGCCCGCGAGCCTGCGTGCCCTCGCCCCGCAGCTCGCGGAGCGTGCGCACCGCCGCGAATCCGGCGAGGTGCCCGGGTGGGAGCACTATTGGCAGCGCATGCTCGGCTTGACGGCGGGCAGCACGCGCGCGAGCAAGCTGCGCGCCGCGCGGTACGACGACGAGCAGGGCACCCCGCAGGGTTTCGCGCTCTACTCGCTCACGGCCGACCCCGATGACTACACGGCGCACACCGTGAGCCTCGAATACCTCTGCGCGGCGAACGACGACGCGCACGCGGCGCTGTGGCGGTTCGTGCTCGAGCTCGACCTCGTGGCGACGGTGCGGGCGCCGCTGCGGCCGGTCGACGAGCCCGTGCAGTGGATGGTCTCCAACCCCCGCGCCGTGCGCACGTCGGCGCGCAGCGAGCACCTGTGGCTGCGCATCCTCGATCTGCCCGCGAGCCTGACCGCCCGACGATACGCGCACGCCGACACGGTGCTGCTGCGCGTCGACGACCCGCTCGGCTACGCGCACGGCGACTGGATGCTCACCACGAGCCCCGACGGAGCCGCCACCGTCACCCCCGCCGACGCAGACCCCGCACCCGAGGCGGCCGTCGTGCGCCTCGGCGTCGACGTGCTCGGCACCCTCCTGCTGGGCGGCGCGCCCGTCGAGTCGCTGCGCGCGGCGGCGCGGCTCGTCGAGGAGCGACCCGGCTCGGCGGCCCGCCTCGACGCACTGTTCCGCACGACGCGCGCTCCGCACCTCAGCATCTGGTTCTAGGTGCGCCAACCCACCCGCCCCGGCGCGCGTCACCTGTTCCGGAGCAGGTGACGAGTTCCCGGCCGGGAGAGAAGCGCTCCGGCGCCCCTACTCGGTGAGCCCGCGGCGCTGCAGCAGCGGCTCGATGACGGCGTCGCGGCCGCGGAACTCGCGGTACGCCTCGAGCGGGTCGCGCGTGCCGCCGATGCCGAGGATGTGCTGCCGGAACCGGTCGCCGTTCGCCCGAGTGAGCCCGCCGTTCTCGCGGAACCACTCGACCGTGTCGGCGTCGAGCACCTCGCTCCAGATGTAGCTGTAGTAGCCGGCGTCGTAGCCGCCCGAGAAGGTGTGGGCGAAGTACGTCGACGAGTACCGCGTGGGCACGGCCGGGTTGTCGAGGCCGACGCGAGCCAGGGCATCCGCTTCGAAGGCGGCGACGTCGGTGACGGCCTCCGCCTCCTCGGGGCTCAGCCGGTGCCACGCCTGGTCGAGCAGGGTCGCCGCGAGGTACTCGGACGTCGCGAAGCCTTCGCCCCAGGTCTCGCTCGCCCGGATGCGGTCCAGGGTCTCCGCGGGGATCGGCTCGCCGGTGACGTGGTGCACGGCGTAGTCGCCCACGATCTCGGGCCAGAGCATCCACATCTCGTTGACCTGGCTGGGGAACTCGACGAAGTCGCGGTACACGTTGGTGCCCGTGAAGTGCGGGTAGGTGACGTGGGCGAAGAGGCCGTGCAGGGCATGCCCGAACTCGTGGAAGAACGTGTTCACCTCGTCGAACGTGAGCAGCGTGGGCTCGCCCGCGGCCGGCTTCGGCACGTTGAGGTTGTTGACGACGATCGTCGGGTGGTCGAGCAGCTCGTTCTGCCCGATGAGCTCGTTCATCCACGCGCCGCCGCGCTTGCTGTCACGTGTGTAGAGGTCGAGCAGGTAGAGCCCCAGCTCGCTGCCGTTCTCGTTGTGCACCTCGAAGATGCGCACGTCGGGGTGGTACCCCACCAGGTCAGCGCGCTCGGTGAAGGTGATGCCGTACACGGCGGTCGCGGCGGCGAAGACGCCGCGCTGCAGCACGCGCTCGGCTTCGAAGTACGGGCGCAGCGCCGCGGTGTCGACGTCGAACTCGGCGGCGCGCACCTTCTCGCTCCAGTACGGCCAGTCGTGCGCTTCGATGGGGTGGCCGGCGAGGGCCTCGAGCTTGGCCTGCTCGGCGCGCGCGTTGCGGGCTGCGGCGGGAGCCAGCTTCGCAAGCATGGCGGCGACGTTCTCGGGGGTCTTGGCGGTCTGGTCGGCGGCGACGAACGCGGCGTGGCTGTCGAAGCCGAGCAGTCGCGCTCGCTGCGCGCGCAGGCGCACGATCTCGAGCAGAACCTCGCGGTTGTCGTGGTCGCCGCCACGGGTGCCGCGAGCACGCGAGGCCTGCATGATCCGGGCATGCACGTCACGATTCGTGAGGGACGACAGGTACGGATGCCCGCTCGGCAGCACGAGGGAGATGAGGTAGCCCGACTCGAGCCCGCGGTCACGTGCCGCGGCCTCAGCCGCCGAGATCTCTCCCTCGCTGAGGCCGTCGAGCTCCTCGCGCGTGGCGACGTGCACCGCGAGCGCGTTGGTGTCGGCGAGCAGGTTCTTCTCGAACTGTGTGGTCAGGCTCGAGAGTCGACCGTTGAGGGCGCTCAGCTGCGCCTTCTGCTCGTCGTCGAGGCCCGCGCCCGCGAGCGTCATGCGCGTGTGGTGGCGCTCGATGAGATAGCGCTGCTCGTCAGTGAGGCTCAGCTTGTGGCGCTGCCCGTGCAGCTGGGCGATGCGCCAGTAGAGGGCCGCGTCGAGCATGATGGCGTCCTCGTGGGCGGAGAGCAGCGGGGCGAACTGCTCTTCGAGCGCGTTCGTGGCGTCGCTCGAGTCGGCGCTCGACTGGTTGTAGAAGACCCGTAGCACGCGCGTGAGCAGCTGACCGCTGCTCTCGAGCGGCACCATCGTGTTCTCGAACGTCGGCATGTCCCGCTTCATCGTGATCGCCTGGATCTCGCGCAACTGCTCGGCCATGCCCGCCTCGATCGCCTCGGCGTAGTGCCGCTCCTCGATCTCGGCGAAGGGCGGCAGCTGGTAGGGGAGCGTGCTGGGGGCGAAGAACGGGTTGGTCATGCGGACAGCCTAGAGCCGGGCATCCGTGCCGCTCCTGGGGCCTGCCGTCGCCCCTGACGGCGCCCGCGCCGCCGCCCCGACGCGCCGCCCCGCTGCCCCGCCGCGCCGGGCGACGTGCAAAGAGATGCTTGCAAAGAAGTGCTTGCAAAGAAACGTTTGCATCGCTAGAGTCGACAGCATGACAGCCAGCGCGCACGACCCCGAGACTCGCATCGCCGACCTCGATGGTCTCAAGGCGCTCGCCCACCCTCTGCGGGTGCAGATCATCGAAGCGCTCTCCACGTATGGAGCGCAGACGGCGAGCGGGCTCGGCGAGCGACTCGGCGAATCCAGCGGGTCGACGAGCTACCACCTGCGGCAGCTCGAGAAGCACGGCTACGTGCGCGAGGTCGCCGACCGCGGCACCGCGCGCGAGCGCTGGTGGGAGCGCGTGCCCGGCGCCATCCAGATGGGCAGCCCCGAGCTCGACGAGAGCGAGGCCGGTCGCCAGGCCAGCCTCGTCATCATGCGCGAGTGGTTGCATCACCGCGAGGCCGGCGTGCGCGACATCGTTGAGCGCGGCATGACCGAGCTGCCCCCGCGCTGGCGGGAGGCCACCAACCTCCAGTCGGCCAGCGTTCACGTGACCGCCGAGCAGCTCGGCGAGCTCAATGAGCGGATCGTCGGGCTCATCACCGAGTTCGCCCGCGAGCACCGCGGCCAACGGGTCGTCGGTTCTCGACCCGTCCAACTGCAATATTTCGCCTTCCCCGTGCTCGATGGGCACGAGATTACTGAAGAAGAGACCCCATGACCACCATGAGCATCCCCGCGGGCGGGTACGGCCTGCCCCGCCGCCGTCTGCCGATGATGCGCCGACTCGTGCTCTCCGCCGGGCTCGCGCTCGTCGCGTGGAGCCGTCGCCCCGTGCGGCGTCGCAGCCACGAGGAGCAGGCGCGCAGCATCCGCACCGAATCGATGCGTCAGCACGCAGCGGCGCCGTTCCGCTACGGCGCAGCGCAGTAGGAGAACGGCACACTAGCGGCACCGCATCGCGGCACGAGCGAGGCAGTCGCCTCAGCGGGGCGTGACGCCGTCGGTGATCTCGACGAGGCCGTCGTGGCCCTGGCGGATGACCGTTCCATCGTCCAGCTCGACGACGGGCCGCCCCTCCAACCACGTGAGGGTCCAGCGCCACAGACTCGTGTCTCGACCGAAGAGTTCGCCCTCCACGGCGCGCACGGCGGCGCGAACGTCAGGGTTCAGGCGTGCGGGCGGTTCGGCGCCGACCGCCCAGCGGGTTCCGAGCTGCATGGCTCAGGCCTCCTAGCAGGTGCTCGCGAGCACGTGCTCGCGAGCGGGGGTTCGCGTACGGGTGGGTCGCGGTGGCGCCCCCGATGCTACCGGCTCGTCTCCCGCTCGTAGGTGACCCACGTCGTGCGCGTTGCGAGTCGGTCGTAGACCCGCTGCGCGCGCTCGTTGTCGGCGGCGGTGATCCAGCGCAGCGTTCCGCCCCCGTTTGCTGCGGCGTGCTCGGCGACCGCCTCGAGCAGCGCCGTGCCGACCCCTGAGCCGCGGTGGGCAGGGTCGGCGAAGAGGTCGTCGAGAAACCAGCCGGGCCCGGCGAGGAACGTGTCGGGCTGCATGCGCACGTGCGCGAAGCCGACGACGGTACCGTCTGCCTCCGCGACGAACGCCGTGACCGGATGCTCGGGGTCGAGTATCCACGCCCACACCCCGTCGAGCACGCCATCGTCGAAGTCGGTCTCGTAGAACACGCCGTAGGCGGTGAACAGCTCGCGCCAGCGCTCTGCGTCGCCGGGACTCGCCTGTCGAATGGTGATGCTGCTCGCGCTCATGCTCGCAGGCTACTCGGCGCGAGCGTGTCGCACGACCAGCCACTGACTGAGGAAGAGCACGGCGCCGATGACGCTCGCGACGAGCAGGGTGAGCGGGTCGCGCCCGATCGTCACGATCGTGAAGGCGCCGAGGATGATGCCGTCGAACACGATCGTCGCCACGAGGGGCCAGGCGTGCGCACCAGTGTCGCCCCGCAGACGCCGCAGAACCCCCCACTGCACGGCGATGTCCATCGTCAGATACAGGAACACGCCGAGGGAGGCGATCTGCCCGAGGTCGAAGAGCACCGTCACGACGATCGCGAGGCCCGCGGTGATGAGCAGCGGCTGCTGCTCCTTCCACCGGCTGCCGCGGGGTGCCTGGCCCATGTCCTGCAGCATGGCGAAGAGCCGCGAGACCGAGAAGAGGTTGGCGAGCAGCGCCGAGGCGGTCGCGATCACGGCGATGCCGACGGTGAGCGCGACCCCGGCCTGCCCGAACAGCGGGTCGGCCGCGCGCGCGAGCGCGAAGTCGCGCGCCTCGACGATCTCGGGCACGGTGAGGTTCGCGGCCACGGCGACGGTGATGAGCGCGTAGAGACCCGCGCAGATCGCGATGGCGAGCACGATCGAGCGGGGCAGGTTCTTCTTCGGGTCACGCAGCTCGGCGCCGTGGTTGGTGATGGTTGTGAAGCCCTTGTAGGCGAGCACGCACAGCGCCACACCCGCGACGATGCCGAGCAGGCCGGCGTCGCTCGTCGCACCGCCGCCTCCTTCGCCGCCGGTCGTCTCCCCGCTGCTCGACGCGCCCCCGCCCGACGCCACGACGGTGCCGATGATTCCCGCGATCGCGAGAGTCGCGATGCCGACGATCTTGATGACGGCGGTCGCGGTGGCCGAGCGCTCGACGAACCGGTTGCCCACGATGTTGGCGATGGCCGTCGCCGCGATGAGCAACACGCCGAGGAGGGGCACGAGAATCACCGAGTCCTGCAGACCGAACGGTTGCAGCAGGTACGTGCCGAAGGTGCGGGCGATGAGACTCTCCGCCACGACCATCGACACGTACATGAAGAGCGAGAACGCCCCCGCGACCACGCCGTTGCCGTAGGCGGCGCGCAGCAGCATCGCGATGCCGCCGGAGGTCGGGTTGACGGCGGAGTATCGCGCGTACGCGTGCGAGCTGAGCCCCACGACGACGGCCGCGGCCAGAAACACCCACGGGAAGACCGCGCCCGAGATCTCGGCCACCTGCCCGACGAGGGCGAAAATGCCTGCCCCGATCATGACGCCCGTGCCGAGCGACACCGAGCCGATGAGCGAAATCCTCTGGTCGTCGCGAGTCATGGGGCGCGAGTATACCCCTGGCCTATAGGGACGCACTCAGGTGTCTGCGAGCCCGACACTCCGGCCGCGACGACAGCGTGTCGCGGCCGTACTGCGGCGTGTCACCCGACACTGTCGGTCTGGCGGACAGCACGTGGCGCCTCGGCGGGCGCGCGCACTCGGGCGCGCGCTCAGGCGCGCTCGGGCGCCTCGCCGAGCTCGATCGCGGTGATCTCGATCGCGTCGCCCTCCATGATGTCGAGCACGTCGATGCGCCCGACCGCCTTGAGGTCGCCGGCCGCCTCAGCGAGCAGCATGGGTGCCGCGAGAGTCGCGTGGGTCACGGGAGTCTTCTGCGACACCTTGGCGTCCGTCTTCGCGCGACGAATGCCGATGAGCGCCTCGGAGACGAGCGGCAGCAGCCCGCTCGGCGCCTCGTCGCTCACCTCGTCAGCGGTCGGCCAGGCGGCGACATGCACGCTGCCGTCGTGGGTCCAGCTCCAGACCTCTTCGGTGGCGAACGGCAGCACGGGCGCGAAGAGCCGCACGAAGACGTCCATGGCGAGGTGCAGCGCGGCGACGGCGCTCGCCTGCCCCTCGGCGCCCTGCGCGCCGTACGCGCGCTCCTTGACGAGCTCTAGGTAGTCGTCGGTGAAGGTCCAGAAGAACTGCTCGGCCACGTCGAGGGCTCGGGCGTGGTCGTACTCGTCGAGCGCTTTCGTCGCGACGCGCACGACCTCGGCGAGTGAGGCGAGCATGTCGCGGTCGAGAGGCTCGGTGATCGCGCTCGCGCCGAGAGCCTCCGCGTCCGCGCCGCCCGGCGCCTCGAAGGAGTGCACGAACTTGGCCGCATTGAGCACCTTGATGGCGAGGCGGCGCCCGATCTTCATCTGCTTGGGGTTCTGCGGGTCGAAGGCGGCGTCGGTGCCGAGGCGCGAGGAGGCCGCCCAGTAGCGCACGGCATCGCTGCCGTGGTCGTCGAGCATCGCGGCCGGGGTGACGACGTTGCCCTTCGACTTCGACATCTTCTTGCGGTCGGGGTCGACGATGAAGCCCGAGATGCCCGCGTGCTTCCAGGGCACGGTGCCGTGCTCGAGCTCGGCGCGCAGCACGGTCGAGAACAGCCACGTGCGGATGATGTCCTGCCCCTGACTGCGCAGGTCGTAGGGGAAGACGAGGTCGAAGAGCTCAGCATCCTCTTCCCACTTGCCGGCGATCTGCGGGGTCAGCGACGAGGTCGCCCAGGTGTCCATGATGTCGACCTCGCCGATGAAGCCGTCCGGCTGGCCGCGCTGCGCCTCCTCGAACCCGGGGGCGGGCATCGAGGAGGGGTCGACGGGCAGCTGGTCCTCGGTCGGCACAATCGGGTCGCCGGTCTGCTCGCCGTCGGCGTCGAGGCGGTACCAGACGGGAATCGGCACGCCGAAGAAGCGCTGGCGCGAGATGAGCCAGTCGCCGGAGAGCCCGCCGACCCAGTTCTCGTAGCGCACCCGCATGTGGTCGGGGTGGAACGCGACTTCGCGCCCGCGCTCCAGGAGGCGCTCGGCGAGCTGCTCGTCGCGCGCTCCGTTGGCGATGTACCACTGGCGAGTGGTCACGATCTCGAGCGGCTTGTCGCCCTTCTCGAAGAACTTGACCGGGTGGCTGATCGAGCGAGGCTCGCCCTTGAGGTCGCCAGACTCGGCGAGCAGCTCGACGATGCGCGCCTTGGCGCTGAAGACGGTCTTGCCCGCGAGCTCCGCGTAGACCGACGCTGCAGCGCTCTCGATACCCTGCGGCGGTTCGGCGAGAATGCGGCCGTCCTTGCCGAGGATGGGGCGCAGCGGCAGGTTGAGCTCGCGCCACCACACGACGTCGGTGACGTCGCCGAACGTGCACACCATGGCGATGCCCGACCCCTTGTCCTGCTGCGCGAGACGGTGGGCGACCACGGGAACCTCGACACCGAAGAGCGGCGTCGTCACGGTCGTGCCGAAGTACGGCTGGTAGCGCTCATCATCGGGATGCGCGACCAGGGCCACACAGGCGGGAATCAGCTCGGGGCGCGTCGTCTCGATGTCGATCGTGCCGCCGTCCGGCGTCGCGAATGACACCCGATGGAACGCCCCGGGCATCTCCTTGTCTTCGAGCTCGGCCTGCGCGACGGCGGTGCGGAACGTCACGTCCCACAGGGTGGGCGCGTCAGCGCGGTACGCTTCGCCGCGCGCGAGGTTGCGCAGAAAGGCGCGCTGGGCCGCGCGCTGGGCGGCGTCGCCGATCGTGCGGTAGGTCTGGGTCCAGTCGACGCTGAGGCCGAGGGTGCGCCACAGGTCTTCGAACTGCTTCTCGTCCTCGACGGTGAGGCGCTCGCACAGCTCAATGAAGTTGCGGCGACTGATGGGGATCTGGTCGGCGGCCTTGGACGCCTTGGTGTCGCCGCCCTCGAACGGCGGCGTGAAGTCGGCGTCGTAGGGGAGGGCCGGGTCGCAGCGCACTCCGTAGTAGTTCTGCACGCGGCGCTCGGTGGGCAGACCGTTGTCGTCCCAGCCCATCGGGTAGAACAGGTGCCGGCCGCGCATGCGCTGGTAGCGCGCGGCGAGGTCCATGTGGGTGTAGCTGAAGACGTGGCCGATGTGCAGCGAGCCTGAGGCGGTCGGCGGCGGGGTGTCGATCGCGTAGACCTGAGCCTTGCCGGCCGCGAGTGCGGCATCCCGATCGAATCGGTAGATGCCCTGCTGCTCCCAGACGTCACCCCACTTCGCTTCGAGACCTTCGAGGGCGGGCTTGTCGGGCAGGGATGCAGGGCTCATCGAAAAGGTCTCGTCTCGCTATAGGCGGCACCGTGTCAGCGGTAAAGGTGCCTGAGTGTGGGTTGTGACCCCATGGTATCGGGATGCGCGGGGGGCTACCGTCGAGGCATGTCCGACTCCTCGCGGCCCCCGGCCCTCACGTCTCCGCCCGCTGACTACGGCGACCTGCGCGCCGTCTACGTCAACTGCACCCTCAAGCGCAGTCCCCAGCTCAGCCACACGCAGGGCCTCATGGATCGCAGCATCGCGCTCATGCGCAGCCACGGCGTGAGCGTCGACAGCCTGCGCTTGGTCGACCACGACGTCGCGCTCGGCGTGTACCCCGACATGCGGGAGCACGGCTGGGAGCGTGACGCGTGGGTCGACCTCTGGCCGCGCGTGCGCGACGCCGACATCCTCGTGGTGGGTACTCCACTGTGGCTCGGCGAGGTCTCGTCGCAGCTGCGCGTGCTCATCGAGCGGCTGTATGCGATGAGCGGCATGACGAATGAGAGCGGCCAGTACGTCTACTACGGCAAGACGGCGGGGATGCTCGTTACGGGCAATGAGGACGGCGTCAAGCACTCCGCCATGTCGACGCTGTACGCCCTGCAGCACATCGGTTACACGATCCCGCCCGCCGCCGACGCCGGGTGGATCGGGGAGGTCGGGCCGGGGCCGAGCTACCTCGACGAGGGGTCGGGCGGGCCGGAGAACGACTTCACGAACCGCAACACGACGTTCATGACGTGGAACCTGCTGCACACGGCTCGTCGGCTCAAGGACGCCGGCGGCATCCCCGCCTACGGCAACGTACGCGAGCAGTGGTCGCAGGGCGAGCGCTGGGGCTTCGACGCGAACCCCGAGTACCGCCAGCCGGGCGACGATGCCCAGAATTGAGACCCCCGGGGTCAACGGGGCGGCGCTGATCGCCGTGCTGCCTGGCAGACTGCGCTCATGGACGTTCTGATCCTGCACATCGACGAGTGCCCGAACTGGCGCGAAGCCGGTGAGCGGGTGACGGAGGCGCTGACGCTGGTGGGGGCGAGAGGCGGCGACGTCGACTACCGGCTCGTGACGGAGACTACCGTGCGAGACGTACCGAAGTTCGCCGGGTCGCCGACGATCCTCATCGACGGCCACGACCTGTTCCCCTCGGAGGGGGCGACAGCCGACCTCGCGTGCCGGGTTTATCTGAGCGAGGGCCGCCTCACGGGGCTGCCCAGCGTGGGGGAGATCGCCGCGGCTCTGCGGCAGCGGGAGGTGCACGATGACCAGGATTGAGTTCCCCGGGTCGACGGGGGAGGCCCTCGCCGCGCGACTCGAGATGCCGCAGGGCGAGCCGCGCGGGTACGCCGTCTTCGCGCACTGCTTCACGTGCTCGAAGGATTCGAAGGCGGCTTCTCGCATCTCGCGCGCCCTCACCGGTGGCGGCATCGCGGTGCTGCGTTTCGATTTCACGGGTCTCGGCGACTCCGATGGCGACTTCTCGAATACGAACTTCTCCTCCAACGTCGACGACCTCGTGGCGGCGGCCGAGTACCTGCAGAGCGCGCACCGTGCGCCCTCCCTGCTCATCGGACACTCTCTCGGGGGCGCAGCCGTGATCGCCGCCGCCGAACGCATGCCGAGCGTGCGCGCGGTCGCGACGATCGGTGCCCCGAGCGATCCCTCCCACGTAACGGCGCTCTTCGATGCCGCCCGGGAGAGCATCACGACCGAGGGTGAGGCCGATGTGCAGCTCGCCGGTCGCACCTTCCGCATCCGCCGTCAGCTTCTTGACGACCTCGCCGCCCAGCCGCAGCACGACCGCATCGCCGGCCTCGACCGTGCCCTGCTCGTGCTGCACTCGCCGCTCGACGAGATCGTCGGTGTCGACAACGCCCGCGAGATCTTCGAGGCGGCGCGCCATCCCAAGTCGTTCGTGGCGCTCGACGGCGCCGACCACCTGCTGACCGCGGCGGGCGATTCGACGTTCGCGGCGTCGATCATCGCGGCCTGGGTGGCCCGCTACGCCTTGGATGCTCGACCACAGCCCAACGAGGCGACCGCCGTCGCCCGGCCCGGCTCGGTGACCGTCACGAGCACCGCGGAGGGCCCGTTCACCCAGTCGGTCGTGGCGGGACAGCACCGGTGGACCGCCGACGAGCCCGCACCGATCGGCAATGACCTCGGACCCTCGCCCTACGATCTCCTGCTCGCCGGTCTCGGGGCGTGCACCTCGATGACGATGCGCATGTACGCCGACCGCAAGAGCATTCCGCTCGATGAGGTCACGGTGACGCTGCGCCACGAGCGCTTGCACGCGCAGGACTGCTCCGAGTGCGAGACGCGCACGGGCATGCTCGATCACGTAGTGCGCGAGATCACCATGGCGGGCGACCTGAGCGAGGAGCAGGTCGAGTCGCTGCGGGTCATCGCCGACAAGTGCCCCGTGCACCGCACCCTCGCGGGCGCGGTGCACGTGACGACGTCGGTGAGTAGCTGAGCGGGACCTAGTTGTACTCGGTCAGCAGGTTGGTGACACTTCTGTACGGAGAAGGCCTCCAACATTGGTGGTGTTCAACGTCACCGAAGTGGAGGCCTTCTCTATGACCCACCGTAATGCGCGGCT
>NZ_VIKT02000015.1 GCF_009371975.2 Microcella pacifica
GCGGGAGTGCTGGCGCGCCCGGGGCGCGCCTTCTTGTTCTGGGGCATGGCTGTTCGTCTTTCGGATAGTGCAAGAAGCATCGTCGGCGCGCTTTCGCGCCGCTATCCCAGGCAGTCTTCGACTGGGGCCGTCACAACTCGAGGTGTCATCGCACCGCCGATCGGCGGGGATGTACCGGCCCTGGAGACGCACACGTTCTCTGGCGAATCGCTTCGCCCGTCTCTAGCCGACCCTTGAGGGTACCTGACGAGGCTGGAGAAGACCGTTTCGCTCGACTCAGCACTATTCTATGGCTACCGTGCCCCCCTCCCGCCCTCGCCCGTCGCGCCTCGCGTCGTCCCTCGGCGCGCTTGCTGTGCTCGCCGTTCTCGCGTCGGGATGCGCGGCCGAGCCATCCGGCACCCCGATCGCCGCGGCCGCGAGCACCGCAGCCGGGCCATCCAGCTCCGGCCTCGCGCCGTTCGCCGACGTCGACGCGACCGAGGTGACCGTGGTCGCGGATGTGAGCATCCCCGGTTTGGGCTCCGCCGTGGATGTGTGCCTGCCTCCGGGCAGCGGAGCCGGGGGCGCCGTGCGCCCCGCCGTCCTCGCGGTGCACGGGGGAAGCTGGGCTCGCGGCGACCGCGCGCATGAGGCATGGCGCGCGGTGTGTGAGTGGCTGGCCGTCGAGGGCCTCGTCGGGGTGTCGGTCGGCTACCGCCTCGCGCCCGAGTTCCCGTTCCCCGCGGGGGTCGACGATGTCGCGGCGGCGCTCGCCTCGACCCAGGATCCGCACTTCGCGGCGCGCTTCGGCATCGACTCGGCCCGCGTGGCCCTGTTCGGTGGTAGCGCTGGAGGCAATCTCGCGGCCCTCGTGGGCCTGCGGGACGGCCTGTCGGGGGCGGGAGCGGTCAGTGCGGTCGTGAGTCTGAGCGCCCCCTCGACCTCACCGCCGGCGCCGCCGCCTCGCCGCAGTTCGCGCGCCCGACTCTCGACTACCTGGGCTGCGAGAGCCTCGCCGCCTGTCCCGTCGCCCGCGCGGCCTCGCCGCAGCACGCGATCTCCTCTCACGCGCCTGCCTTCCTCGTCGTGCATGGGCGCGAGGAGCAGCTCATCCCCTTCGGCCAGGCCGAGGCCTTCGTGAGCGCACTGCAGCGCGCGGGCGCAGAGGTCGAGTTCCTCGTGCGCGAGGACTCCCTGCACTCGCTCGAGCTCGTCGACTCCGCGGTCGCCGACCGTGCGCTCGCCTTCCTCCACTCTCACCTCGTGGCCGTCGAGTCCGCGGTCGCGCTCGGAAGCGACGTTCCGTGACGGCGACTGTCACCGTCGGGGTCGAAGACCCCCGCCAGCCGGAGGTGGCGGCGATGCTCCGGGCGGGCGAGGCGTTCGCGCGCACGCTCTACGCGCCCGAGGAGTGCTTTCTGCTCTCCGTCGACGAACTCGCGACGCCCGGCACAACGGTGCTCGTGGCGCGCGATGCGCAGGGCGCCGCGCTCGGCATGGCCGCGCTCGTCGAGCAGGACCCCGGCGCGGGCGAGCTCAAGCGCCTGTTCGTGGACGATGCGGCGCGCGGTCAGGGCGTCGCCGACGCGATCATGGATGCTCTGGAACAGGCCGCGCGTGAGCGCAGCATCCGCACCCTGCGTCTGGAGACCGGCACCCGCAGCGATGCCGCCCTGCGGTTCTATGCCCGGCGCGGGTACGAGCGCATTCCCGCGTTCGGTCCCTACGTGGGCAGCGCGACGAGCGTGTGCATGGCGCGCGAGCTCGCCTGAGCCGACCTGACCGGCGCCGGCGACCCGTCTGCTACGCCGTGCGCCCCTCGAGCTCGGCAGCGCGCGCCGACCGCTTCTCCTCGCGGCGCTCCTTGGCGCCCTCGACGAGGAAATAGAGCGCGGGCAGCACGAGCAGCGTGAGGATCGTCGAGGAGACGAGACCGCCGATGACGACGATCGCGAGCGGCTGCGAGATGAACCCGCCGCTGCCTGTGAGACCCAGGCCGAGCGGCACGAGCGCGAAGATCGTCGCCGCCGCCGTCATGAGGATCGGGCGCAGGCGGCGCGAGGAGCCCTCGATGACGGCCTCGCCGGTCTTCATGCCGCGCTCGCGGAACTGGTTCACGAGGTCGATGAGCACGATCGCATTGGTCACGACGATGCCGATGAGCATGAGCACGCCGATGAGCGAGGGCACACCGAGCGGGATGTCGGCGATGAGCTGCAGGGCGATCGCCCCGGTCGCGGCGAAGGGGATCGACACGAGCAGCAGCAGCGGCTGGCGCAGGCTCTTGAACGTGGCGACCATGACGACGTACACGATGAGGATCGCAGCGAGGAGCGCGAGGCCGAGCTGACTGAAGGCGTCGGCCTGCTGCGCGGTCACGCCGCCGAGGGTCGCGTTCGCGCTATCGGGCAGGTCGGCGCCGTCGACAGCCTCCTGGATGGCGATCGACGCCGCGCCGACGTCCTCGACGGAGGGCGTGATGCTCACCGTCGCGCTGCGGATGCCGCGGATGGTCGTGATCGTCGCGGGGCCGAACGACTCCTCGACCGAGGCGAGCTCGCTGAGCGGCTGCGGCCCGATCGCGGTGGGCAGCTCGAAGTCGCGCAGCTCCTCGACCGTGGTGGGGGCGTTCTCGTTGGGGAGATAGATCGAGAGCGTCTTCTCGTCGATGATGACCGAGCCGACGGAGGCCGGGAACATCGCTTGCGCCACGATGCCGCCCACGGTGACCTCGCTGAGCCCCAGCTCGGCGGCGCGCTGCCGGTCGACCTCGATCGCGAGGTACGGCTGCGTGGCGGCGAGGTTGCTGCTCGCCTCGGCCGTGACGTCGAGGTCGGAGACGGCGTCGAGGATCGCGGTCGCGGCCTCCTGCAGGTCGCTCTCGTTGGCGGCGCTGATGTCGACATCGATCGATGAGGATGCGAAGCCCGAGCCCGCCGCCTGCAGAGCGATCTCGCCGACGTCGTCGAGGTCGGCGATGGCCTCGCGCACAGCATCCTGCAGCGCGACCTGGTCGGCGCTCTCGTCGGTCGTGATCGAGTAGGTGATGTCGCCGCCACCACCGAAGAGCGAGAGCGCGGAGCCGTCGCCCGAGCCGATCGCCACCTGCACGGTCTCGATGCCCTCGACCTCGAGCAGCTCCTCTTCGACGACGGTGGCCGCGCGGTCGAGCTCGTCGAGGCTCGTCGCGTTGGGGAGGGTCTGCGACACGGTGAGCGTGTTCTGGCCGGAGTCGCCGATGAAGTTCGTCTTGAGGTTCGTCGCGAGCCCGGCCGTGCCGCCGAGTATGAGCAGCGAGAGCATGATGGTCGCGACGGGGCGGCGGAGGGTCCAGCGCAGGATCGGCAGGTAGCTCTTCTGCAGGCGCGTCGGCGCTGCCGACTCCTCTTCCAGCGACATCGCGGCCGCGTGCGAGCCGACCTTGGGCGGGCGCAGGAACCAGTAGGAGAGCACCGGCACGATCGTGAGCGAGACGAAGAGCGAGGCGCCGAGGGCGATCGCGGTCGTGAGCGCGAACGGCCGGAAGAGCTCGCCCGTGATGTCGCCGACGAGGGCGAGGGGCAGGAAGACGGCGATGGTCGTCGCGGTCGCGGCGGTGATCGCGGTCGCGACCTCCTTCACGCCGACGAGGATCGCCTGCATCTTCTCCTCGCCGAGCGCGAGGTGGCGCTTGATGTTCTCGACGACGACGATCGAGTCGTCGACGACGCGCCCGATCGAGATGGTGATGGCGCCGAGGGTCAGGATGTTGAGGCTGTAGCCGGAGACCTGCATGCCGATGAAGGTGAGCAGGATCGAGGTGGGGATCGAGATGGCGGTGACGAGCGTGGAGCGCACCGAGAGCAGGAACAGCAGGATGACGATGACGGCGAAGAACAGGCCGAGCGTGCCCTCGGTCGCGAGCGCCTCGATCGAGCTCTCGATGAACGGCGCCTGGTCGAACACGACCGTGAAGGCGGTGCCGGAGCCGATGGCGGTCGCGAGCCCGGGCAGCGTCTCTTGCACGAGACGCGAGACGTCGACGGTGTTGCCGTCGGGGGTCTTGGTGACGGCGAGCGTGAGGGAGGGCTCGCCGTTGACGCGCGAGTAGCCCTCGATCGGGTCGCCGACGACGGCGACGTCCGCCACGTCGTCGATCGTTGTGACGTCGGCGCTCTCTGCGCCGATGATGGGCAGGGCGGCGAGCTCCTCGAGCGTCTCGATGCGCACGCCCGTGAGCACGGCGAGCGTCTGGCCGTCCTCGGTGATGGTGCCGGCGGGCAGCAGCACGCCGTACTCGTCGAGCGTGTCGACGATGTCGGAGCGCACGAGCCCGAGGTCGGCGAGCGCGTCGTCGTCCGCAGTGATCGTCACGCGATCGCCGACGGCGCCGAACACGGAGACCTCGCGCACTCCTTCGAGCTGCGTGAGGTCGGGCACGGCCTGCGCGTCGAGCGCTTCGGCGAGGTCGCCGGGGCTGAGATCGCTTGTGACGGCGATCTGGATGACCGGCAGGTCGTCGATCGACCCCGTGAGCACCTGCGGCTCGACGTCGTCGGGCAGCTGCAGCCGGTTGACGGCGAGCTGCACGCGCTGCTCGGCGCGCGCGATGTCGGTGCCGAACTGGAAGCTCGCGCTCACGAGCGAGAAGCCCGTGTTGGAGGTCGCGTTCGACTCTTCGAGCCCTGGCACGGCCTGGATGGCGGTCTCGATGGGCGTCGAGACGTCCTCTTCCACGACGGCGGGTGCGGCGCCCGGGTACTGCGTGATGACGATGATCTGCGGGAAGCTGATCGAGGGGATCAGTTCTTGCTTGAGGCTGTTGAGCGCGAGAGCGCCGAACAGTCCCACGACGATCGTGACGAGAGCGATGAGCGCTCGGTTGCGCAGGCTGAACACCGAGAGCAGGTGCACGTGGGTCTCCGATGCTGTGGGTGCCGTCACGCGGCGTGGGGGCAGGGGCGGCGCGCGTGCGGGGACGCGGGACCGTGGGCGAGCATCCCAGAGATTACTGGGCATTCCCCATGCGGCAGGTATGCACCCGCCGCATCGGGGCGCGGGATGCTCGGCCTGCGCTACACGACCGTGTCGAGCAGTTCGTCGACGGGTCGGGAGGGCTCGTGCGCGGCGATGTCGTGCCACGCCCGCTCGAGGCCGTCGATGGCGGCGCGCGTGTCGGGTTCGGGGTAGCAGAACGGCAGGCGCAGGTAGCGCTCGAAGGCGCCGTCGAGGCCGAAGCGCGGGCCCGCCCCGATGAGCACGCCGTGCGTGCGGGCCGCGAGGGCGAGCTGCGAGGCGAGGGGCGCGCCGATGTTGACCCACAGGGTGAGGCCGCCGGCCACCTCGGGCACGCGCCAGGTCGGGAACCGCTCGCGCAGCAGCCCGGTGAGGAGGGCGTGACCGGCGCGCAGCTGCTCGCGACGGGAGTCGAGCACGCGGTCGTACTGCTGCAGGAGGCGCAGCAGCATGAGTTGCTCGAGGGTGGGGTTGCCGAGGTCGTTCGACGTGCGGGCGAGGGCGAGGCGCGTGATGGTGGAGCGCTCGGCGCGGATCCAGCCGAGGCGGATGCCGCCCCACACGCTCTTGCCGACGGAGCCGATCGTGATGACGGTGCCGTGCACGCCGAGCGGCGGGGGAGCGTCGCTGTCGAAGCCGAGGTCGCTCATGGTCTCGTCGGCGACGATCGTCGTGCCGTGGCGCTCGGCGAGGGCGACCACACGGGCGCGCTGGGCCGCGGGCATGGTGCGCGTCGTGGGGTTGTGGAAGTCGGGCATGAGGTAGGCGAGCGCGGGAGCCGTGCGGGGGAAGACCTGCTCGAGGGCCTCATCATCCCAGCCGTTCTCGGTCGTGACGGGCACGGTCACGAGTCGGGCGCCGACCTGCTGGAAGGCTTCGAGCGCGTGCGGGTAGCTGGGCGATTCGACGAGCACGCGGTCGCCGCGCGCGACGAGGGCGCGGGCGACGAGGGCGATGGCGTGCTGGGCGCCGAGGGTGACCATGACCTCGTCGACGGTCGTGGGCAGGCCGCGCCGCGTGTAGCGGTCGGCGATCTCCTCCCGCAGCTCGGTGAGGCCGTAGAGGTCGAATCCGGCGAGACCGAGGTGCTGCGGCAGCATCGCGGCGGCGTCGCGGGCGGCGTCGGCGACGAGGGGGATCGCCGTGAGGGTCGCCTTGGAGAATTCGAGGAGGCCCGCGGTCGTCGCGGTCGGTTCGGGGATGCCCGGCCCGTCGGGCAGGCGGGCGACGCTGCCTGACCCGCGCACGCTCTGGAGGAAACCGAGCTCGCGCAGGCGCGCGTACGCGCCGGCGACGGTCGTGCGGCTGAGGTCTTCGTGCTGGGCGAGCTGCCGCTCGGCGGGCAGTCGCGCGCCAAGGGTGATGCGCCCGTCGAGGATGAGGAGGCGGACGCGGTCGGCGAGCGCCGCGTACAGCGGGTCGCCGTTGGTGGGCCGCCAGTCACCGAGCTGGGCGGCCAATCGTCGGGGCGTGAGCGAGGGCACGGGTCCACAGTACCTGAATTGGCCTCTTGCGCAACGGTCCACTCACGCGGTGGACTGTCGTCATGCCGTCCCCCCAGCACCCTGTTCCTCGTCTCCTCGTACGCCGCTGGACCCAGCTCTTCGTCGGCCTCTTTCTCTATGGAATCGCCCTGGCGCTCATGATCGAAGCGGCCGTCGGGCTCGACCCCTGGACGGTGTTCGCGCAGGGCGCCGACCTGCAGACCGGGTGGGGAATTGGACTGGTCACGGTGCTGATTGGCGCCCTCGTGCTGCTGCTGTGGATTCCGCTGCGGCAGAAGCCCGGTATCGGCACGGTGCTCAACGTGCTGCTCGTGGGGCCGGCCCTCGAGGTGGGGCTGTGGGCGTTCGAGGCTCCCGAGGAGCTGTGGGCGCGCATCCTCATCTTCGGCGGCGGTCTCGCCCTGCTGGCCGTGGCGACCGGTCTCTACGTGGGCGCGGGGTTCGGCCCCGGGCCGCGCGACGGCCTCATGACGGGCGCGCACGCGCGCTTCGGTTTTCCCATCTGGGCGGTGCGCGGCACGATCGAGCTCACGGTGCTGACGATCGGCTGGCTGCTGGGCGGCAACGTCGGGCTCGGCACGGTCGCGTTCGCGCTGCTCATCGGGCCCATGGTGCACGTGACGCTGCCGCGGCTGCGCGTGCCGCTGCCCTCCGATGCGGCGGATTCGCGCACAGCGCCCGGTGCCGCTGCGCCCGCGCCGACGTCAACAGACCGCGGATCGGCGGCTACGCCCGTCGCCGGCCCGCTCCAGCCGGGTGCGCCTCGCCCGAACCCTGACGACCCGACGAACCCGACGGCGCCGATCGTGGTGGTGGGCTCGTGATCGCGCTCACGACGGCCCTCGCCGGCCTCGCGGTGTGGGCGATCATCGCGACGGTCGAGGTGATCGCGAGGGACGGGTATGGGCCCCTACCCGTCCGCTCGCACCACGGGTACTACGCGAGCTCGTTCCGCGCGTAGACGCGCATCGCGTGACGGACGCGCCGCCCCATGCGCGGCTGGACTCAGGGTTCGGCGCTCGGCGCGCGGCGCGCGGCAGCGCAGGTCACTGCGAAAGTGACAACTCACGCCGAACGTTTCGCGTGGTTTGTCACTTTCGGCGTGTTTGAGCGCGGCGTGGCGCCTTGGGTCGGACCAGGCCGAGGCTCCCTCTTGCGCAGGCCGCACTCGCGATATATCGTGAGTTCCGAACACGCGATATATCGCGTTATGGATGCCCCGCCGGGGCTCGAGCGAGGAGCACGTTTATGGCCCAGGAGACCTGGATCGTCACCGACCCGACCGTCATCGATCTGGAGATCGTGCGTCGGCTGAAGGTGGGCTTGATCGGCGGGCAGATCGACATCGTCGGCCACGACGAGCCGGGCGCCCGCATGGAAGTGCACTCGGTGTCGGGTCGCGACCTCAAGGTGGCGCTCGAGGGCGACACTCTCGTGATCGACCACCCTCAGCTGAAGTGGGAGACCTTCTTCGAGAACTTCCGCCTGTTCGGGGTGAAGGCGCGCGCGGAGGTGAGCATCCTCGTGCCGCGCTCGGCGACGCTGTCGTTCAACGCCGTGTCGGCGGAGGGCCTCATCAGCGGCCTGCACTCCGAGGTGACGGTGAACACCGTCAACGGTGATGTCGTGCTCGACGGCATCGTCGGCGACGTGTCGGTGCACGCGGTCAACGGCGAGGTGTCGGTGCGCGGGCTGCACGGCGATCTGACGGTGCAGACGGTGAGCGGCGACGTGACCGCGTCGGGGGAGATTCGCCGGTTCACGTGCGACGGCGTCTCCGCGCACGTGGTGGCCGACCTGCACGGCGGGCCCGATCGGGTGCGCAACAGCACCGTGTCGGGCGACCTGACGGTGCGGCTCGACGCGGGCCGCCCGGCCCAGTACTCGATCAGCACCCTGAGCGGTCGACTGCAGCTCGACGACGCGCAGATCAGCGGGGTGAAGGGCCAGTACACGGGTCGCTACGGCGAGTTGGCGGGGTCGTTCACCGAGGTGCGCGCCAACTCGGTGTCGGGTGATGTGTCGGTCGTGCACACGGTGCGCGGAGCATCCGGTGGTGCTGTCGATGGCGAGCCTGCCGCTTCGGGGGCCGCCTCATGAGCCCGGCGGTCTTCGGCCACGGCCACCTGCGGCTGTATCTGCTGTTCGTGCTGGATGAGCGGCCGATGCACGGCTACGAGATCATCCAGGCGCTGAGCGACCGCTTCGGGGGCACATATGTTCCGTCGGCCGGCACGATCTATCCGCGCCTGGCGAAGCTCGAGACGGAGGGGCTCGTCACGAAGGAGTCGGACGGTCGCAAGTCGGTCTACGCGATCACCGACGCGGGGCGGGCCGAGTTGAACGATCGGCGCGACGAGCTGGAGGGCATCGAGAACGGCATCGGCGATTCGGTGCGGCGCCTGGCGGACGAGGTGCGCGCGTCGGTGTCGGAGGCGATGACGTCGCTGCGCGCGGAGCTCGCGGCGGGTCGCGAGGCGGGTGCCGCATCGTCGGCGACGGCGTCGAGCGCCGCGCGTGACGCCGCACGGGAGGCTCACGAGGCGGTGCGGGATGCGACGACGTCGCTGCATTCGACGCTGCACGAGTCGCGGTCGGATGCTCGGGCTCAGGTGCAGCGCGCCGAGGTGCTGCTCGCCGAGTTTCGTCAGGACGTGCGCACGGAGCTGCGCTCGGCGGCGGCGCGCGGCGCCGAGCTCGAGTCGGCGGTCGACGAGCTCGAGTCGCGGTTGTCGCGCCTGCGCGCCGACGTGCTGGGGCTCGTGCGTTAGGCGCGGTTACTCAGCCCAGCGCAGCGGCACGTAGAGGTCTTGCACGCGGTCGGCCGACGCCGTGTGGTCGTTGCGCGTGTAGAGGCCGCACTCGACGGTGCGGCAGTCGATGTTCTCGTCGGCGGCGGGCGGCAGCTCGATGTAGGCGGTGAAGGTGCCGGCCTCGCCGTCGTCGAAGGAGCGCGCGCCGAAGAGGCGCCAGGCGAAGGCCTCGTTGATCCAGTTGGAGGCGGCGTACTGCACGACGCCCTCCTCGAACTCTTCGACCTCCTGCGAGCCGACGCCGCCGAGGCACGGCCCCGGCTTGCCGTCGAGCTGCTCGGGTATCGCGCACACGGCCACGTAGAGGCCGCGCGACCCGTCGTACCCGTCGCCCGTGACGACGAGGCGGTCGCCCGCGCTGACGGAGTCGAGCTCGGGCGCATCCCCGTCAGGTGTGGCGACGTCGAGGGTGCGCGTGCGCCCGTCGTCCCCGGTGGCGGTGACGCTCGTCGGATACCCGTCGACGCGCGCCTGCCCGGAGGAGCCTTGCGGCGTCGCGAGCAGGATGGGCACGACGACGAGGGCGACGAGCACGAGCACGATCGCGAGCACGCCGCCGACGATCCACGGCCAGAGCCGCCGACGCCGCGGCCGATCGGCGGAGGGCGCGGCGTCAGTCACCCGGCCAGTGTAATGAGCGCACCTCGGCGTCGGCAGGGCCGTTGGTCCCGCGCATCGGGCCCGGCGGGGCTAGGCTCGCGCAGGTGACGGCACCGGTACGCAGCAGGGCGGGCGCGTCCCCGCGCGACCTGCTCGCCGTGTTCGTCGGCGGCCTCACCGGCACGACCCTGCGGGTGCTTCTCGACCTCGCGCTGCCGCACACGCCCGAGCAGTTCGCCCTCAGCACCCTGCTCGTGAACGTGGTCGGAGCCTTCGTGCTCGGCCTGCTCGTCGCAGCCCTCTGGCCTCGCGTGCCGGGCTGGGTGCGCGTGGGGCTGGGGCCGGGCATCCTGGGGTCGTTCACGACGTTCTCGGCGCTCGCGGTCTCGATCGTCGCCCTCGCGCAGGCTGGCGATGTTGTGGGCGCGATCCTGTCGATCGTGCTCAGCATCGGGCTCGGGATGCTCGCCGCCTGGCTCGGCCTCGTGCTCGGTTCCCGGCTGACGCACGGCGAGTCGCCCGCGATGGTGGAGGTGGACGAGTGACCCCCCTCGTGCTGCTCGCCGTCGCCGTGGGCGGAGCCCTCGGCGCCGTCCTGCGTCAGCTCACGTCGGTGAGTCTCGCCGGCCGCGGTCGCGTCCCGTGGGGAGTGCTCGTGGTCAACGTCGTCGGGTCGTTCGTCGCCGGAGTCGCCCTCGGCGCACCCCTCGACCCCACCGTGCAGCTGGTCATCGTGAGCGGCGTGTGCGGGGGCCTCACGACCTTCAGCACCTTCGCCGTCGAGACCATCCAGCTCGTGTCGGAGGGCAAGCACCGCGCCGCAGCCGCGAGCGTCGCCCTCAACCTCGCCCTCGCCGTGCCCGCCGCGCTCCTCGGCCTCGCCGTCGCGTCTCTACTCGCCTGAGCTCTCGCTCGCTTCGCGCTCGGCAGCCTCGGCAGCACGCCGCTCCGCCAGCTTCTTCCGCGTAGGCGGAATCACCACGGTGAAGAAGATCACCCCGATGACGAGCAGGATCACCCCGAGCACGATGGGCGTCACGATGAGCACGATCGTGATCAGGTCCATGGCTACCGTCCCATCTTGCTGAGCGTCGCGACGACCTGCCGCGCGATGTTGCGCCCGGCCCGGTTCGCGCCGATCGTCGACGCCGCGGGCCCGTAGCCGGCGAAGAAGACGCGCGGGTCGCGCTCCGAGTGGTGGCTCGCCACGGTCACGCCGCCCTCTTTCTCGCGCAACTTCAACGGCGCCAAGTGCCGCAGCTCGGGGCGGAAGCCCGTCGCCCACACGATCGCCTGCGCGGGCTGGAAGACGTCGAACTCGTCCCAGCGAACACCGTCGGGCTCGATGCGGTCGAACATCGGGCGGTACTCGAGCACGCCCCGATCGACCGCCGCCTGGATGCGCCGCGTGCGAGGCACGCCCGTGCCGCTCACGATGCTCGGCAGGGCCCGACCGGCGCGTGCAGCGTCATCCTGCGCCGCAACGGCCTTCTCGGCGGCCTCCAGGTTGAGCACCGCTTCGTCGAGGAACTGGGGCGGCCGCCGCGTCGCCCACGTGATGCTGCGCGCGTGCGGCTCGAGTTCGAGGATGAAACCGATCGCGCTCGTACCGGCCCCGACCACGACGACGTCCTGATCCGCGAAATCGGTCGCATCCGCATAATCGGCCGTGTGCACGTGGCGGCCGGCGAATTCGCGGATGCCCGGATAATGCGGCACGAACGGCGAGCCCCACGTTCCGGTCGCATTGACGATCGTCGACCCCGCCAATTCCAACGGGCCGTTCTCCGTGTCGAAGCGCACGAGCAGCGGCCCGCCGAGATCCTCCACGCGCGTGACCGACGCGGGCCGCACGACCTGCAGGCCGTAGTGCTCCTCGTACTGCGCGTAGTAGTCGGCGACGACCTCGCGCGCAGGCGCGTGGTGGTCGGCCGTCTCGAAGCTCAGGCCGAGCTCGTCCATGCCCGGCAGGTCGTTGACGCGGTGGGCCGAGCCGAGACGCAGCGCCTCCCAGCGGTGCTGCCACGCGCCACCGGTGCGCGGCCCGCGGTCGAGCACCACGAATTCCTCACCCGGCTCGAGGCCCAGGCGGCGCAGATAGAAGGCGACGGAGAGACCCGCTTGGCCCGCGCCGATGACCACGCAGGAGGTGGTCAGATCGGGCGCGCTCACCCGGAATAGGCTACCGGGCGCACCCGGGCGCGGGCACCGCCGCCGGGCTCGTCGAGCAGGCCTCGCGTGATAAACTTCGCCACAGTTTTTGTATCATCCCGACTCGACGCTCTCGGTCCTTCACCGGGCCACCCGTCGACACACTTGTGAGGGGGTCACGCATGGGGCGCGGCCGACAGAAGGCAAAGCACACCAAGGTGGCACGCGAGCTGAAGTACTCCAGCCCGAACACCAACCTCAGCGCGCTCGAGCGTGAGCTCGGCGTGCCCTCGAGCGAGCCCGACTACGAAGACAAGTGGGCGCACCTCGTTGAGGACGACGACGAGACGGAAGACGACGCGCAGACCGCGTGACGCTGGCGGGTACCCGTCCCTCCTTCCCAACGATCCATCAGCGGCAACACTCCCCAGCGGAGGTCCTGGCTGATCATTGCACCGTGATCTCGGCCATTGTTCTACAATGAAGAACATGGCAGAAGTCGGAATTCGAGCGCTCAAGCAGAACGCATCCGCGGTCGTGGCTGACGCGGCTGCCGGCGAGACGGTCACGATCACTGATCGTGGTCGCCCGGTGGCGCAGCTAACCTCCATCGCGGCATCGCCACTGCAGCGCATGCTGGCCAACGGCACGGCGCGCCGTGCGCGTCGCGACCTCGCCTCGCTTCCCGCGCCGACCGAGGCGCCGCCCCTGACTCCCGTCCTGGCCGAGATGCGCGACGACGAGCGCTACTGATCCGTGGCACTGTACTTCGACACATCAGCACTCGTGAAGCTCGTCGTCGCAGAACCTGAGACGACCGCCTTGCGAGACACCGTGCGCGTATCGACGGCCGAACCGGTCAGCAGCGACCTCACCCGAACCGAGCTCCTTCGCACGGTTCGTCGCGGTGCTCCCGACCGCCTGGTGTCGGCACGTGAAGTGCTTGAGTCGCTCACACTCGTACCGGTGACGACCGAAGTGTTCGAAGCTGCCGGCCGGCTCGAACCTCGAACACTGCGTGCCCTCGATTCTCTGCACCTGGCTTCGGCGCTGGGCCTCGGGGACGATCTGGAGGCCGTCGTCACGTACGACCATCGCCTCGCCGATGCGTGCCGCGCGAACGGTGTCGTAGTGCTCGCGCCGCACTGATCGATCGGATGCTCCGCTCAGGCCCGGTAAGAGCCCACGAGTCGCGCCGCTCCCCCCGTGACGCCCTTGGCGCCCTGCTCGAACCCGTCGAAGTCCCGCGCCGCCGTCGACACCGTGCCCGCCACCCACGCGGGCATCGAGCGCGACTCGAGAGCCGCGACGACGTCGGCCGCACGGTCCTGCGCGACGACGGCGAGCATCCCGACACCGAGGTTCCACGTTCCCTCGGTCGACTCGAGGCTGTCGCCAGCGAGCTCGGCGAGCACGCGGAAGACGCTCGGCGGGCTCCAGCTCGCGCGGTCGAGCTCGACCCAGCTGCCGACCGGCAGCACGCGCGCGAGGTTCGCCGCGATGCCGCCGCCGGTCACGTGGCTGAGCGCGTGAACGGCTCCCGGATGCTCGGCGAGCAGTTCGAGCAGCGGCGCCGTGTAGAGCGCGGTGGGGGTCAGCAGCGTCTCGCCCACGACGCCCCCGAACTCGGGCAGCTCATCGTGGTACCCGATGCCGCGTTCGGCCAAGATGTGTCGCACGAGCGAGAAGCCGTTGCTGTGCAGTCCGCTCGACGCCATGGCAATGATGACGTCGCCGTCGCGCACGCGATCGGGCCCCAGCAGGTCGTCGGCCTCGACGACGCCGACCGCGGCGCCCGCGACGTCGTAGTCGTCCGGCCCCAGCAGGCCGGGGTGCTCGGCGGTCTCGCCGCCGACGAGGGCCGTGCCGGTCGCCGCGCACGCCTCGGCGATGCCGCGCACGATGTCGGCGATGCGCTCGGGGTGCAGCTTGCCGCACGCGATGTAGTCGGTCATGACGAGGGGCTTCGCGCCGACCACGACGATGTCGTCGACGACCATCGCCACGAGGTCCTGCCCGATCGTGTCGTGGATGTCGAGGGCCTGCGCGATCGCGACCTTCGTGCCCACGCCGTCGGTGCTCGAGGCGAGCAGCGGGCGGCGGTAGCCGAGCAGGGCGCTCGCGTCGAAGAGGCCCGCGAATCCGCCGACGCCGCCGACGATCTCGGGGCCGTGTGTTGCCGCGACGGAGGCCTTCATGAGCTCGACGGCGCGATCCCCCGCGGCCGTGTCGACGCCTGCCGCGGCGTAGGAGTTCGTCATTCGTTCATCCCATCCGCGGTCTGCCAGACTGGTCGCAAGCACTCACCACTCTACGGTCTGGAGCAGGCACCGCATGTGCGGCATCGTGGGGATCGTCTCGTCGAGCCCCGTCAATCAGCAGGTCTACGACGCACTCGCCCTCCTGCAGCATCGCGGCCAGGATTCGACCGGCATCGCGACCGCCGAAGGGCGCGTTCTGCACTTCGTCAAGGCGAAGGGCCAGGTGCGCGAGGCCTACCGCACGCGCGACATGCGCTCGCTCCTCGGCACGATGGGGCTCGGCCACGTGCGGTACGCGACGCGCGGCTCCGCCTCCAAGGAGGAGGAGGCGCAGCCGTTCTACGTGAACGCGCCGTACGGCATCATCCTCGTCCACAACGGCAACCTCACGAACACGCGCGAGCTCACGCGCGAGCTGTTCGAGGTCGACCGCCGGCACCTCAACACCAACAGCGACACCGAGCTGCTCGTCAACGTGCTCGCCCACGAGCTGCAGCAGCAGGTGAGCGGGGAGGATCTCGACCCCGACCAGGTGTTCGCCGCGATCAGCCGCCTGCACGAGCGCGTCGAAGGCTCCTATGCCTCGATCGCCCTCATCGCCGGCCACGGTCTGCTCGCCTTCCGCGACCCGTTCGGCATCCGCCCCCTCGTGCTCGGGCGCCGCACGACGGGCCTCACCGGCGACGAATGGATCGTCGCGAGCGAGTCGCTCGTGCTCGAAGCCGGCGACTACGAGATCGTGCGCGACCTCGCCCCCGGCGAGGCCGTGTTCATCGCCTCCAACGGCGAGATGGTCTCCCGCCAGTGCGCCGCGAACCCGCGCCTCGCGCCGTGCTCGTTCGAGTACGTGTACCTCGCGCGGCCCGACTCGGTCATGAACGGCATCTCCGTCTACGAGGCGCGGCTGCGGCTCGGCAACCGCCTCGCGACCTCGATCGAGCGCTATGCGCCGACCGGCAACATCGACGTCGTCATGCCGATTCCCGACTCCTCGCGGCCCGCCGCGATGCAGGTAGCCCAGAAGCTCGGCATCGAATACCGCGAAGGCTTCTACAAGAACCGCTACGTCGGCCGCACGTTCATCATGCCCGGGCAGTCGGAGCGCAAGAAGAGCGTCAAGCAGAAGCTCAACGCCATGTCGAGCGAGTTCGCCGGCAAGAACATCCTCATCGTCGACGACTCGATCGTGCGCGGCACGACCTCCCGCGAGATCGTCGAGATGGCCCGCGCCGCCGGCGCGAACGAGGTCACCTTCACCTCCGCCGCCCCGCCCGTGCGCTTCCCGCACGTCTACGGCATCAACATGCCCACCTCGCACGAGCTCGTCGCGCACGGTCGCAAGATTCCGGAGATCGCCCACGAGATGGGCGCCGACCACCTCATCTACCAGGAGGTGGAGGACATGCAGGCGGCGATTCTCGAGGGCAGCGGCATCACCGAGCTCGAGATGAGCTGCTTCACGGGCGAGTACATCACGGGCACCGTGAGCCCCGAGTACCTCGCGTGGGTCGAGGCCAACCAGAACAGCTGAGCGCGCAGCGCGGCCGGGCGCACCCTTGGCCGGGCCGCCGCGCTATTGCACGACCGCTCTATTGCGCGACGACGATCGTGATCCCCGCCGCGTCCTTCGCGAGGATCGTCACGGGTTCGATGAGGTCGCTGATGAGGTCGTCGAGCCCGCCGAGCAGTCCCGAGAGCGCCCCGTCGGGCAGGAGACCCTCGAGGTACTCGTGGTCGACGTACTGCACGAGCTCGAGCGACTCCAGCCCGCCGGGTATCGCCGTCGCCGCGAGCGTGAAGTTGCCCGACTCGTCGACGGTCGTCGTCGCGTAGACCTGCCCGGCGGCCTGCAGCGAGAGGTGCGCGCCGGGGGTTCCCGTGCCCGAGAGCGACAGCGAGAGGTCGGCGCCGACGACGCCGCCCGGTGCCGTGTGACCCTCGGGTGCGTCGCCACCCGTGATGGTCGACACCGTGGCGTCGACGAGGTCCTCCACCGGGCCCTCGCCGTCGTTCTCCTCAGCGGCCTCGGTCGTCGGCTCCTCCGGCCCCTCGGCGGCGGTCGTGGGCGGAGGCTCGGGCAGGTCGAGCCCCATGCCGCTGTGCGCGGAGCCGTCGGCCGTCGCCCCCTCCGACTGCGACGACGTCGTCTCGGTGTCGTCGTCCCCCGACGCGAGGGACCCCGAGAGCACGGGCCCCGTGACACCGAGCGCGAGCACGAGAGTGCCCGTCACGACGGCGGGGGTGCTCAGGGTCGCCCACAGCCCCACAGCGCCCGCGCCCGCGGCGACGACCGACTCGGGCATCGCCGGTGCGGAACCGGCGGCGCCCGCCGCGTGCGCGAGGGTCGCCTCCGCCCCCGTGGTCGAGGTGAGGGAGCGCAGAAGGGCCCCGCCCGCGATGCCGCCCAGCACGAGCGGCACGAGCACGAGGGCGAGCCGCGCGCCGAGGTCGTCGATCTCCTCGCACACGATCGAGCACGAGCTGCACGAGGCGAGGTGCGCGCGCATGCGCGCGTCATCCCGATCAGAGACGGAGTGGCGCGCATGGTCGCCCGCGTGCGCGAGCACCCACGCGCACTCCCCGGTCGCCGTCGCGTGCGTGACGTGCTCCTGCAGCCACGCCGTGCGCAACCCCTCGCGGGCCCGGTACGCGAGCGCCGCGACCCCGTTGGCGCTCAGCCCCATGATCGGGGCGACGTCGTGCGGGTCGAGTCCCTCGACCTCCGTGTACCAGAGCACCGACTGCCAGCGCGGCGGCAGGCTGCGGAACGCGCGCGCCGTGAGCGTGCGGTCGAGCGACTGCACGACAGGGTCGTCGAGATCCTCCGGCGCCTGGAAGGTCTCCAGGTCATCGACCGCGATCTCCTTCGCGGATGCTCCCCACCGGGCCGCGAGGTTGCGCACGGTCGTGTACAGGTACGGCCGGAAGGGTCCGCGCGGCCCGCGGCCCTCGAGGAGGCACGCGTAGATGCGCGTGAACGACTCCGCCACGAGGTCGTCGGCGTCGATCCACGTGAACCGTCGCGCCGCGGCGAGCGCGGACGGCTGGTGGCGGCGCCACAGCTCCGCGTAGGCGGCGCGGTCCCGGCGCCTGCTGCGCGCGATGAGCCGCTCGTCCGACAACTCGCTCAGGCGAGAGGTCGCGGTCGCGGCACCCGGGCCGACCCCCGCGTCCACCCCGGACTCGGCACTGCTGCTGCTTGCGGTCGCTGCTTCTCGTGTGCGGCTCATCTGCTCGGCCCCCGGCCCTCGTGTCACAAGCCCGCGCCCCTCGCGCGTGCCTCCTGGTGTACTCCTCTTAGGGCTAGACCGCAAGGTCTACCCTGCTGCGGCGGCGGTCGGGGCCACCCGAAATCGGCCCCGACCGCCTGGTCACCGCGGCGTTATCCGGTGATGGATACCGCGGTCTTCCTGCGCTTCGCATCCCACAGGAGGGCACCGCCCGTGAGTGCGAGGCCCAGGAGCAGGAGGAGAGCGAGCGCGAGGTTCACTCCCGTGTAGGCGAGGCTGCCCGGGCCGTCGCTGCTCGGGATGATGCCCCCGCCGTCGCAGTCCTCGACGCAGTCGGGGTCACCCGGGCCTCCGGGGTCGCCGGGGCCGTCGGTGCCGGAGACGTTCGGGCCGACCGTGGCCGCCGCGAGGTTGACCGTCGCGAGGCCCGAGCCCCCGACACCGCCGAGCGCGGTCACGCGCACCGCCGTCTGCGTGAAGGCGTCACCGCCGGCGGCCGCATCGAAGCCGACCTCCTGCACGTTGACCTGCACCGACAGGATGTCGGTGAGAGCCGTGCCGAGGCCCGCGTCACCCAGCAGGCCCGTCACGCTCGGCTCCACGAGGCCGTCCTGCAGCTTCTGCTCGACCTCGGCGATCACGTCGTCGTTGTCGAACACGAGGCCGTCGAGGTTCGAGCCGAGACCCCCGAGCAGCGCCGAGACGTTCACCGAGACCGGCGCGCCCAGCAGGGTGAGCGTGGCGTCCGCCGAGGCGGAGCCGTTCAGCAGCTGACGCAGCTCGCCGTGGATGTCCACGTCGAGGCTCGTGCGCAGGTCGGGCAGAGCGATCGGCACGAGCGTGCACACCAGCTCGGTCACGTCACCGACGAGGTCGTCGACCTCGTCGCCCAGGCCGCCGAGTCCCCCCAGGCCGCCCAGCAGACCGCCGACGAGGTCGTCGGCGACGCCGTCCTCACCGAGCAGCTCCACGGGAACCTCCACGCAGCGCTCCTCCATACGATCCTCCTGCGCGGTGAGCACCGAGAGGTCCGCGGTCACCGAGACGTCGACGGTGTCGAGCGCCTCCGCGACGGTGTCGAGCACGTCATCCGAGAGTTCGGCGACCGTCGTCGTGATGCCGCGCAGCACCGGCAGAACCACGTCCGCCGTCAGCAGCTCGGTGTTCGGCGGTAGCGCGTTGAGCTCGGAGCCCAGGAGCGTCTCGAGGTCGATGAGCACCGCCCCCGTCTCGAGGTCGAACGACACGGCGTCGCTCGAGAACGAGCTCGTGAGCAGCGGCTCCACGACGCTGCGCAGGTCGCTGTCGACGCTCACCCCCACGTCGATGCCGCCGCCCACGGGCCCGAGAAGTCGGTTCAGTTCGGGCAACAGCGAACGCGCGATGGCGCCGTCGGAGCCGCCGAGCGCGAGCAGAGCATCCTCAGCGGGATCGATGGCCGCGAGCACCTTGCTCGTGAGGTCGGCGATGGCGGGGCTGCTCACGGCGAGGGTCGCCCCGGCGAGCGCGTACTCGCCCTGCGCGCCCTCGGGGGTGCCCGTCGCCGCCGCGCCGACGGCCTGCAGCCGCAGGTCGAGATCGGTGATCACCGAACCGTCGACGCCGCCGAGCATGCCGTCGAGATCGACCGTGGCGTCGCCGCCGCGCGTGCCCGGCCCGTCGGTCACCTCGACCGCTCCGCGGTTGGTGAGCGCACCGACGGAAGCGTGCGACTCCCCGTTCGCCGAGGCCTCCGCATACTGGCCGGCCGCACCGAGGTCGATGATGGAGCCGAGGTCGAGGTTCACGCCGTTCGGCGCGCTCACCGTCACCGTGTCGAGCGCGGTGGCCGACAGCGGATCCGCTTCTGAGTCTCTGCCGTCGTTGCCGGAGTTGCGCGCCTCCGCGGGAGCAACCGCGACGAGGCGGGCGAGGTCGATGCCCGCGACCGTGCCCGAGAGCAGCTGGCCGCGTGCGTACGACTCTCCCGAATCCTCGTCGGCCGCCGCGGGGCTCGCGACTCCCACGAGGGTCAGTGCGGCGATGGCCGCGCTCGAGGTGCCGATTGCACCCCAGCGGCGCCACCGCGGTGCCCGTGTCGTGCCCGATGTGAGCGTCGACGAATTCATGATGTGCCCATCCCTTCATCCGTGGGGCGAGAGCACGGTCGTGGTGCCCTCGTTACGGGGAAAGAGACAGGACAGACCGTTCTATGACGCGAATCTGCCGAGAATTTTTAGAATCGGGCAAACCGATGCGGGGAGCGCTCCGAAGCGAGCACCACAGAAGGGTGGATGCTCGGGGTCGAGGCCCTCGCAGAAGCTGCGCTCGCGGGCTCAGGTGGTGGGCTGGTCGTCGCCGCGCGCGGTCGCGGGTGACGACGCGGGGTGCGCAGGGTCGGCGGGCTCGGACTCGGCGGGTGCGGGCTCGGGCTCGGCGGACTCCGGCTCGGCGGGCACCTCCTCGCGCTCCACCTCGATCGTGCGAGCCCGACGACGGGAGCGTCGATCGACGAGGACCGCGAGCACGGCCCCGACCAGCACGCCGGCCGAGACGCCGTAGAGCGAGAAGTAGGCGAGCGACGCCGCGAAACCCACTCCGGGGTCGGCCTCGTACAGGCTCGTGACAATGAGAGTCGCCAGGAACCCGAGAAAGCCGCCGACGACGAGGAAGGCGCCGATGCGCGGCGCGCGGCGCACCGTCACGCGGTCGCGGCCGGCAGTCGCGTCTGCGGGCAGGGGGGTCGACTGATCGTTCACCGTCTCATTCTTGCGCACGACTCTGGGCGCCAGGGTCGAGCGCTCCGGGTCCCCCTTGAAGTGTCCACCGAGGAGTCTGCCGAGGGGAACGACCCTTGCCACGCCGGAGAGCCAGGACTAGCGTGACCGTTAATGGCACTCAGTGCCACACACACATCTCTCGGGACAAAGGAGTACCTCATGGGAATGCTGGACGGAAAAGTCGCCTTCATCACAGGCGCGGCACGAGGACAGGGTCGCAGTCACGCCATCACGCTCGCCGAGCAGGGCGCTGACATCATCGCGGTCGACATTTGCGAGCAGATCCCCTCGGTGCACTATGCGATGGCAACGTCGGAAGACCTCGAGGAGACGGTGAAGCAGGTCGAAGCACTCGACCGCCGCATCGTCGCAACCCAAGCGGACGTTCGAGACATGGGTGCCTTGCAGGCGGCTGTGCAGAAGGGCGTCGCCGAGCTCGGTCGCGTCGATATCATTCTCGCCAACGCTGGCATCGTCACGCAGGGCGTCGACGACCCCGACCCGATCCAAGCGTTCAACGACGTGATTGCCGTCAACCTCGCGGGAGTGCGCAACACCGTGCACGCCGCGGTTCAGCACATGATCGACCAGGGCGAAGGCGGCTCGGTCGTGCTCACCAGCTCCACCCAGGGCCTGACGGGCCGAGGGGGTGCCGGCACGGGTGGCGGCGACGGCTACGCGGCGGCCAAGCACGGCGTCGTGGGCCTCATGCGCACCTGGGCGAACTGGCTGGCCCCGCACAACATTCGCGTCAACTCGATTCACCCCACCGGCGTGGCGACACCGATGATCATGAACGAGACCATCGAGCAGATGATGGCGGCCAACCCCGACATGGGCAACGCCATGGCCAACCTCATGCCTGTCCCCGTCGTCGAGTCGATCGACATCAGCAACGCGGTGCTCTACCTCGTGAGCGACATGGGTCGCTACGTCAGTGGCGTCACGCTTCCCGTTGACGCGGGCTTCATGGCGAAGTAGCGCATCCCACTCGGGCCGCGCCCTGCGCGCGGCCCGAGCTTCCGCTCAGGGAAGGTCAAGCGGGAAGAGCGCCGAGAGGTCGGAGCGACTGCCCGACGCGCGGACGCGACCGGCCTCCGAGGCCTGCGACCACGAGGTGCCGCCGGTCGCGATCTCGAGGAGCGTGTGCGCGTCGAGCTCCACGACGTTGGGCGGCGTGCCGCGCGTGTGCCGCACACCCTCGACGATCTGCACGGCACCGAACGGGGGAACCCGCACCTCGACTGAGCGGCCCGGCGCCGCCTCGGCGAGCAGCTGCAGGGTGTAGCGCGCGGCGAGTGCGAGCGTCTCGCTCTCGAGCCGAGCATCCGCGTCGCCCCTCGCCGCGGCGATCGCCGCAACGGCAGCGCGGCCCTCGGCGTCGTCGATGCGGGGCCTGGCCATGCCCCGAGAGTACGCCGCGCAGGGGCGCGCAGCGTCAGTAGGCTGGGCGGGTGAGAATCCTCGTCCTCGGCTCGGGCGCGCGCGAGCACGCCATCATCACCGCACTGCTCACCGAAGGCAGCGCGACACCCCACGACATCACGGCCGCGCCCGGCAATGCCGGCATCGCCGCAGCCGTGCCGACCGTCGCGCTCGACGCCACCAAGGGCGCCGTCGTCGCCGACTACTGCGTCGACAACGACATCGAGCTGCTCATCATCGGGCCGGAGGCTCCGCTCGTCGCGGGCGTCGCCGACGCCGTTCGTCAGCGCGGCATCGCCGTGTTCGGGCCCGGCGCCGCCGCCGCGCAGCTCGAAGGCTCCAAGGCGTTCGCGAAGCGCATCATGGACACCGCGGGGGTTCCCACCGGTCGCGCCGTGCGCGTCGGCACCCTCGCCGAGGTGGAGGCCGCGCTCGACGAGCTCGGCGCCCCGCACGTCGTCAAGGCCGACGGACTCGCCGCCGGCAAGGGCGTCATCGTCACCGACGACCGCGCCGCCGCCCTCGCGCACGCCGAGAACTACCTGCAGCAGGGCGGCGTGCTCGTCGAAGAGTTCCTCGCCGGCCAGGAGGTCTCCCTCTTCTTCGTGAGCGACGGCCACACGGTGCTGCCGCTGAGCCCCGCGCAGGACTACAAGCGGGCCCTCGACGGCGACGCCGGCCCCAACACGGGCGGCATGGGCGCCTACTCGCCGCTGCCGTGGGCACCCGAGGGCTTCGTCGACGAGGTGATCCGCACGGTCGCCGAGCCCACCGTCCGCCAACTCGACGCCGAGGGAACCCCCTTCATTGGCCTGCTCTACTGCGGCCTGATCGTCACCGAGCAGGGCATCCGTGTCATCGAGTTCAATGCGCGCTTCGGCGACCCCGAGACGCAGGTCGTGCTGCCGCGCCTCACCACACCCGTGAGCGAGTTGCTGTACGCCGCCGCGACCGGACGATTGAGCGGGATGCCCCGACCCGAGTTCAGCGAGGACGCCTGTGTGACCGTCGTGCTCGCGAGCGAGGGCTACCCCGACTCGCCCCAGACCGGCCGCCCGCTCACCGGGGTCGAGGCCGCCGGGGCCGTCGAAGGCGTGCACCTCTGCCACGCGGCGACCGCGCGCACCGACGACGGCTACGTCGCCACCGGCGGACGCGTGCTGAGCGTCGTCGCGACCGGCGCCGACTTCGCGCAAGCCCGCACGCGCGCCTACGAGGCGATCGGGCTGCTGCACCTCGAGGGCGGCCAGTACCGCACCGATATCGCGGCGCGCGTCGCCTGATGGGTGCGGTCTGATGGACGCTGTCTGATGGGTACGGTCTCATGACGGATGCTCTCGCCGAGCTCGGCTGGCAGCACGCGTACTCGGGCAAGGTGCGCGAGCTCTACGAGCACGCCGCGCACCCGGCACTCATGCTCGTCATCGCGAGTGATCGGGTCAGTGCGTTCGACCACGTGCTCGAGCCGGGCATCCCGGGCAAGGGCGCTCTTCTGACCGAGCTGAGCCGCTGGTGGTTCGAGCAGCTCGACGTGCCCAACCACCTCGCCGCTGGCGACGACCTGCCCGAGGTTCCCACCGAGGTCGCCGACCGCGCGATGCTCGTGCGGCGGCTCGACATGCACCCCGTCGAGTGCGTCGTGCGCGGCTACCTGAGCGGATCCGGCTGGGTCGAGTACCAGGCCACGCAGAGCGTGTGCGGCATCCCCCTGCCCGCGGGACTGCGCGACGGGGACCGACTGCCCGAGCCCATCTACACGCCCGCGTGGAAAGCGCCGATGGGCGAGCACGACGAGAACATCACGTTCGAGCGCTCGGTCGAGCTCGTGGGTGCGCCCGTCGCTGCAGCGCTGCGGGATGCGTCGCTCGCGATCTTCGCGCGCGCGAGCTCGCTCGCCGCCTCCCGCGGAGTGATCCTCGCCGACACCAAGTTCGAGTTCGGCACCGACCCGGCCACGGGTGTGCTGACCCTCGCCGACGAGGTGCTGACCTCGGACAGCTCGCGGTACTGGGACGCCGAGCTGTACGCGGCCGGCGGGCCGGATCGCCTGGCGAGCTTCGACAAGCAGATCGTGCGCAACTGGCTCGCGTCCAACTGGGACCGCACCGGCACCCCGCCGACCTTGCCCCCGGAGATCGTCGAGCGCACGGCCGCGCGATACCGAGAGCTCCTCGCCCGCCTCACCGCGTGACTTCCGGGCCAGATCTGGCGCATAAGGGCGCTCACCTCGTGCTCGAGCGCCCATTCGTGCCAGATCTGGCGCAAACAGGCGCGTGGCGCGGCGGCGCGGCATGGAATGGGGCGGGATGCTCGCGCGTTGACGCACGCATGACCGACTCTGCACGGCTCGCCGCCGACACCGCCATGGGCGCCGTCACCCTCGACGTGGCCGACCTCGACGTGATGACGGCCTACTACCGCGACGCGGTCGGGTTGAGTGTGCTCACCTCCGACGGGCCGGTCGTGGTGCTCGGTCGTGCGGGCGGCTCGAGCGCAGCATCCGTACCGGTCGTCGTTCTGCGGCACAGCCCGACCCTGAAGCATGCCGGGCCGCGCGAGGCGGGACTGTTCCACACGGCGATCCTGTTCGAGACGCAGGCCGCCCTCGCCGCGGCGGTGTACACGGTCGCGACGGCGCATCCGCAACGGTTCACCGGCTCCGCCGACCACCTCGTCAGCCAGGCCTTCTACTACGACGACCCGGAGGGCAACGGCGTCGAACTGTACTGGGACCGTGACCGCACCGAGTGGTCGTGGGTGCACGGCACGGTCGAGATGGGCACGCTCTTCCTCGACCCGAACGCCTTCCTGCGCGAGCATCTGACCGAGGAGGCGCTCGCCGCGCACGGCTCGGCGCCGAGCGTCGTCGGCCACGTGCACTTGAGCGTCGGCGATACGGCGACCGCACGCGAGTTCTACGTCGACCGCCTCGGCTTCGACCTGACGACTTCGTTCGGCGGGCAGGCGATCTTCGTGAGCGCGGGCGGCTACCACCACCACATGGCGATGAACGTGTGGCGCAGCGCCGGTGCCGGTCGCCGGATGCCCGCGCTCGGGCTCGGCCAGGTCGACATCGCCGTGCCGGACGCCGATGAGCTCGGCGCCACCGCCGAGCGGCTGCGGCACTACGGGCTCGACCCGCGCGACGACGGCCGCACGCTCGAGCTCGACGACCCGTGGGGCACGCGCATCCGCCTCGCCTCTGCGTAACCCGCACCCCCTGTGCCAGATCTGGCGCGAAAGGGCGTTCACGCTCGGGCTCGAGCGCCCATGTGCGCCAGATCTGGCACAGGAGGGCGGGGGTTCGGGCGCCTAGACTCGCGGGCGTGAGCGAGTGGAGGCCCCCGCGGCGGCTGCGGCTGAGCCGCGCGATCGCCGCCGCGCAGGCGCCCGTGCTGCTCGGGCAGGGCCGCAGGCTGCGCCGCGAGACGCCGCGGCTGCCCGACGCTCCCCTGCCCTGGGAGGGCAGGGTCGACGGCCCCGGCGGGGAGGGTGGTGGCAGCGAGCGAGTGCTGCGCCTGCTGGTCATCGGCGACTCGACCGCGGCCGGCGTGGGCGTCGACCACGCCGCGCTGGGGCTCGGCGGTCGCCTGGCGGAAGCGCTCTCCGCCCGCACCGGGCGACCCGTGCAGTGGTGGGCGGCGGGCCGCAACGGGGCGACCGCGCGCGACCTCGTGCGGCAGTACCTCGCCCCGGCCCTCGAGCGGCCCTACGACCTCGTCTTCCTCACGGTCGGAGCCAACGACGCCCTCGCCCTGCGCTCGGCCCGCGCCTTCCGCCGAGACATCAGACGCATTCTCGCGCGCACCTTTGCCGCGCATCCCGACACCGCCCTGCTCATGTCATCGCTGCCCGCGTTCTTCCGGTTCCGGCTGCTGCCCGACCCGTTGCGCCGCAGCCTGTACCGGCACTCGCAGGCCCTCGAGCGGGAGGCCCGCGCCCTCGTCGACGCGCACCCCCGCGCCCACATGTCTCCCCCTCCACCGCCCTACACGGAGGGGTTCTTCGCAAGCGACGACTTTCACCCGAGCGCGATCGGGTACAAAGACTGGGCCGACTTCGCCGTCGACGACGCCGAGAGCATCGGGTTTCTGCGGCTGCTCGACGAGCACTGAGCCCGCTCGCGTCCATTCCGCCCCGCCGTAGACTCGCGGTCGTGCCTCCGACCTCGCGCCCGCAGTCGCCCAGTCCGCAGCCGCTCGGCCCGCAGACTCCCCAGCCGCAGACTTCACGACCGCTGCGCGGCCGCCGACTGAGCCGGGCCATCGCCCTCGCGCTCGCCCCCGTGCTCGTGCCGCAGACGGTGAAGGTGCGGCGCACGGTGCCGAAACTGCCGGAGGCGCCGCGCCCGTGGGAGGGCGGCGGCGGCACCGATCCGCTGCAGCTGCTCGTGCTGGGCGATTCGATGGCGGTCGGCGTGGGCGTCGACGATGCCTCCGACGGGCTGGCCGGGCACCTCGCGGCGGGGCTCACGGTGCGGACAGGGCATCCGGTGCGATGGCGCGCCCGGGGGCGCAACGGGGCGACCGCGCGCGACGTCATCGACGACCACCTCGCCGAGGCGCTGAGCGAGCCAGCCGATCTCATCGTGCTGAGCATCGGCGCGAACGATGCGATGCAGGTGCGCTCCCATCGGGCCTTCCGGCGCGACGTGAAGCGCATCCTGCACGACATCTTCGCCGCGCACCCCGGGGCGATCGTGCTCATCGGGGCTCTGCCCGCGTTCCACCGCTTCGAGATTCTGCCCGAGCCGCTGCGCAGCACGCTCTCGCTGCACGCCCGCGCGCTCGACGTGGCCGCCCGGCGCGCGCTCGAGAGATTCCCGCGAGCGCATATGTCACCGGAGCTGCCCCCGTACAGCGAGGGATTCTTCGCCACCGACGACTTCCACCCGAGCGCGCAGGGGTACCGGGAGTGGGCAGAGTTCGCCCTCGACGACGCGTGGTCGCACGGCATCGCCCGCGTCCTGCCCTCGTGACCCGTGCGCGCGGCGGCACCGCCGACGACCGCGCACGGCCCGAACGTCTCGCCGGTATCCCGGCCCTCGCGGCCGTCGTTGCGCGGCTACGCGACCAACACCCGCCCGCCTCAGGTCGCCTGCTGGTGGGCCTGGCGGGTGCTCCCGGTGCGGGCAAATCGACGGTCGCCGCGGCGCTCGCCACCGCGCTCCCCGGCACCGCGGTGCTGCCGATGGACGGCTTCCACCTTCCGCAGTCCCGCTTGCGAGACCTCGGCCGCCGCGACCGCATGGGCGCACCCGACACGTTCGACGTGGCCGGCTTCACGACCCTGCTGGCGACCCTGCGTGATGTCGACAACTCAGGACGAACCGTGCTCGCCCCCGGCTTCGACCGAGAGAGCGAAGAGCCGGTGCCCGACGCCGTGGCTCTGAGTCCTGAGTTGTCGACCGTCATCGTGGAGGGCAACTACCTGCTGCTCGACCACGGCGGCTGGGAGGCGGTCGCCCCGCTGCTGCATGCCGCCGTCGGCATCGTCGTCGACGACGCGGTGCGCCGCGATCGTCTCATCGCGCGCCACATCGCCTTCGGCAAGGATCCGGATGCTGCGCGCGCCTGGGCTCTCGGCCCCGACGAGCGCAACGCGGCCGCGATCGCGGCGACCCTCGAGCGAGCGGACTACCTGCTCAGCCCCTGACGGGGCACAGAGCCGCCCGCCCTACGAGTCGGCCGTGCCGATACCGTCGCCCGCGGCGAGCGCCGACGCCGCGTCGTCCTCGTCCGCGTGCTCGACGCCGTCGACGAGCGCCCGCCGCGACTCGGCGCGCTCGATGCTCTGGTTGCGCGAGGTCACGCGGCTGCGGGGCAGGATCTCGGGCTGCTGGTCGTGCACCCACTGCACGAGCTTCTCGCGCACGAGGCAGCGCAGGTCCCACAGGGTGCCCGCGTCGGCGGCGCTCACGAGGGCGCGAATCTGCACGAACCCGCCCGTCGCGTCGGTGACGATGACGCCCGAGGAGCGGCCGTCCCACATCTCGGTCTCCTCGAGGATGCGGTCGAGCTCGTGCCGCACGGCAGCGGGGCTGACCGTCCAGTCGACGTCGAGGTAGACGGTGCCGAGCAGTTCGGAGCTCGCGCGCGTCCAGTTCTGGAACGGCGTCGTCGTGAAGTACGTGGAGGGCAGCACGAGTCGACGCTGATCCCACGTGTTGACGACGACGTAGGTGAGGGTGATCTCCTCGACGCGGCCGTACTCGCCCTCGGCGATGACGACGTCATCGATGCGCAGGGCGTCGCTGAAGGCGAGTTGCATGCCCGCGAAGAGGTTCGCGAGGCTCGACTGGGCGGCGAGACCTGCGACGACGCTCACGAGGCCGGCGGAGGCGAGGAGGCTCGCTCCGGCGGCCTGAGCCCCGGGGAAGGTGAGCAGGATCGCGGCGACGGCGAGGATGACGATGAGGGCGGCCGCGAGACGGCGCAGGATGGTGATTTGCGTCTGCGCTCGACGCGCCACGCGGTTGTCGGGCCCGGTCACCGCGCTCGCGTCGTACCGCAGAAGGATCCGGTCGAAGAGCAGACGGACGACGGCAGAAATGAACCACGCGCCGGCGGCGATGGTCACGATGACGAAGACGCGTGTGTAGACGTCGAGCCAGTACTCCTCGGGCAACGCGACGGCGAGCGCAATCCACACGGCGAGGATGAGCAGCAGGATCCGGAACCGCCGCCGAGACGGTCCGAACGTCGCGTACACGCCCACCCACCGTCGCGCGACGAGCCGCACGATGAGGGAGATGACGGCGACGACGAGCACGACCGCGACGAGGGCGATGAGCAGCGCGATGCCGACGTCGGCGAGCAGGGGCCAGTGGATGTCGAGCGACCAATTGGGCACAGCGTCTCCTTGTTCTCGAGCGGTTCCCGCTCGGACGGTCGGGGGTGGTCGTGCCCTCCAGCGTAACCACGCCGGTAGACTCGGTCTCGACCCCACCCGCCTCATGCAGGGAGCCTTCTGTGCCCACGATCGTCGTCGAGGTCATGCCCAAGCCCGAGCTGCTCGACCCGGCGGGCAAGGCTGTCGCAGGCGCCCTGCACCGCCTCGGCCACGACCACGTGACGGATGTGCGCATCGGCAAGCGCTTCGAACTCTCGGTCGACACTGTCGACGACGAGCTGCTGAAGAGCATCGAGAAGGTCGCCGCCGACATGCTGTCGAACTCGGTGATCGAGACGGTGCTGTCGGTCGAGGTCCTCGACGAGAGCCCTGCAGGAGAGACGCACTGATGCGCGTCGGGGTCATCACCTTCCCCGGCTCTCTCGACGACCGCGATGCGATGCGCGCGATCCGTCTCGCGGGCGCCGAGCCCGTGGCACTCTGGCACGGCACGCACGACCTCATGGGCGTCGACGCAATCGTCTTGCCGGGCGGCTTCAGCTACGGCGACTACTTGCGGTGCGGCGCGATCGCGGCGAACTCGCCGATCATGGCGGAGGTCATCGATGCGGCGAACAGCGGGATGCCCGTGCTGGGCATCTGCAACGGCTTCCAGATCCTCGTGGAGACCCATCTGCTGCCGGGCGGCCTCGTGCGCAACGATCATGGCGACTTCATCCGCCGCGATCAGCGACTGCGCGTCGAGAGCACCGACTCGGCGTGGACGAGCGGTTTCGAGCCGGGCCAGGAGATCACGATCCCGCTCAAGAATGGCGAGGGCGGTTTCATCGCCGACGAGGAGACGCTCGACCGCCTCGAGGGCGAGGGTCTCATCGCCTTCCGCTACCTCGACGTGAACCCGAACGGATCGCTGCGCGACATCGCGGGTCTGCGCAACGAGCGCGGCAACGTCGTCGGCCTCATGCCGCATCCGGAACACGCCGTCGAGCCGGGCTTCGGGCCCGACACCCCCGCGGCGATGCGCTCGGGCATCGACGGCCTGACGTTCTTCACGAGCATCCTCACCGCCACCCTCGCCAGCGCCTGACGCGCCCGCGCGCCTTCCACAACTTCGGAGTGGTGCCCGCGCGCCTCGCAGGGTCCTTCCACTCCGAAGTTGTGGAAGCCCCCGCAGCGCGAACCCGGCGACACGCGCTCTTGCGTCAGTACCGACCAGTCGGTATGTTCTGCATCATGAGTTCTGTCCCCGTCCCCTCGGCCCTCCACGAGGTGCTCGGCGAGCAGCAGTCCCGCCTCGCGCTCGTCCTCGTCGCAGTCGCGGCTGTCATGCCCGTTCTCGCCGTCTCACCCGCGCTCGCCGACGTGGCCGTGTGGCGCGGCATCCTCGCCGCCCTCCTGGTCGCCGACATCGGTGCGGGCGCGATCGCGAACCTCACGCGCGGCACGACCGACTTCTACGCGGCGCGACCGCGCCTGCGCTGGGTATTCATCACCGTGCACGTGCACCTGCCCCTCGTCGCGCTCCTGCTCGACTTGGCCCTCACGCCGGCCCTGGTCGCCTGGGCGGCGACAATCGTCGCCGCGACGGTCGTGAACCTGCTCGTTCGCCACCCTGAGCAGCGTGTCGTGGCGGGACTCCTGCTCGCGGTGATCCTGTGCGGCCTTCCCCTGCTGCCCGACCAGAGCCCGACCCTTCTCATCGTCAGCGCACTCTTCGCCACAAAGGTCGCGTACGCGTTCGCCGTCGACCAGCGTGCTGAGGCGCGCAACCACGAGCTGAGTCACACACTCCCGCACGACACGACCGCTCCGCCGCAGACGGGGGCTCCGGCATGACCGCGACCGCAGTGACGATCCGGCCAGCAGCCGCGCACGAGCACGAGCCGGCGGCGCGCCTGCTCGCCGACGCCTTCGCCCACGACCCACTCGTCCGTGCGGCCACGGCCCGAGCATCCGCACCAAACGCCGCGCGTGCCGCGATCTTCCGCACGAGCCTGAGCACCACGCTCGACCAGGGCGGCACCGTGCTCGTCGCCGTCGACGAGGGCACCCTGCTCGGCGCGGCCATCATCCTCGACCCCTCTCGTGGCCGACTGCGCACCCTCGCCGGTCGCGTGCGGGCGGGCGGCAGATTTCTGAGAATGCTCCCGCTCCTGGGCAGGCGCGGCCTCACCCTCCTCAACGACGCCGATCGGGCCTCCCGCCGCCACGCCCCGGGCGACCCGCACCACGTGCTCACCGCCGTCGGGGTCACCGCGGCCGCGCGGGGCCGCGGCATCGGCCGGTCCCTCGTCGAGGCGACCGTCGATCGAGCGCGCGAGCAGGGCAACTCCTGGGGCGTGCGCCTCGAGACCGAGAACAGCGAGAATGTCGACCACTACCGTCGGTGGGGTTTCGACCTCGCCGCGAGTGTGGCGGTGCGCCCCGTGACCGTGCATGTCATGGTGCACCCGGTGAGAGAGGCGGGCTCCGCATGACGACGCGTGCACGTGATGAGATCGTCGAGGCCGCCTTCCGGCTCTTCCTCGAGCGCGGCTACGAGGCGACGAGCCTCGCGCGCATCCTCGACACCGTCCCCTACTCGAAGGGTGCCGTTTACCACCACTTCGCGAGCAAGGAGGCCCTGCTCGAGGCCGTCATCGAGCGGTTCTTCACGTCGCTGCTCGACCCCACCGACGCCCCCCGACCGACCGAGCCCGTCGCTCTCGCCCACCGCATGGTCGACGACTACGTCGACGCGATCGACGCCGTCGCCCCCTACGCCTCCCCGACCGCGTACTACGCCTTCCTCACCTCCGTCGCGCCCCGGGCGAGCGAGGCGATCGGGGCAGCGCACACGGCGAGCGCAGCCGAGCTCGCCGGCGCCCTCGAACCCCTCACCGGCTCGAAGGGCGCAGCACGCGACCTCGCGCACGACCTCATCGCCCTCGTCGAGGGCACCGGCCTGCTGGCCGCGCTGCGGGGCGTGCATCCCGACCGCGCCGCGCTTCACGCCGCCCTCAACCGCGCGCTCCCACCGACTTCTGGGTGAATCGTGATGTGCTGGACCCCATGACGACTACCCCGCACGGCGACGCCCCCAGCGTCGCCGCCCCCCGCGCAACACAGCACCCCTCTGGCCCGGCCCCGACCGGCCTCACCCCGAAGAAGCTGTACCGCATCGTCGCGATCGCCGAGGCGATCACGTGGACCCTCCTCATCACGGGCCTCATCCTCCGTGCCACCAGCGACCTCGCGATCGCGGTGACGATCGGCGGCAGCATCCACGGTTTCGTGTTCCTCGCCTACGGCGCGACGGCGATCCTCACCGCCATCAACCAGCGCTGGAGCGTCGGCCTCGGCCTGCTCGCCGTCATCACGGCGGTCATCCCCTACGCGACGATCCCCTTCGACATCTGGGCGCACCGCACCGGCAGGCTCGAGGGCGCGTGGCGCCGCGAGGCGACGGACGACCCGCGCGACGCGCGCTGGTTCGATCGACTGGTGCGCTGGATGCTCAACCACCCGTATCTGCTGGCGGCACTCATCCTGCTCGCCGTCGTGGTGCTCTTCACGGTGCTGCTGATCCTCGGCCCGCCCGTGCCCAAGGCCTAGCTGGGAAGACGGTACGCCCGCCGTCGACTCGTGGCGGGAGCAGTCGGCACAACCTTGCCTTCGGATACGAGTCTGCGCAGTTCACGTCTGGTCTGATCAAGTCCAATTTCAAGACTGGTCGAGATTTCGTGGACGGTCAGAGGCTGACGGTTCAGCAGCATCGCCAGGATCGGTTCAGGGTGGAGATCCTTCTCTCGCGTGCGTGAATCGAAGAGTGGCGCCTGCACCAATTGGGTCGTTGCGTAGAAGTGTCCACCGCGTCTGCCCCGCTCCAGCCAGCCCTCACTCTCGAGCTCAACGAGCAAGCGCCATGCGTCAAGGCTGTCCATGTCGAGCTGATATCTGACGACCTGATCGTCAATTTCATTCTTTTGAATCGCGAGGGCGAGAGCACCCAAAGACCTCTCGTCGAGATCTCCTGCCCCGACAAGTCGAAGATGCTCGACTATCGCCGGATCCATAAGCCCGTGACGCGCTAGCGATGTCGTGAAGCGCAGATTGTTGGCACGGAAGGTTGGAAGGGGAAGTCCCTGGGACTTCATCGAGCCCACCATGAATCGGATCCCCGTTCCCTGGTTCTCGGAGACGGTCGAGCTATCGGGCAATGGCACATCCGGTAGCAATCTGGTCAAGTAGGAGTTCCTGGATCGCGAAGTGCCGTCCAACAAGTCGACTTCGCGTCGGCCTCCCCAAATGCCACCCGGGTTCGTGATATCGAGTCGATCGGGGTACAACTCCACGCGCACCTGTTCCGCTTCGGAGAAGGCCGAGTAATCGCGATGGGCTACAGCGTTCACAAGTGCTTCTCTGATGACGTCGGCCGGTATCTCGCCAACATCTCGAGAAGAGGACCCCAAGCTCACACGACGGCGGGGCAAGGTGCCCTCCAACTTCGCGACAGCATCGCTAATCATCCATGGAATGGGGCCTTCGAAGTTCGCGCGGTCAAGCATACGAACTTCGCCCATTGCCCCATCAGGCGAAGCTGCCGGGAAGTGTGCATAGCTGATCATTAATTGAGGCAGCCGTTCTTGTGGGTACGAGCCCAGCGCTAGGTAGCCAGCTAAAGTCACGCTCCGGAGATCTGGGTCAAGTACTCGAAGGTGCGCAAGAACTTCCTCGTCCGTCCGAGCCACCTTTGCGAGGCGTGGCCTAGTTCGTCGAACTCGCGAAAGCAATCCCGCCACGAGCTCCTCGTCCAGATCTGCAAGGGATGTGCCCGGAACCACGTCGATGTCTCGAACTGGCTGCTGGTGATTCGAGCTGAGTAGGAATATTGCGTGAGTGCTCATCCGGTGGTCGCCATCCAGCAATCGCTCGTAGCTACCTTGCTCCTTGCCCTTCGTCGTCACGAAGCACGGCTTCTTCTCTGGGGGAAGCTCCTCCACGGTTCCCACGACGATTTCTGCACCCTCGAACTCCATGATCCGGATCTCAACGATGGGATCTGGTTGCAGGTTGGGTTGGGATTCTCCAGACTGGCGCGGACGCACAAGTTCCTTGAATGCGTCCGCTATCGGCAGAGCCTGGAAACCATCGGCGGGCGCGAAGCCTTGCTTCTCGTCGAGGCCAAGGATGATTGTGCCGCCATGCGTGTTGCTGAATGCGCTGACGGTTGTACCGAGTGACGTGGGTAGGCCACCGACAGATGCCTTTACCTCGACTTCAGAAGTATCCCTGCCAAGCCGGCGCATTTGATCGACCGATTCTTGGAGTTCTGGCGCGTCCACTCTTGATCCTCAATTCGCTTCACGCAAGTCAGACTCGTGCGTCACTTGCATCAGTTCGTCACTGTACCAGTGAGCTCCAGTGACAGTCAGTGACAACGGGCGGCGGAAAGGGTGGGCGGTGGCATACGCATGGGGAGACGAGCAATAGCGCTGTCGAATGTCACGCGAGGCACCCTGGGCTCCGCAAGGAAGCACCGGGTCGATAGCGACCTGTCAGGCACATCGGCGGGAAGTAAGTGGGGCGGCACCTCGCGAGAGCCGCATGTGCTCGCCCGCCCCGCTACTGGTTGATCGCGGCGCCGATGAAGAAGGCACCGATGAAGACGAGGATGGCGATCATCGCGTACATCCAGAGATACTTGGCGTTCATGATTCTCCTGTGGGGGCGTTGGGGGCGAACGTCGTCCAGCCTAGGCCGCCGATAGGCTGGAGTGCGTGACGAGCCCCGCGACGATCCCCGCTCCCGACACGGTCGACAACGCCGCCGCGACGCCCGAGAAGCACCAGCCTTTCGAAGCTCTCGGCCTCAAGCCCGACGAGTACGAGGCGATCAAGGCCCTCCTCGGTCGTCGCCCGACGAGCGGCGAGCTCGCCATGTACTCGGTCATGTGGAGCGAGCACTGCTCCTACAAGTCGTCGAAGGTGCACCTCCGTCAGTTCGGCCAGAAGGTCTCGGACGAGATGACGACCCACCTCATGGTCGGCATGGGCGAGAACGCGGGAGTCGTCGACATCGGCGAGGGCTGGGCGGTCACGTTCAAGATCGAGAGCCACAACCACCCGAGCTACATCGAGCCGTACCAGGGCGCGGCGACGGGCGTGGGCGGCATCGTGCGCGACATCATCTCGATGGGCGCCCGCCCGGTGGCGGTCATGGATGCGCTGCGCTTCGGTGCCATCGACCACCCCGACACGGCTCGCGTCGTGCCCGGTGTCGTGAGCGGCATCAGCCACTACGGCAACAGTCTGGGGCTGCCCAACATCGGCGGCGAGACCTACTTCGACGCCGTGTACCAGGCGAACCCGCTCGTCAACGCGCTTGCTGTCGGAGCCCTCCGGCACGAGGACCTGCACCTGGCGAACGCGCGCGGCGTCGGCAACAAGGTCGTGCTGTTCGGCGCGCGCACGGGCGGCGACGGCATCGGCGGCGCGAGCATCCTCGCGAGCGACAGCTTCAGCGAGGGCGGCCCGACCAAGCGCCCGGCAGTGCAGGTGGGCGACCCGTTCGCCGAGAAGGTGCTCATCGAGTGCTGCCTCGAGCTGTATCGCGGCGAGCTCGTGGAGGGCATCCAGGATCTGGGCGCCGCCGGCATCTCGTGCGCAACGAGCGAGCTCGCGGCCAACGGCGACGGCGGCATGGTCATCGACCTCGACGCCGTGCTGCTGCGCGACCCCACGCTCACGGCGGAGGAGATCCTCATGTCGGAGAGCCAGGAGCGCATGATGGCGATCGTGACGCCCGACAAGCTCGAGGCGTTCCTCGCCGTGACGGAGAAGTGGGATGTCGAGACGAGCGTGCTCGGCGAGGTCACCGACACGGGTCGACTCGTCATCCACTGGAAGGGCCAGAAGATCGTCGACGTCGACCCGAAGACGGTCGCGATCGACAGCCCCGTGTACGAGCGCCCCCTCGCCCGCCCCGAGTGGCAGGACGCCCTACAGGCCGACAGCGCCGCCGCGCTGCCCCGGCCGGCCGACGACACCGAGCTGCGCGCGCAGGCGCTGCGCGTTCTCGGGTCGCCGAACCTCGCCGACACGAGCTGGATCACCGACCAGTACGACTACTACGTCATGGGCAACACGGCCCTCGCGACGCCCGACGATGCCGGCATGATCCGCATCGACGAGGTCAGCGGCCTCGGTGTCGCGCTCGCGACCGACACGAACGGCCGCTACTGCCAGCTCGACCCCTACGCGGGCGCGCAGCTCGCCCTCGCCGAGGCGTACCGCAACGTGGCGGCGACCGGCGCCGTGCCCCGCGCGGTGAGCGACTGCCTCAACTTCGGCAGTCCCGAGAACCCGGCAGTGATGTGGCAGTTCCAGCAGGCCGTGACGGGTCTGGCCGACGCGTGCCTCGAGCTGGGCATCCCGGTCACGGGCGGCAACGTCTCCTTCTACAACCAGACCGGCGACGTGCCCATCCACCCGACCCCTGTCGTCGCCGTCATGGGCGTCATCGACCACGTCGACCGCCGCCTGCCCTCGGGCTGGCAGGACGAGGGCGAGAACCTCTACCTGCTGGGCGTCACGCGCGACGAGCTCGACGGCTCGGCGTGGGCGGGCACGATCCACGACCACCTGGGCGGGCTGCCGCCGCGCGTCGACCTCGCCGCCGAGCGCAACCTCGGCGGGCTGCTCGCCGCCGCCGCCGAGGAGGCCCTCGTGACGAGCGCGCACGACCTCTCCGACGGCGGACTGCTCGCGACCCTCGCCGAGGGCGTGCTGCGCTTCGGTGTGGGTGCGCGCGTCTGGATCACCGAGCTCATGGAGCGCGATGACGTGGATGCTCTCACCGCACTCCTGGCAGAGTCGACCGCCCGCGTGCTCGTGTCGGTGGCCCGCGAGGACGACGTGAAGTTCCGCGGCCTGTGTGCGGGGCGCGACGTGCCCGTGCTGCGCGTCGGCGTGACCGACGGCGAGGTCGACGGCCTCGAGATCCAGGACCGCTTCACGCTCAGCCACGCCGACCTCGCGGCGGCGCACCGCGGCACCCTGCCCGAGCACTTCGGCCCGCTCGTCGGCGGCTGAGCATGCAGGGGCTCGGCGCGGCGGAGGTGCGCGAGCGCCTCGAGCGCGGCCAGGGCAACGCGATGCCGAGCAGCACGGGGCGCTCGTTCTGGCGCATCATGCAGGCGAACCTGTTCACGCTGTTCAATCTCATCGTCGGCGGCGCGTTCGCGCTGCTGCTCGTGCTCGGCTACTGGCAGGACGCCCTGTTCGGGCTCTTCGTCATCGCCAACGTCGTCATCGGGGTGGCGCAGGAGTTCCGCGCCAAGATCACTCTCAGCAGGCTCGCGGTGCTCAACGCCCCGAAGGCGCGCGTGCTGCGGGAGGGCACGACGGTCGAGGCGCCCACCGCGGAGGTCGTGCTCGACGACATCCTCGTGCTCGCCGCGGGCGACCAGGTCACCGCCGACGCCGAGGTCATCGAGGCGCACGGGCTCGACGTCGACGAGTCGCTGCTCACGGGTGAGGCCGACCCCGTCGCCTCCGGCCCCGGGCGTGAGCTCATGTCGGGCTCGACGGTCGTCGCGGGCAGCGGGCTCGCGCGCGTGACCCGGGTCGGCTGCGACTCCTACGCCGCGCGCATCACGGCCGAGGCGAAGCAGTTCTCGCTCGTGCGCAGCGAGCTGCGCGGCGGCATCGCGCGCATCATCCGCTGGATCACCGTGCTGCTGCTGCCGGTCGGCACGATCGTCGTCAACGGCCAGATGCAGGCGGCGGGCGGGTGGGCGGTCGCGATCGAGTCGGGCGCGTGGCGCGAGGCGGCGGTCGCGGCGACGGCGAGCCTCATCGCGATGATCCCGCAGGGGCTCGTGTTCATGACGAGCGTCGCGCTCGCGGTCGGCGCCGTGAAGCTCGCCCAGCACGAGGTGCTCGTGCAGGAGCTCGCGGCCGTAGAGGGCCTTGCGCGCGTCGACATGCTGTGCCTCGACAAGACGGGCACTCTCACCGAGGGCCGCATGGTGCTCGACGGCGTGGAGCCGCTCAGGGCAACCGACCTCACGCCTCCCGCGCAAGCCGTGCTCGCGTGGATGGGCGCCGACCGCGACGCCAACGCGACGACCCGCGCGCTCGTCGAGCGCTTCACCGAGCCGCCGACCGAGCAGCCGGTGCGAGCGATCGAGTTCTCGAGCCGCCGCAAGTGGAGCGCCGTCTCCTTCGCCGACGGCCCGGCCCGCGGCACGTGGGTGCTCGGAGCCCCCGACATCGTCCTCGCCGACGTGCCCGATTCTGAGGATGCCCTGCTGCGGTTCGACGAGCGCGCGACGGCCGGCGAGCGCACCGTCGTACTCGCTCGCACCGACGTCGTGCTCGCCCCTCCCATCGAGGCGCCCGAGGGCGAGAGGCCGCCCGAGCCCGACCTGCCCGCCGACCTCACGGCGGTCGCCCTCGTGTCGTTCCGCGAGAAGGTGCGCGACGACGCTCACGAGACGCTCGGCTACTTTCGCGAGCAGGAGGTCGAGCTGTGCGTCATCTCCGGCGACGACCCGCGCACGGTGGCCGCGGTCGCGCGCGAGGCGGGCATCCAGCACGACGGTCCCGGATTCGACGCCCGCCAGCTGCCCGACCCCGATCAGGAGGGGAGCGAGGCCGAGCTCGACGCCATCATGGCCGAGCACCGCGTCTTCGGGCGCGTGACGCCGGAGCAGAAGAAGGCCATGGTTCTGTCGCTGCAACGGCTCGGCCACACGGTCGCGATGACGGGCGACGGCGTCAACGACGCCCTCGCGCTCAAGCACGCCGACCTCGGCATCGCGATGGGTTCGGGAGCCGCCGCGACGCGCGCGGTCGCCCGCCTCGTGCTGCTCGACGGCCAGTTCAGTCGCCTGCCGCGCGTCGTGGCGGAGGGTCGGCAGGTCATCGCGAACGTCGAACGGCTCGCCAAGCTCTTCCTCTCCAAGACGACCTACGCGATCCTCTTCGCCGTCGTGTTCGGGGCGCTCCTGTGGCCCTTCCCGTTCCTGCCGCGGCAGCTGTCGATCGTCGACGGGCTCACGATCGGGCTGCCCGCGCTCGTGCTCGCGCTGCTGCCCAACATCCAGCGCTACAGGCCAGGGTTCCTCACCCGTGCCGCGCGGTTCTGCATCCCCTCCGGGCTCGTCGTCGGCGGCACGCTCATTTCCGTCGTCGCCTACGCCTACCTCGGCGGATACGCCCCGCCGGTCGTGCAGACGGCGGCCGTCATCACCCTCACGCTCACAGCGCTGTGGGTTCTCGTGATCCTCTCCCGACCGTTCACGTGGATCACGAGCCTCGTCGTGGTCGCCGCCTACGCGGGTCTCGGTGTGGTGTTCGCGATCCCCGCTGCCGTCGACTTCTTGCAGCTCGGTGCCGCTCCGCTCGACCTCGTGCTCGTCGCGGTAGGGGCGAGCGCGATCGGCTCCCTCCTGCTCGAGGTCATGCACCGGATCGTCTCGCGCAGCGACCCGCGCTAACGGGACTCCACCGCGCGGCGCGCGAAAGACAACGGCGCTAGACGACCCCGACGCGAGCCCGTCGCCGCGCGGGCAGCCGCAGCCGTCGCTGGGCCAGCAGCACGCCGAGCAGCACGAGCAGGGCGCCGACCGGCTCGTTCCACACGAGCACCTCGCCGAGGACGAGCACGCCGAGCGCGACACCCACGACCGGCGAGATGTAGGTGACGGTCGCCGACCGGGTCGCGCCCCACACGCGCACGACGTTCTGGTTCCACGCGTAGGCGAAGCCCGTGCCCAGGGCCCCGAGCAGCACGATCGCGATGACCACCGAGGGCGTGAGGGTGACCGGGTCGAGGCCGATCGCGGGCGTGAGGATGAGCATCCAGACCGCCGCGAGGGCGATCATGACGAACGACAGCATGATGGCGCTCAAGCCGCTGTCGCGCAGGAAGCGGCGCATGTAGCTGAGGCTCACGCCGTAGCAGGCGGTGGCGCCGAGCACGGCGAGGTACGGCACGATGCCGCCCGTGCCCGCGCCGAGCCCCTGCCACGGGCCGACGATGACGACGACGCCGAGGGTGCCGACGACGATGCCCAGGATCTGCTCACGGGTGAGGGTCTCCACTTTGAAGAGCAGACCGGCGAGGAGGGCCGTCATGATCGGGGTCGTCGCGTTGAGGATGCTCGTCACCCCGGAGGCGAGGTACTGCTGAGCCCACGCGAAGAGCAGGTACGGCAGGGCGGCGAACGTGACCGACAGCACGGCGAGGTGGCCCCATACCCTTCGGTCGCGGGGGAGCCGGTCGCGCGTGACGAGCGCGATGAGGCCGAGGGTGAGCGCGCCGAAGAGGGTGCGCCCCGTCGCAACCTGCGCGGGCGAGAGGCCCTCGAGGGCGAGCGCCATGAAGAGGAAGCTCGCGCCCCACACGAGACCGGCGAGGCCGAACTGGATGGCGATCCAGGTCTCCGAGGTGGACGTCGCGGCGGGCGCCGCCTCGGTGGTCTCGGGGAGGGCGACCGGTACGGTCGCGGGTGCCGGCTCATCGCCGTCGAACGGGGCTGCGCCGGAGTTCTCTGGCGTCGCCCCCGCTGGGTTCTCGTGACTCACGGAGTGAGACTACTGCCCGGCAAGGCGGCGGATGTCATGCGCCGATCGCGCCGTCCGAAACCCGCGGGCGGGCGGACGTCGTCAGGCGTCTCCCGGCGTGCCGATGCTGCCGGTGGAGGCGATCTGCTCGTGGTGGTGGATGACCTCGGCGACGATGAAGGTCAAGAACTTCTCGGCGAAGGCGGGGTCGAGCTCCGCCTCCTCGGCGAGCGCTCGCAGGCGTTCGATCTGCACGCGCTCCCGGTCGGGGTCGCTCGGCGGCATGCCGGTCACCGCCTTGAGCCGACCCACGGTCTGGGTGCACTTGAAGCGCTCGGCGAGGAGGTGCACGAGCGCCGCGTCGATGTTGTCGATGCTCTTGCGCAGCGAGGCGAGCTCATCGGTGGCAGCGGCGTCCATGCTCCACAGCGTACTGTCTCGCGCTACCTCCCTGCGGTGGAGCGCTCCTCGAGCATCGCCGTGCGCAGGGTGGACCGGGCCTCCTGCAGTTCGGGGTCCTCCACCCAGCGATGGTCGACCTCCGCCCAGAGATCCTCGTGCAGGCCCTCGAGCATGCGGTCGGCGAGGAGGAGGTCCTCGTCGGCGAGCAGCTCAGGCGTCGCGATGATCGCGCGCTCGATCTGCCCCACGAGGGAGAGGATGATGCGCGGCTGGTCGGGGGAGGCGGAGAGTGTCACGCGGATCGCCGCGCTGACGGGCCCGGCGGCCCGCGGCAGCGTGAGCCGCTCGGTCGTCGGGTCGAGGACCGTCGACGAGGCGGCACGGTGGCGCGGCGTCGTGGCGGTCGAAACCTGGTGTGTCGTCAGAGTCATGTCCATGACGGTAGAAGTCTGAACGTCCCACGAAAAGGGGGTTGACGGGCTGTCGTGAAGAGCGATATGGGGCCGCTCGCGTCCAGGCTGTCGATCAAGGCACAGCGGGGAGCGGATAGTAGCTCACCGCAGCGGCGCGCGCCAGGGGGTGGGGGTCGGATTGACGACACTCGGACGGTTCGCTTGGGTTGCCTGAGGGGATGACAGTTCTGGGGGGACACCATGGCGATGAGCACGCTCACAGGCGCGGCGCGACATAGTCCGCGGGCGACCGTCTCGGTCGTCATTCCGGTGCGGGATGACTGGCACCACGTGGAGCGCTGCCTCGACGCGCTCTCCGCGCAGACGCATCCGCCCTTCGAATTCATCGTCGTCGACAACGCCAGTTCCGACGACAGCGCCGCCGTCGCCGCCCGCTACGGCGCGGTCGTGCTGCACGAGAGCGAGGTGGGCATCCCGGCCGCGAGCGCGACGGGCTACGACGCCGCGCGCGGCGAGTTCATCGCCCGCGTCGATGCCGACAGCGTGCCGGGCCCGACCTGGATCGCCTCGGTCTGCGAGCTGCTCGAGCGCCACCCCGAACTCGCCGCCGTCACGGGCCGCGGCACGCTCATGGACGACGACGGTCGACCGCACCTGCGCTCCTCGCGCCTCTATATGCGGTCGTACTTCACGCTCGTGGGGCTCGCGCTTGGCCACCCCCCGCTGTGGGGCTCGGCCCTCGCCATGCGGCGCACGGTGTGGAACGAGGTGCGCGGCGAGGTGTGCCGCCACGACGCGCGCATGCACGACGACATCGACCTGAGCATCCACATCGGCCCGCAGCGCACGATCGCGACCGATCGGCGCCTGACGCTGCCCGCCTCCGCGAGCCCACTCGCCCTCGATGGCGCACTCCTCGTGCGCCTCTGGCGCGGCCTGTACACGATCGTGCGGCACTGGCCGCGAGAGTTCCCCCTCCTGCGCTGGCTGCGCCGGCAGCAGTCCCCGCGCGCCGGCCTCACGGCGACGCCGCCGCCGCTCGCACCCGTGGGCGGCGCGCTCTAGAACCGGTGCCCCAGGACCGAGTGCCTAGGCGCGGCGCTGCGCAACCCGCCGTTCGAGCACGGCCCGTACGTCGGGCCAGTCGTCGATCGTCACCGCGAACTGGGCGGTGTCGCGCCACGAGCCATCAGACCGCGGCTGCTCGCGCCGCACGACGCCCTCGAACTGCGCGCCGATGCCCGCCATCGCCGCGCGCGAGCGCTCGTTGAGCATGTCGGCCTGCAGCTTGACTCGGCCGTAGCCGTGCGCGAAGACGTGGCCGAGCAGCAGGAGCTTGCAAGCGGCGTTGACGCCCGAGCCCCAGTGCTCGGGCGCGTAGGCCGTCCAGCCCAGGTGGGCGTACTGCAGGATCGGGGCGAAGTCGGTGAGGCTCGAGGTTCCCACAACCTCGCCCCGGGCATCCCGCACCACATACGGATGCCCGCGACCGATCGGCAGGTACGTCGGCAACCAGCCGGCGAAATCCTCCCCCTCCCGAAAGCCCGCCGGGCCGCCGCCCCAGCCGCCCGCGAAGACCTCGCGGTGCGCGAGCGCCGCCGTGAGCCCGGGCAGGTGCTCGTCGCGGTACGGCTCAAGCGTCACGCCGTAGCCGGAGAGCTCCTCGAACGGTGGCGGGGTCGTCGGGTACATGCGCGAGGCCGTCAGTCGAGCAGGTCGTGCCGCTGGATGATCGCGTCACGGCCCGGCCCTACGCCGATCGCCGAGATGCGCGCGCCGCTCATCGCCTCGATCGCGAGCACGTAGGCCTGCGCGTTCGCCGGCAGGTCGTCGAAGGTGCGTGCGCCGGTGATGTCCTCGGTCCACCCGGGCAGCTCCTCGTAGATCGGCTTCGCGTGGTGGAAGTCGCTCTGCGAGACGGGAATCTCGTCGAACCGCACGCCGTCGACCTCGTAGGCGACGCACACCGGGATTCGCTCGAGGCCCGTGAGCACGTCGAGCTTGGTCATGACGAAGTCCGTGACGCCGTTGATGCGCGCCGTGTACCGCGCGATCGGGGCGTCGTACCAGCCGCAGCGGCGCGGGCGCCCCGTCGTCGTGCCGAACTCGAAGCCGGTCTTGCGCAGGAACTCGCCCGACTCGTCGAAGAGCTCGGTCGGGAAGGGCCCGGCGCCGACGCGCGTCGTATAGGCCTTGACGATGCCGATGACGCGGTCGATGCGGTTCGGCCCGATGCCCGAGCCGGTCGCCGCGCCGCCCGCCGTCGAGCTCGAGGAGGTGACGAAGGGGTAGGTGCCGTGGTCCACGTCGAGCATCGTCGCCTGGCCGCCCTCGAAGAGGACGGTCTCGCCACGCTCGAGCGCCTCGTGCAGAACGAGGGCGGTGTCGGCGACCATCGGGCGCAGGCGCTCAGCGTAGGCCAGCAGGTCGTCGACGACCTCGTCGACGAGGATCGCCCGGCGGTTGTAGACCTTGACGAGCAGGTGGTTCTTCTGGTCGAGCGCGCCCTCGACCTTCTGCCGCAGGATCTTCTCGTCGAACAGATCCTGCACGCGGATGCCGACACGGTTGATCTTGTCGGCGTAGGCGGGGCCGATGCCGCGCCCGGTCGTGCCGATCTGGCGCTTGCCGAGAAAGCGCTCGGTGACCTTGTCGATCGTGCGGTGGTACTGGGTGATGACGTGGGCGTTGCCGCTCAGGAGGAGCTTCGACACGTCGACACCGCGCGCGCCGAGTGCCGTGAGCTCGTCGAAGAGCACCTCGATGTCGACGACGACGCCGTTGGCGATGACGGGGATGACGCCCTCGGTGAGGATGCCGCTCGGCAGCAGGTGCAGGGCGTACTTCTCGTCGCCGACGACGACCGTGTGCCCGGCGTTGTTGCCGCCGTTGAACTTGACGACGTAGTCGATGCGGCCGGCGAGGAGGTCGGTCGCCTTGCCTTTTCCCTCGTCGCCCCACTGGGCTCCGATGATGACGACGGCAGGCATGGCGGTCCCTTTCGGATCGAGTCGGGATGACCCCTGAGTCTATCGGCCTCGCCCGCACCGGACTGCGGGCGGGCGCCCGCACGGGGAGTCGGGGAGGCGACCGCGCGTCAGACCGCGGCCCAGTGCCCGCGCGCGGGCGCGGGGTGCGCTCGCGCAAGGCTGCCGGGAGCGAGGCCCAGCCGCTGCTCCGCGGCGCCGAGCACGATCGTGTCGGCCTCGTCGACCCCGATGATGTCCATGGCGTGGTGCTGCACCGCGACGCCGTCCGCGACGGCGGTGAGCATGCGCGCGTCGGCGGCGGGGTCGGCGCTCGTCGCGATGCCCGCGTCGACGACGCGCTCAATGAGGTCGATGAGGATGCGCTCGCAGTCGCGGTGGTGCCGGTCGAGGGCGGTGGCGAGCGCGGGCGTGCGGGGCGCTTCGCTCCACGCGTCGATCCACACGCGGTAGTGGTGCTCGGGCGTGGCGGAGAGCCAGCCGGCGAGAGCGGCGAGCGGCTCCAGCCCCTCGAGCTGGGCCCGGTCGCTCGCGAGCTCGCGCGTGACGGCGTCGTCGAACGCGGCGGCGACGAGGTCGTCGCGGCTCGCGAAGTAGTGGCGTATCAGCCCGTGCACGACGCCGACCTCGGCCGCGACATCCCGCAGCGTCACGCCGGCGAAGCCCTTGGTGGCGACAAGGCGCAGCGTGGCGCGCACGATCTCGTCGCGCCGCTCGTCGGAGGTCTTGCGTTCTGCCACGCCTCGAGCATAGGCGCGACCGGCGCCCCATTGTCCAGGTGGACAGCACGTGTTACTTTTATTGTCCAGTTGGATAACAGTGGCGCACCGCGCCCAGAATCGGAAAGAGAACGGGATGCTCAGCCGCACCCGCACCGCCCCCCACGCCCGCGCGCCCCGCCCCACAGCGCGGCTCGTGCCGAGCGTCGTCGCGAGCATGGTGCTGCTCTCCAGCGGATCCTTCGTCATCTTTCCGCTCATTCCCGCTCTGCAGCGCACCCTCGGCGTGAGCACCGCCGAGATCGGCTACCTCGCCGCCGCCGGATTCGGTGCTGCCCTCATCGCCGAGCTGCTCGTCGCGCCCGCCGCCGACCGCGGCCACGCTCGCCTCATGGCGGTCGCGGGCGTGCTGCTCGTCGCCGCCTCCCTCGCCCTGAGCGCCGCCGCCGGCGAGGGGTGGCAGCTCATCGCCGCGCGCGGGCTCGGCGGCTTCGGCTTCGGCATCTTCGTCATCGCGGCGAGCGCCCTCCTCGTGCGCAGCGACCCTGCGCGCAGCGGCGAGCTGCTCGGTCGCCTCGGCGCGGCCGAGCTCGCGGGCATCGCGGTCGGGCCGCTCGCCTCGGGCGCGGCGGTCGCGATCGCCTCGCCCTCCCTCATCCTCGCCGTCTCTGCGGCGTGCGTGGTCGCGGCCCTCGTGCCCGTCCTCCTCGGGTTCCGTGAGCACCGCACCGTGCCCGCACTCGGCGACGAGCCGCACCCGTACACGGGCGGCATCGCCGCGGGCGTGGCGGGCATCGCGGCCGGTGTCGTCGGGTTCGACCGCGCCGCCGAGCCCGCGGCCCAGCCCACCGCCGAGTCTGCGGCTCAGCCCACCGCTCAGCCCACCGCGACGCCTCCCGCGACCTCCACTCCACGCTCGAGCTTCGACCTCCTGCGACGCCCCAGCATCGTCGGCATCGTGCTGCTCTACGCGGCCGTCATGGTGCCGACGGGCGCCTACGACGGCATCTGGCCGCGGTACATGGCCGACCTCGGCGCCGGGCCCTTGCTGACGGCCGCGAGCTACGTGCTCTTCGCCATCCCCTACGTTCTCCTCGCCGCCTGGGCAGGGCGCCTCGCCGACCGTCGCGGCGGAATCGCCGCCTACTGGCGCGGGCTCCTCGTCCTGCTGCCGATCGTCGGCCTCTACGGCATCATCGGCAACCCCTGGGTCGCCACGGGCATGGGCTTCGTGGAGTCCACGGGGCAGGCGCTCGCCGTCATCGGCGCGGGCGCCGCCATGGCCCACGCGGTCGACCCCGCCCGGGCCGGCGCGGCGCAGGGCCTGGTGCGGGGCATCGGCCTCGCCGCCGCGACGATCGCTGCCGCGGTCTCCGGCCTCGCCTACGAGGCGGGCGGCGCGCTGCTGCTCTTCGGCGGGACCGGCGTGGCCGTCGCGCTCATCGCCGTGGTCGGGATGCTGCTCGTGCGACGACGCTGACCTCCACAACTCAGGAGATCCTGCGCGCTTCCGACTCGCGACACGCCGGTGCGGCCCTCACCCTCGGGACTGTGGGCGCCGAGGCCGAGCCGCATCTCCTGAATTGTGGAGATGGGCGGGGTGCTGGGTGTGCCGCGTGGAGTGCGGCACCCGGCCGACTCACGGTGTTGGCGCCGACACTGTATGCGTGGGCCGACAGAGAGACCTCGTGGATGGCGACTCGGCCGCGCGAGCACCGAAGACCTGCGCATCGTGCGGCCGGCGCATCGAGTGGCGCGCACGGTGGGCGCGCGACTGGGAGCACGTGCGCTGGTGCAGCGACGCGTGCCGTCGGCGGGGCGTGACCGCGGTGGATCGCGAGCTCGAGGCGAGCATCCGGAGCCTGCTGGCCAGCCGCGCGGCCGACACGACGATCTGCCCGAGCGAGGCGGCGCGCGCCGTCGCCGCCGCCAGCCTGGATGCGCGTGCCGTCGCTTCTGCCGGCCCGGATGCGCCCACCGCCGATCCGGCGACCGAGCCCTGGCGCGTGCTCATGGAGCCCGCCCGACGCGCGGCCCGACGCCTCGTCGCCGCGGGCGAGGTCGAGATCACGCAGGGTGGCCGCGTCGTCGACCCGTCGACGGCGAAGGGACCGATCAGGGTGCGTCGCGTGCGCTGAGGCACGCCCTGCGAGCGGCCGCTACAGCACGGGCGTCTGCTGGTGCGCCGCCGTGCGCCAGCGGCCCTCCTGATACACGTAGGTCGTGCTCATGCGCCGATCCACGACGTCGTCGCCCCGCACGGCACGCACCCGGTAGACGAGGATCGCCGCGCGGTCGCCGAGGCGCACGACGCGCTGCTCGCTCAGCTCGTACGAGTCCCACGGGGAGCCTTCGAGCGCCGCGAGCACGGCTCCGCGCTCGATGACGCCCGTGTCGACGACCATGACCGCGTCCTCGGTCATCGCGTGGTGGTAGTGGGTGCCGCCTTCGCCGCGACACAGCGCCTCCCACCCGTCGTGCTCCTGGCGGATGAGCTGGGCGGGCAGATCGTCGGTGATCGCAGTCATGAGGTCAGTCCACCGGTTGCGGCGGGCGCCGTCAAGCGCCGTGAGATTCGGGATGCTCCGCTCCCGCCGCGTGCACCCTCACCCACTCGTGCATGACGACGGCGGCCGCGGCGCTCGCGTTGATCGACCGCGTCGACCCGTACTGGCGGATCTCGATGACCTGGTCGGCCGCGGCAAGTGCCGCCTCGCTCAACCCCGGCCCCTCCTGCCCGAAGAGCAGGATGCAGGCGTGCGGCAGGGGCGCAGCATCCACGGGAACGGAGCCGGGCACGTTGTCGACCGCGACGATCGGCAGGTCGTGCGCACGCGCGAAGGCGATGAGGTCGTCGACGCTCTCGTGGTGGCGCACGTGCTGGTAGCGGTCGGTGACCATGGCGCCGCGCTTGTTCCAGCGGCGGCGGCCGACGATGTGCACTTCGGCCGCGAGGAACGCGTTGGCGCTGCGCACGATCGAGCCGATGTTCATGTCGTGCTGCCAGTTCTCGATCGCGACGTGAAAGGGGTGCCGCCGCTCGTCGAGGTCGGCGACGATCGCGGCCATGCTCCAGTAGCGGTAGCGGTCGAGCACGTTGCGGGTGTCGCCGTGTTCGAGCAGTTCGGGGTCGAGCCGCGGGTCGTCGGGCCACGGGCGGGGGTGCGGGCCGAGGCCGTGGGTGGTCCACTCGGGGGTGGGTTCAGGAGAGGGCTCGCTCACACCTGGAGGCTATCGGCCGATATCTCACACGGATGCTCTCACTCCGCCGCGCGTCGGTGCCGACACGTAGACTGACCGCACACGACAACGTGACCGTCCCAGATCCCGGAGGGGGAACGATGAGCGCCGCAGCAGCCAACGATCGCTCTGCCGCCGAGGCCGCGCGCGAGCAGGCTCTCGGCGAGATCAGCGACGTGTTGCTGAATCTGGAACACACGCGCACGCGCGCAAAGAAGGCCCTGCAGCGGGTGCGCAAGTCGGGCGGCGAGCACAATGTCGAGCTCGCCCTGACCGAGCTCATTGCCGACCTCGAGCGCACGCACAAGCGCTTCATGCACGACACCTACTACGCCGGCGACACCCTCCGTCTGCTCTGACCGTGCGCAGCGGTCTCGAGATTCAGGCGGCCCTCGCCGCCTTCGTCGCGAAGTGGGGCGGCTACACGGGGTCGGAGAAGGCTGAGGCGCAGACCTTCCTCAACGAGCTGTTCGCCTGCTACGGCAGCGACCGTGGCGAGATTGGGGCGCTCTTCGAGGATTTCACCGAGTCCGCCGGGTTCATGGACCTGCACTGGCCCGGCGTGCTCATCGTCGAGATGAAGGCGCCGAACGTCGACCTGGCGAAGGCCGCCGAGCAGCGGCAGCGCTACTGGTTGGAGTCGTCGAACCCTGAGGAGGACGTGCAGGCGGCCCGATGGGTCGTGGCCTGCAACTTCCGCGAGTTCGAGGTGTGGGAGCCGGGGCGGTTCCCGAAGGCACCCCGCGCGCGGTTCGCGCTCGACGAGCTGCCCGACCGGTATGACGCGCTGCTCTTCCTGCAGAGCGAGACGATCGAGCCGGTGTTCGCCGAGCACCGCCGCGAGCTCACGACCGACGCCGCCCGCCACATCGCCGACCTGTACCAGTCGCTCGCCGACCGCGGCGCGGCGCCGATTGACGAGATTCAGCGCTTCACGATGCAGGTGGTGTGGTGCCTCTTCGCCGAAGACCTCGGCATGCTCGACGGCTACCCGCTGCAGTCGACGATCCTCGAGCTGCTGAGCCAGCCCGACCCGGATAGCGCGCGCGACATCGGCTATCTGTTCGAGCTGCTCAACCAGAAGGGCGACCACAACCGCAAGGGCCGCTACACGGGCACGCGCTATGTCAACGGCGAGCTGTTCGCTAGACCTGCGAAGGTGCTCATGAGCAAGGACGAGCTCGAGCACTTGCGGCGTGCCTCCGAGTTCGACTGGCGCGCGGTCGACCCGACGATCTTCGGCTCGCTCATGGAGGGCATTCTGGGTGACGAGCGCCGCGAGCGACTCGGAGCCCACTACACGCACGAGGCCGACATCATGAAGATCGTCGCGCCGACGATCGTGCGGCCCTGGCGCGACCGCATCGACGCCGCCGCGAGCCCGGCGGAGTGCCGAGCGCTGCTCGACGAGCTGTGCGCGTTCCGCGTGCTCGACCCGGCGTGCGGCTGCGGCAACTTCCTCTACGTCGCCTACCGCGAGTTGCGCGCGCTCGAGTACGAGCTTAAGCAGCGCTACGCCCGTCTCGCTGCCGAGCAGGGCACACCGGTCGAGGCCGACCTGCCGTACTACCCGCTCTCGAACATTAGGGGCATCGACATTGAGCGCGTCGCCGTCATGGTCGCGCGCGTCACGCTGTGGATGGGCCACCGTCAGATGGTGGAGCGCTTCGGCACCGCCGAACCGGTGCTGCCGCTCACCGACCTGTCGGGAATCCGCGCCATCGACGCCCTCCAGTCTGACTGGCCCGAGGTCGACGCGATCATCGGCAACCCGCCGTTCCTCGGCTCGCAGCTGCTGCGCGCGAGCCTCGGTGACGGCTACCTGAAGTGGCTCAGCTCGACCTTCGGCATCGGCATCAAGGACTTGTGCGTGTACTGGTTCCGCAAGGCGCACGACCACTTGAAGCCCGGGCAGCGGGCGGGGCTCGTCGGCACCAACTCGGTCTCGCAGAACACCGCGCGCGGGGCATCGCTCGAGTACATCGTCGAGCAGGGCGGAGTCATCACCGACGCCGTGTCGTCGCAGCGCTGGCCGGGCGACGCGAAAGTGCACGTGAGTCTCGTCAACTGGGTTAAGCAGCCCGCCGAGCCCGTCGAGCGTTTCGTGCTCGACGGCGACGACGTGCCCGGCATCACGGCCTCCCTGCGCGACGGCCTCGCGGGTGGGTGGGAGCCGCAGACCCTCGCCGCCAACAAGAACAAGTGCTTCCAGGGGCCGATCCCGGTCGGCAAGGGCTTCATCGTCACCAAGGACGAAGCGAAGGGGATGCTCGCCGATGACTCTGCGGACTACGCGCGGGTAGTTAGGCCATTCCTGACCAGCGACGACATCGCATCGCGCCCCGACCAATCGCCGAGCCGGTGGATCATCGACTTCGCGCAGATGTCACTCGAGGCGGCAGTGCGATTTCCCGCCGCGCTCAGCATCGTCCGTGAACGTGTGAAGCCCTTCCGCGAGACGGTTCGACGGGAGAATCACCGACTTCGCTGGTGGCAATACGGTGAGCCCCGCGTTAGCTTGCGAAAGGCAGTTGCTCCTCTCACGCGGTCAATCGCCGTCGGCGCCCACGCCAAACGCCTTAACCTCACATGGCTCGACCCGTGGACGCTAGCCAACAATGCCAACATGGTCTTCGCCTTCGACGACGACTACAGCATGGGAATCCTGCTCTCCCGAGCGCACGACGCGTGGGCGTGGGCGCAGTCGTCGACCCTTAAGGGCGACCTCCGCTACACGCCGACGACGGTCTTCGCGACCTTCCCCTGGCCCGACCCCGTGACCGACGACCAGCGCCATGCGGTGGCGAGCGCAGCATCCGCCCTCTATGCGCGCCGCAGCGAGCTGTGCCGCGAGCACAGCATGGGCCTAACCGCGCTGTACAACCTCATGGAGGACGGCGGGTTCCGCGACCTGGCCGCCCTGCACCGCGAGCTCGACGTCGCCGTTGCGACGGCGTACGGCTGGCCGGCGTCCGTCGCGCAGGACCCCACCGAGCTGGTGCGCCGCCTCACCGACCTCAACCGTCAGATCGTGCAGCGCGAGCGTGCGTACGACCCGTTTCGAGCATCCGGAGCCTGACGCGCCGTGACCGACTCAGCCAGCCGCGATTCCGGCACCGCCGCCTCACCACCACCCGTGCCCAGCACGGGGCGCGACACCGCGGTCGACTTCGTGAAGGCTGCGTGCCTGCTCGTCGTCGTCGGCCTGCACGCGATGATGGCGGGCTTCACGGTCGGCGCCGAGGGGCTCACGATCACGAATGCTCTGGACGGGCATCCGATCTTCGCGTGGTCCACGTGGGCCGTGCAGGTGATGCCTCTCTTCTTCCTGCTGGGCGGGTTCTCGAGCCTCACGCAGTGGCGGCGCCTGCGGGGCGCTGGCGTGTCGGCCTCCGACTACGTGCGCATGCGCATCACGCGCCTCGTGCGGCCGGCCGTGCTGCTGTTCGCGCTCGTCGGGCTCACGCTCGCGATCCTCGCCCTCACCGGGCTGCCGGCCGACATTCTGCGCGAGGTCGGCTTCCGCATCGGGCAGCCGCTGTGGTTCCTGGCGGTGTACATCGGATGCGCGGGGCTGGTTCCCTGGATGACCGCCCTGCACGAGCGCGCCCCGCGCCTCACCCTCGCCGCCCTGCTGCTCGCGGCGGTCGCGGTCGACTCCGTCGTGGCCGCGACGGGCCTCGAGCTGCTCGGAGCCCTCAACCTCTTCTTCGTGTGGGTGCTCATCCAGCAGCTCGGATTCGCCTACGCCGACGGCATCATCGGGGTCCTGCCTCGCTGGGCGCTCTTCGTGCTCGCCGTCGCGGCGTTCGCCCTGCTCCTGTTCCTCACGACCGTGTTCGGCTACTCGACCGACATGTACGAGAACCTGAACCCGCCGACCGTGTGCATCCTCGTGCTGGGGGTGGGTCAGCTGATGCTGTTCGCCACGGCGCACCCGTGGCTGCGGGCGGTCGCCGACAGGCCGCGCGTCGCCCGCGTGGGGCTGTGGGTGAACGCGAACTCGATGACGATCTACCTGTGGCACGTACCCGTGATCGTGCTCGTCGTGGTGGTCATGCTCATCTCGAACCTGCCGTTCCCCGAGCCGTTGAGCCTGCAGTGGTGGCAGACGCGGCCGCTCTTCCTCGTGGCGATCGCCCTTGCGCTCGTGCCGATCGTCATGCTCGTGCGGCAGTTCGACCGCAGCAGGCACGACGACCGCGAGGTGACGATGTCGCCCCTGCTCGCGGCCACGAAGGTGCTGCTGGGGGTCGCGGGCGTGACCGTGATCCTGCTCGTCGGGTTCTCGCCCGCGGCGGGCGCGGCGCTCGGCGTGCTGCTGCTCGCGCTTGCCGTGCAGTTGCGCGGGCGGCGGCGGAAATTGGTGGAGCCGGAAAGTGGTGGAGCCGGTGGGTGAGCCGGGCGGTGAGCCGGAGCCCGCAGCCGCAGCTGCGGCTGCGCCAGCGGCCACTCCCGCACCTGCACCCGCAGTCCCGCCAGCGGCCGCACACCCACCCGCGGCCGCACACCCATCCGGTGACAATCCCGCCGCTCCTTCACAGAAGCCCTGATCAGAAGGCTTTTCCCCAGGGCACACGCCTCCGCGTCTCCCCCTCTCGAGTGTCGGTGGTCCCTGCTCGAATAGACGCATGACCACCTCCGAGCTCCCCCGCACGGCGACCGCTGCCGTCGACGGCGGAGTCTCGGCGATCCTCGACGCGATCGTCGCGCTCGAGCGGCTGACCGCTTCTCTCGCGGCGTCGCGGGCGGTCGCGATCGACGAACTGCGGCGCCTCATCCTGACGGCTGCCGAGCAGGATGCGCGGGGTGGGCGCTCGGGCGGCTGGGATACCGCGGTGACCGCCCGCCGCGTGGCCGCGACGGAGCTCGCCACCGCGCTACGTGTTTCGGAGTCCGCCGCGCAATCCCTCCTCAATGAGAGTGCGGCCCTCACCACGACCCTCCCGGGCACGCACGCGGGGCTGCGCGAGGGTGCGCTGAGCTACGCCCACACTGTGGCGATCGTCGAGGAGGCCAGCAACCTGCCGGCGTCATCGCACGCCGAGTTCGAGAAGACCCTCCTGCCGGAGGCCACCACGCGTACGGCGGCGGGCCTCCGCCAACGCGCCCGCGTCGTGCGCGAACGTCTGCACCCCGAATCGATCGACGAGCGGTGTCGGGACGCTCGCGAACGCCGTGATGTTCGCCTCGAGCCTGCCCGCGACGGCATGGCCTGGCTCACCGCCTACCTTCCGGCCGAGAACGCGATCGCGGCCTATCGGCGTGTGAGCGAGATCGCCACGGGTCTCGCCGGCTCCGGTGACGCCGAGCAGCGCGACGACCGCACTCTCGCGCAGCGCCGCGCCGACGTCATGACCGACCTCCTGCACGACGGAATCGTCTCCGGCTCGGGCGCGGGGCGCGGCGTGCGGGCGCAGGTCCTCGTGACCGTGCCCGCCCTCACCCTCCTCGACCGCGGCGCTGAGCGCGCCTCCGATGTCCCACCCTCTGCCAACACTGGCTCCGCCAGCACCAGGGTCAGGGCAACTGTCAGGGCCCATGACAGGGGCAGCGGCGCGCTCGACTCTCCCGTCCCGCCGGCGACACTCGAGGGCTACGGCCCCATCTCGGCCGACGTCGCCCGGCGCCTCGCCGCTCACGCCCCCAGCTTCACCCGCCTCCTCACCCACCCGGAGACGGGCGCGGTGCTTTCCGTCGGCCGCGACCGCTACGCGGTTCCACGCGACCTGCGGTTGTGGTTGCGCATCCGCGACGAGACCTGTCGGTTCCCGGGCTGCGGTCGCAGCGCGGCGAGCGCCGACGTCGACCACACGGTCGACTGGCAGCACGCCGGGGCCACACGACATGACAACCTCGCGCACCTGTGCGAGGCCCACCACCGACTCAAGCATCAGACCGCCTGGCTCGTGCACCAGGCAGGCGGCGGCGTGCTCGAGTGGACGGCACCCAGTGGCCGGCAGTACCGCACCGACCCGGCGACCCGCCTCGCCTGTTAACCTCGGCCCATGAGCGCGCCGCGAGAGACCCCCGCGCCCTCGGCTGCGCCGCTGTCGACCCCCGCGCGCTCGGCCGCGCCTCTCTCCGACCCCGCGCGCTCGGATCTGCCACCGTCGGCCCCCGAGCGCGCGATCCCGCAGTCGGCACCTCCGCAGATCTGGACTCCCGACGGCGACGACCTGCTCCTCCACGGCGACAACCTCGCCGCCCTCGAGCACCTGCCCGACGAGACCATGCAGCTCGTCTACCTCGACCCGCCCTTCAACACGGGCCGAACGCAGCAGCGCCGCAGCACGACGAGCACGCGCGACCCCGACGGCGCCTACCTCGGCTTCCAGGGCACGAGCTACCGCCGCACCGTCGAGACTCTCGGCCGCTACGACGACACGTTCCTCGACTACTGGGGCTTCCTCGCCCCGCGACTCGAGCAGGCCCACCGCGTGCTGCGCGACGACGGCACCCTCTACCTGCACCTCGACTGGCGCGAAGCGCACTACGCGAAGGTCGCCCTCGACGCCCTCTTCGGTCGCGAATGCTTCCTCAACGAGCTCATCTGGGCCTACGACTACGGCGCCAAATCCCGCCGGCGCTGGCCGACCAAGCACGACACAATCCTCGTCTACGTCAAGAACCCCGACACCTACTACTTCGACTCCGACTCTGTCGACCGCGAGCCGTACATGGCGCCCGGCCTCGTCACGCCCGAGAAGGCAGCGCGCGGCAAGCTGCCCACCGACGTCTGGTGGCACACGATCGTCACGACCAACGGCCGCGAGAAGACCGGCTACCCGACCCAGAAGCCGCTCGGCGTCCTGCGGCGCATCGTCGCCGCCTCGAGCCGCGAGGGCGACTGGGTGCTCGACCCCTTCGCCGGCAGCGGCACGACAGCCGCCGCCGCCCGCGACCTCGGCCGGCGCAGCGTGAGCATGGACGCCAACCCCGAGGCGGTGCAGGTCATGAGCGACCGGCTCGGGATGCCCGTCACGACGCTCAGCGATGCGCAGAGCATCCCGTCGCCGGCAACGGAGGCCGCACCCCCGGAGCTCTCGCAGCGACGCACGTCGGGCCCCCGACCGCCTCGGTAGGCTGAGCCGCATGAGCGACCGTCGCGAGATCGAGTGCTGGCTGACCGACATGGACGGCGTGCTCGTGCACGAGAACGCGGCCCTCCCCGGCGCCGCCGCACTCATCCAGCAGTGGCGAGACACGGGCACGCCCTTCCTCGTGCTCACCAACAACTCCATCTACACGCCGCGCGACCTCGCCGCGCGCCTGCGCGCCAGTGGCCTCGACGTGCCCGAGGAGTCGATCTGGACCTCCGCGATGGCCACCGCCGACTTCTGCGCGAGCCAGATGCCGAACGGCACCGCCTACGTCATCGGCGAAGCCGGCATCACGACCGCCCTGCACGAGGCGGGCTTCATCATGACCGAGACGAACCCCGACTACGTCGTCGTCGGCGAGACCCGCAACTACTCCTTCGACGCGATCACGAAGGCGATCCGCCTCATCGGCACCGGCTCGCGCTTCATCGCCACCAACCCCGACGCGACCGGGCCGAGCGCCGACGGCCCCATGCCCGCGACGGGCGCGATCAGCGCCCTCATCACGAAAGCCACCGGCAAGGAGCCCTACGTCGTCGGCAAGCCCAACCCGATGATGTTCCGCTCCGCCATGAACCGCATCGGCGCGCACAGCGAGAACACGGCCATGATCGGCGACCGCATGGACACCGACATCGTCGCCGGCATCGAAGCCGGCCTGCACACCGTGCTCGTCCTCACGGGCATCAGCGACGAAACCGAGATCGCCAAGTACCCGTTCCGCCCGAGCGAGATACTCACGGGAGTGCACGAGCTCGTCACCACTGAACCGCTCGAGACCGAGCTCTACGAGCCAGACCTGTCCGTCGAGCCCTGAGCGACTACTGCTCGACCGGCGGCACCGCGAGGCTGCCCGTGAGGGGCTCACCCGAGCTGCGGCTCACGAAGCACGAGTACTCGCGGTACCCCTGGTCCCACTGCTCCGCGGTCACCGGATACGCGCTCTGCACAGCGAGGTCGTCGTAGGCGTCCGCCGCCGCGCGGTCGAGCACCGCCGGGTCGGTGCACGCCAAGTAGAGCGGTGCACGCAGCTCTTCCCGGCCGGGGTAGGGCGCGTCGTCCTCCGCTCCGAGGTCGTAGGTCACACGCGCAATCAGCTGCCCGCCGTGCGCCTCGGCGCAGTCGACGACCGTGTACTCGTCCTGCCACGCATCCACGTAGGGGTCGAGGCACTCGCCGCCGAGCAGGTCGTCCCACCGGTACTCGCCGGGCTCGACGGGCCCCACCGGCTCGACCGTCTCGGTCGGCGTCGGGGTGGGCGTCGGGGTCGGCGTCACGACCGGTGCCGGTGCGAGCAGGTCGGGCAGGCGCGTGCCGAGCAGGAAGAGGCCGATGAGCGCGAGCACGGCCACGATCGCACCCGCGATCCAGAGAAGGATGCGCGGACGCTTCCCGAGCGTGCCCGGCGAGCCGCCCGCGCCCGCGTCGACGTGCCCGCGTGGGGCCGCATTGCGCGGCAACGCCGAGCCCGCGCCCGCCGCTCTACCGCTGCCCGCGGGCGCCGACGTCTCCTGCGCGCGCTCGTCGGTCACGCGAGCCCGAGGTCGGCCAGCCCGATCGCCGCGCGGTACTCGTAGCCGGCCTCCTCGATCACGCGCCGAGCATCCGTCGCCCTGTCGACGACGACCGCGACCGCGACGACCGTCGCGCCGGCGGCCTCGAGAGCGCGCGCCGCGGTGAGGGGAGACCCGCCCGTCGTCGACGTGTCTTCGAGCACGACGACGCGCTTGCCGTCGACGTCGGGCCCCTCGACCTGCCGGCCGCGACCGTGATCCTTGGGCGCCTTGCGCACGACGACGGCGTCGTAGGTGAGTCCGCGGGCGACCCCCTGGTGCAGCACGGCGGCGGCGATCGGGTCGGCGCCCATCGTGAGCCCGCCGACCGCGGCGATGTCGGGGATGTCGGCGATGAGGTCGCACATGACCTGGCCGATGAGGGGCGCGACGCGGTGGTCGAGGCTCAAGCGCCGCAGGTCGATGTAGTAGCTCGCCTTCGCGCCGCTCGTGAGCGTGAACTCGCCGTGGAAGACGGCCTCATCGCGGATGAACTGGATGAGCTTCTCGCGGGCGTCCGTCACGCACGCCACTCTACTGCGGTCGCGGCGACGCGCTTCAGGCCAGAAGCCCGGGCGGGGCCGGGCGGCACGGCCGGGTGCCTAGGCTGGTGTCATGCGCATCGCCACCTGGAACGTCAACTCGATCCGCACCCGCCACGCTCGCGTCGTCGACTTCCTCGTGCAGTCCGACGTCGACGTGCTCGCGATGCAGGAGATCAAGTGCAAGCCCGAGCAGTTTCCGATGACCCCGTTCGAGGAGGCCGGCTACGAGGTCATCGCGCACGGCCAGGGCCAGTGGAACGGCGTCGCGATCGCGAGCCGCCTGCCCCTCACCGACGTCGCGACCGAGCTGACCGACCAGCCCGGCTTCGCGAAGGGGCACGAGGGCCTGGATGCCCCACTCGAGGCCCGCGCGCTCGGCGCGACGATCGACGGCGTGCGCGTGTGGAGCCTCTACGTGCCCAACGGCCGCGCCCTCGACGACCCGCACCTCGACTACAAGCTGCGCTTCCTGCGCGCGGCGGCTGAGGAGGCGCGCCGGTGGCTGAACGAGAATCCGGATGCTCCGCTCGCGCTCACCGGCGACTTCAACGTCGCTCCCACCGACGCCGACATGGGTGATCCGAGCTTCATTCCCGGCGTCTCCACCCACATCTCCGCCGCCGAGCGCGAGGCCTTCGCGGAGCTCGAGGCCGCGGGGCTCAACGATGTCGTGCGCCCCCTCGTGCCGGAGGGTTTCACGTTCTGGGACTACAAGCAGCTGCGGTTCCCTCGCAACGAGGGCATGCGCATCGACTTCATCCTGGGTTCGCGCGGCTTCTCCGACCTCGTGGCGGGCGCGAGCATCGAGCGCGAGCAGCGCAAGGGCGACAGCCCGAGCGACCACGTGCCCGTCGTCGTCGACCTCGCGCTCGAGCAGGAGGACGACGACCGCCCGATGATCTTCTAGCGGGGGCTCGAGCTGAGGCCTCGGGCCGAGGGCTCGGGCCGGGGCCCAGGGCAGCAGGGCTACGGCGCGAGGAGCGCCGCAACGACGATGAGGATCGGCACGGCGAGGGCCGTCGTGATGAGGCCGGAGTCTCGCGCGAGCGGCATCGCCGTCTGGTAGCGGGCCGCGTAGGTGTAGACGTTCTGCGCCGTCGGCAGCGCGGCGAGCACGACGACGGTGAAGAGCGCGACGCCGTCGAGCCCGAACGCGAGCGCACCGAGACCCCAGGCGACGAGCGGCATGACGATGCTCTTGAGGATGACGGCGAGCAGAACATCCCGTCGCCCGCTGCCCGGCTCCAGGATGCGGCGGCCATGGAGTGACAGCCCGAAGACGAAGAGGACCGTCGGTACGGCGGCGGCACCGAGCAGGCGGAAGGGCTCGACGACCGGGTCGGGCAGGTCGACGCCGATGAGGGCGACGACGAGCCCGAGCACGGAGGCGATGATGAGCGGGTTGCGCACCGGCTGCGTGAGCACCCGGCCGATCGACAGCCGCCCACTCGTCGTGACATCGAGGATCGTGAGGGCGATGGGCGCGAAGACGACGAGCTGCAGGAGGATCACCGGCGCGACGAGGGTGGGGTCGCCGATGACGTAGGCGGCAACGGGCAGGCCGATGTTGTTGGCGTTGACGTAGCCGGAGGCGAGCGCGCCGATCGTGAGCGCGGGCGCCCCGCGACGCCACAGGAGGCGCGCGAGCAGCACGAACGCGAGCATGCACGAGAGCGCGGCGATCGCCGAGACCGGCAGGAGTGCCGAGAACAACTCAGCGAGGTCGGCCTCGGCCATGACGCTGAACAGGAGCGCGGGCAAGAACACGAAGAAAGCGGCCCGCCCGAGGACGACGGTGGCGGTCGGCCCGAGCACTCCGAGGCGGCCCACGACGTAGCCGACGGCGATCACCGACCCGATGATCGCGAAGCCGATGAGCACGCCCGCCATCGCCCCAGTCTGGTCTAGGTAGTGCCTACCTATGGAATATCGCCCGCGACCTCGGCACACTGGGGGTACAGCGCGGCGTTCCTGGGTCTTGCCTGCGAACGACGCACCCCGATCCGCCCCGCCTCGTGCGGGCGGCCCCGAATCAGGAGAAGTCATGCGACGCACTGCACCCGCCGTGGGAGCCCTCGCCCTCGCCGTCACCCTGGGTCTGACCGGATGCTTCGGCAACCCGCTCGAGCAGCTCACCGACAATCTCGTCGAAGGCGGAATCGAGAACCTCATCGAAGACCAGACGGGCGTCGACATCGACGTCGACGGGGGCGGCGGCGCGAGCCTGCCCTCGAGCTGGCCCTCCGATGTTCCAACCCCCGACGGTACCGTTCTGTTCTCGGCGGGAGTCGACGGCAACTTCACGGCGACGTTCGAGATCTCTGGGGCCGACGTGGTCGACCGCCTGCGCAGCGACCTCGAGGGTTCCGGATACGCACTCTCGCAGGAGGCCGACTACGGCGGGTTGCTCAACTACCTGTACGAGAACGACACCAACACGGTGACGGTCGTCTACATCGCCGGCGAGGACGGCAACTCCGACTCGCTGCAGTACAGCATCGTTCCGAAGGAGCAGCAGTAGGGGTTCCCCCAGCGGCGCAGGCTGCGCGAGTTACAGGAACTCGCGCAGCTCGCGCTCCAGCTCGGTGCGGCCCCGCACGCCGAGCTTGCGGTAGATGTTCGACAGGTGGTTGTCGACCGTGCGCACCGAGACCCCGAGCCGCTCGGCGATCTCGCGACTGCGCTCGCGGCGCGCGGCCGCCGTCGCGACCGTCCACTCCCGTTCGGTGAGCCCGGCGTCGTCCCGCGCGTGCCGCGGGAAGGAGGGCGACACCACCGTGCGCGAGAGCTCGCTCGCGGTCACGCGGGCGCGGCGCACGAGCATCCGGTCACCGGGCTCCCACGCGGGTGCCGCTGACACGAGGTCGAACGCGAGCGCTCCGAGACCGGCCGTCGTGAGCGCCGGGGCGAGCTCCACGGCCGCCACCGCGTCGTGGTGCTCGCGGGCCTCCGCCGCCCTCCTCACGAGCTCGAGGAACGGGGCACCCGACATCGCTGCGGCTCTGGCCACGAGGTCGAGCACCTCGCCGTTGGAGGAGAGCCGCAGCACCACGGTGGTCGTGAGCGCGGCGAGGAGAAGGTGCCCCGCCTCGACGCCTTCGCGCACCGCAGCCGTGAGCACGGCGAGAGCCGACTCGGAGTCTCCCTCCGACACGGCGAGCCAGGCCTGCGCCTCGGCCGCCTGCAATCGAACCTTGACGTCGTCGTGGTGCGCCGGCTCGAGCGCGTCGAGGAACGCGCGGGCGCTCGCCCGATCGCCGCGCTGGGCGTGCACGGTCGCCGCGAGCGCGAGCGCGGGGCCGAGGAGGCCCGTGAAGTCGCGCCACCGCAGCTGATCGACCGCGAGCACCGCGAGGGGGGCGGCATCGTGCAGTCGCCCGCCGTGCAGGTGGATGAGCGCGAGCGCGTACGACCACACCCCCGACGACTCCGCGAAGGGCTCGAGCCTGCGCGCCTCCGCGAACGCGCGCGCATCATCGATACGACCCCGCGCCACATCGACGAGGAACGCACTGAGATCGAGCAGGCTCGTCCCGTAGGGCACGACCTCGGCAAAGCGCGCGGCGAGCGGTCGGCCCGTCGCGATGGCCGCGCTCGCCTCGTCGATGCGGCCCGCCATCGTCGCGATCATCGCTGTGCCGAGGGCGGCCGTGAGCCCGGCGGCATGCTCGGCGGCATCTGTGGTGCCGGAGGCGGTGTCGGAGCCGGAGGCGGGATCGGTGCCGGGCGCTGGGTCGAGGCCGGCCGGCGGTAGGGCGCGCGCAGCGAGAACCTCGTGATCGCCGGCCATGAGGCGCCACTTGGCGAGGTCGGGCTCGAGCAGGGCGCGCCCGGTCGCATCCAGATCATCGAGGATGCTCACCATGCGGTCCGCCGCCACCCGGGGTTCGTGCCGCCGCAGCGCCGTGTGCTGCCCCCACCTCAGGTGCACGAGGGCGAGAGTCTCCGTCGCCGCACTCGCCCCGCCGCTCGCCCGCGCACGCTCCTCCGCGCGCGCGAAGGCCTCGTCCGCCTCCTCCACCCGACCGAGGGCGGAGAGCGCGGCGGCGCGAGTCACGTGGGCCGTGGCGAGGGCGGGCGCATCCTCATCCGTCGCCGTGGCGAGCACGCGGTCGGCCGCCGCGATCGCGCGCTCGTGATCGCCCACCGCATGCGCGTAGCGGGCTGCCCACAGCGTGTCGTCACGTGTCACCGTCGCGCCGGCATCGAGCAGGAGGCACACGGCGGTGAAGCGCACCGGCGGGGACGGAAGATCGAGCAATCGGCGCGCCGCAGCCTCCCGCAGGCGGTTTCGCGCGGCGGGCTCGAGGCCAGCGAGAAGAGCCTCCGCGAAGATGGGGTGCGCCAGTCGTAGGTGTGCATGGTCGCCCTCACCGCTTGCACCCTCACCGCTCGCCACGACGAAGCCCCCGGCGACGAGATCGTCGACCGTCTCGCGCTCCTCGGCACGCGTGGCAGTTGCCGGCCATGGCTGGGCGACGGCGAGCAGTTCGGCGAAGCGTCGCTCGTCGTCTCGGAGAGTGTCGAGGCGGCTCGCGACGGTGCCGATGATGTGCGGCGGCACGCGGCTGGGGTCGAGCTCGACGCCGTAGGGGCCCGCGTGCACGCCGCCGGAGCGCTCGGCCGAGAGCACGAGCTCGCGCAGGAAGAGCGGGTTGCCGTTCGTGACCTCGAACAGCGTGCGCAGTGTCTCGGGTCGCGGGTCGGCGCCGAGGCGGCGTCGCAGCAGTTCGCGCGTCTCGTCGAGCCCGAGGCCGGGAACCTCGGTCACCGTCACAAGGTCTTCGTGCAGGAGGCGCGCGAGCGCTCCCGTGATGGGGTGCTCGTCGCGGGCGGTGAGCAGAGCGGGCACGGCGAAGACGCGCACGAGCTGGTAGAGCGCGGCCGCCGAGGTGGGGTCGAGCAGCGGGGCGTCGTCGACGACGAGCAGATAGGTGTCGGCGTGCGCACCGACGAGCGCGATGAGCTCCTGCAGCCGGTCAGCGACGTCATCGTGCGGGGCGAAGCGCGCTGCGGCGAGCAGGGGCGACAGCGCCCCCAGCGGCACGTCGCGCAACTCGTCGAGCGCGACGACGGGCACGATCGTGCGGCCCTTCGCGGCGAGTGCGGACGCGGCCGCCGCGGCGACGGTCGTCTTGCCGACACCGCTGGGCCCGCGCAACATTTGTGCGCGCGCGGGGTGCGCCGCGAGCGCTTCCACGAGTCGGTCCACATGATCGGGGCGCGCGATGATCGGCCAAGACCCCATTCTCGTCAGCCTCTCGCTCAGATCACCGCGATTGCCCCGCCCGGCCTGCCCCCGGGAAGCCGGTGACCGACTGTTGACGCTAGCAGTCGCGAGCGCGCTGTTCGCGGGCCTTTCCTGCGGATCCGGCACGAATCGCCATCACGCGCGTGCGACGACGGCAGCATCCTGCGTCGACGCAACTTTCCCGCGTCGATCACAACCACCGCTCGCGGCTCCGTCCCTAGGCTCGTCAGCAGGAGGGAGCCTGCACGGCGCGGGCACCGAACCCGGCGATCGACGAAGGAGGGACCCATGACACGCGAAGCCACCGAGACCAGCGCGCGCACCATCATCGGAGAGCCCGAGGTCGTTGAGGACCGCGGTGCCGATACGGATGCTGCGCTCACCGCCGCCGCGATCGTCGCCGACCCGGCATGGTCGCGCCTGAAGCAGGCCGCCGAGGCCATCCGACCGCTGCAGGTGCACGACGGGAGCATCGTCGAGACGCGCTACCACGCTGAAGCGGCTCGGCAGGTCGCCGTGATCGTCGACGCGCTCGAGCACTTCGCCCCGAGCATCCCGTATGACGAGGAGTACCTGAGGGCCTGTGCAGCGGACTTCCGTGCGTGGGTCGCGGGAGGGTTCGGGGTACCCGACTTCTTCGATGCGCTCGATGCGTTCCGGCCGGCGGCGGAACGACGCGACGGTGCGGCGCACCTCGTGGTGTTTCCCATGTACACCCAGAACGGCTCGCCCGACCGACTCGTCGAGGCAGTGGTGTGCGAGGTCATCTGGCCCGAGTTCGTCGCGCAGCTCGAGGCCGGCGAGTACGGCAACGCCCTGTACCTCGGGCTGCGGTTCGCCGACTTCACCTCCGGCTACGACACGAACTCGGCGGTGCTCTTCCCCGAGTCGGTCGCGGTGACGCCCCGAGTTCCTGCGGGCGCGCCCGCCGGCGCACCGGCGCAGTTGCCGGTCTTCACGTGGGGGGCGATCTTCGCCGACCGCGAAGCCGCCCGCTACCGCCGAGTCGTGAGGGCGGCGGCCGAGACCACTCGACTCGAATTGCCCACCGACGCCGCCCGACTGCTCGACGACCAGCAACTCACCGAGCGCACCTTCGTGATGTGGGACATGATCCACGACCGCACTCACATGCGCGGCGACCTGCCCTTCGACCCGTTCATGATCAAGCAGCGCATGCCGTTCTTCTTGTACTCCTTGGAGGAGCTGCGGTGCGACCTCACGGCCTTCCGCGAGGCCGTGGCCCTGTGGCGGGCCGAGGACACGGATGACGTCACGCGCGAGCATGCGCGCCTCGTGCAGTACGCCGTCATCTTCGACCGCATCTTCCGCTTCGCCCTCACCGGCACGCGCGTGCGCAACTACGACGGTCTCGGCGGGCAGCTGCTGTTCGCCTGGATGCACCAGCGCGGGGTGCTGCACTGGACGGACACGCGACTCACGATTGAGTGGGAGGCGGTGCCCGACGTCGTCGTCGCGCTCTCCGACGCGATCAATGAGCTGTACTGGCGCTCGATCGACCGGCCGAAGGCGGCGCACTGGCTCGCCGCGTACGCCTTCCTCACGACGACGCTCACGCCGCACCCCGCCTCCGTGTGGGCGCGCGGCCTGCCCGACGACGTGCTCGCCGGGCCGCTCAAGGGGTACACCGACCTCGTGCTCGACGACGAGTTTCCCCTCTCGATGTTCTACGAGGCGCTGCAGAAGAAGATCGCGCCGGTCATCGAGTCGACCTCGGGCATCACGGGCACCGGTAGCGCGTGACGGGCGAGCAGAGCATCCAGGACCGCACGATCGTCGTCGCGGGCGCGGGCGGCGCTGCCGGCCGCGCGGTGTGCTTGGCGCTTACGGAGGCGGGAGCGCACATCGTCGCGGTCGGCTCCCGCGCCGCGTCGCTGGTCGACGTGGCTGCGGCCGAGACGGCGGTCGTCGACCTCGCCGACCGGGTGGCCGTCGGGGCGTGGGCGTTACAGCTGCGCGAGCGTCGGCCGAGCATCGACGGCCTGCTCCACCTCGTCGGCGGCTGGCGAGCGGGATCGTCCGAAGAAGACTGGGAGTGGCTCGAGCGCCGCGTGCTCACGACCCTGCGAGTGCTCAGCCGCGAGCTGCGCGACGACCTGAGCGCGTCCGGCGCGGGGCGGCTCGCGATCGTGAGCTCGACCGCCGTCGCGCAGCCACGATGGGGCATGGCCAACTACGTCACGCTCAAGGCGGCCGCGGAAGCGTGGACTCAAGCCCTCGCGACCGGCTGGCGGGTGAAGGGCACCCCGACCGCGGCCGTGACCTTCGTGGCGGGCGCACTCGACGAGGGCGACACGACCGCGCAGCTCGCCGCGGCGTGCGCAGGGCTGTGGGAGCTCGGGCACGAGCAGCTCAACGGCGCGGTCGTGCACCTGGCTCCGTCGTGAGACGGATGCGCGGTCCGGTGCGCGCGGGTTAGCGTTCTGGGGTGATCGCCGAGACCCGCCCGCCCTCCACCGTCGACGCCGACGGCAACTGGGTGCGCCCGACGCCCGGCGTCGCCGGCATGCGCACCGACGGGCTGCTGGCGCTCGGCATTGCTGTGGGCGCCTCTCTCGCGATCCTGCTCTACGCCTCGGCGGAGTTCTTCGACGAGCCTCCCGTGCTGTGGCAAGCGGCACTCGTCGTGCTCGGCATCTCGGGCCCGCTCGTGTGGCGCAGGGTCGCGCCCATCACCGTCACCGTCGTCATCTCGATCGTCTACGTCTGCGCCCTCTACAACAAGGTGCCCGAGGTGCTGTTCAGCAACATCGCGCTGTTCATGGCGATGTACTCGATCGGAGCGTGGTCGTCGTCGCGTCGGCACGCGCTCGTGGCGCGCATCGTCGTCGTGGTCGGCATGTTCGGGTGGCTGTTCTGGGAGATCACCCGAGCCGCCTTCGACACCTCTCTCGCCCCCGAGGACTCGGGCATCGGCCTCATCGCCCCCGGCGTGGCCATCGGGCTCATCAGCATCGTGACCAACATCCTCTACTTCGCGGGAGCGTGGGCCTTCGGCGACCGGGCATGGAGTGCCGCGCGCGAGAGGGCCGAGCTCGAGGCCCGCACGCACGAGCTCGAGGCGGAGCGCGAGCTCACCGCTGCGCAGGCGGTCACCCTCGACCGCGTGCGCATCGCCCGCGAACTGCACGACGTCGTCGCCCACCACGTCTCCGTCATGGGAATCCAGGCGGGTGCGGCACGCCGGGCACTCGGTGCCGACGCCCCCGCCCCGGCGATCAGCGCACTCGGTTCGGTGGAGACCTCGGCGCGCGACGCAGTCGACGAGCTGCACCGCCTCGTGACGACCCTGCGCGGTATCGGCGGGGAAGGCGACGCGACGGACGGACCGAGCACGCGCGGCACGGCCCAGCTCGAGGCGCTCCTCGACGACGTGCGCGCCGCGGGCAGAACAGCAGACTTCACGATCGTCGGCGATCGGCAGCCGCTCTCCCCCGTCATCGACACGACGCTCTACCGCGTCGCACAGGAGGCGGTCACCAACAGCCTCAAGCACGCGGGGGCGACCGCGACGATGGATGTTCGGCTCAGGTTCAGCCCCGAGCGGGTCGAGCTCGAAGTGGCCGACACGGGCCACGGCGCCCGTAGCGCGCAGACCACGACGAGCGCGTCCGGCGGCCTCGGCCAGATCGGCATGCGCGAGCGGCTCGCCGCGATCGGAGGAGCGCTCGAGGCGGGGCCGCGCAAGCGCGGCGGGTATCTCGTGCGCGCGACCGTGCCGCTCCTCGTGACCGAGCAGGTTGGCTCATGAGCGAGCCCGTGATCCGCGTGCTCCTCGTCGACGATCAAGATCTGGTGCGCGCGGGCTTCCGTGTCATCCTCGAGAGCGAGCCGGGCATCGAGGTCGTCGGGGAGGCCGCCGACGGTGCGCGCGCGCTCGAGGCCGCGCGCGAGCTGCGCCCCGACGTCATCTGCATGGACGTGCAGATGCCGGGGGTCGACGGGCTCGAGGCGACGCGGCGAATCCGCTCCGCGGGGCTCGAGCCGAGCATCCTCGTTCTCACCACCTTCGACCGCGACGACTACCTGTTCGCCGCCCTCGAGGCGGGCGCGAGCGGGTTCCTGCTCAAGAACGCGAGCCCCGAGAAGCTGCTCGAAGCCGTGCGCGTCGTCGCGGGAGGCGAGGCGCTCCTCGCCTCCGACGTCACACGCCGCGTCATCGAGCGCGTCACCGCGAGCCGGGAGCGGCCCGCCCCCGACACGCGTCTGGACGAGCTCACCGAGCGGGAGGCCGAAGTGCTGCGGTTGCTCGCGCGGGGGTTGAGCAACGGCGAGATCGCCCGCGAGCTGTACCTCGGCGAGGCGACCGTCAAGACGCACGTCTCCAAGATCCTGCTCAAGCTCGGGCTGCGCGACCGCGTGCACGCCGTCGTCTTCGCCTACGAGAACGGCGTCGCCGTGCCGGGCGAGAGCGGGCTCGGCGCGTCATCCTCCTGACGGAGCAACGACCCCCCGCTCGATGGATGCGGGCGCCATGCGGCGCGACCTAGCGTGGAGTTCACCAGGAGAGGAGCAGCATGCTGCAGATCGAGAACGTCACCAAGAGGTTCGGAGACCGAGTCGCACTCGACGACGTCTCCTTCCGCGTCGGCGCCGGGCGCCTCACCGGATTCGTCGGGGGCAACGGTGCCGGCAAGACCACGGCCATGCGCATCATCCTCGGCGTGCTCGCGAGCGACAGCGGCCGCGTCACGCTGCACGGCGAGCCGCTCACCACCGACGACCGCCGGCGCTTCGGCTACATGCCCGAAGAGCGCGGGCTATACCCCAAGATGCGCGTGCACGAGCAGCTCGTCTACCTCGCCCGCCTGCGCGGAGTGCGAGCGCGCGACGCGGCCGTGCGGGCCGACGAGCTCATCGACCGCCTCGAACTGACCGAGCGCCGCGACGAGCCCATCGAGAAGCTCTCCCTCGGCAACCAGCAGCGGGCCCAGATCGCCGCCGCCCTCGTCCACGACCCCGACGTACTCGTGCTCGACGAGCCGTTCTCGGGCCTCGACCCGATGGCCGTCGAGACCGTGCTCGGGGTGTTGGGCGAGTTCGCCGCCCGCGGCGCCCCCGTGCTGTTCTCCAGCCACCAGCTCGACCTCGTCGAGCGCCTGTGCGACGACCTCGTCATCATCGCCGGCGGCGGCATCCGTGCCGCCGGGTCGCGCGAGGAGCTGCGCGCCGCCAACACGGGCTCCCAGTGGGAGCTCCTCAGCGGCGAGGACGCCGGCTGGGTGCGCGACATGCCCGACGTGGCCGTGCTCGAGTTCGACGGCGGCTACGTGCTCTTCGAGGCCGACGCCGACGCCGCGCAGGTCGTCCTGCAGCGCGCCGCCGCCCTCGGCGCCGTGCACAGCTTCACCCCCCGCCGACCCACCCTGACCGAGATCTTCCGAGAGGTCGTGAAGTGATGAGCACTACCACCACCAGCACCGCCGCCCCGCGCTTCCGCGAGTCCATCACGCTCGTCGCCGGCCGCGAAGTCATGCAGAAGCTGCGCTCCAAAGCGTTCGTCATCTCGACGATCATCCTCATGCTCGTCGTGCTCGCCTCGATCGTCATCGGCGGGCTCGTCTCCCGCAACCAGGGAGACACCCCCGTCGCGGCCGTCGGCGTCGTCGCCGAGCAGCTCGAGGGACTGCCCGGCATCGAGGTGACCGAGGTTCCCACGCGCGCAGAGGCCGAAGACCTCGTGCGCGAGGGGGAGGTCGATGGCGCCGCCGTGCCGCTCGAGAACCCCGCCGACGGCGGCCCCGCGATGGAGGTCATCGGGCTCGAGGAGGCGCCGGGCATCCTCATTCAGGCGCTCTCGATCGCGCCCGAGGTGACGCTTCTCGACGAGCCGAGCGTCGACGGCTTCCTCGCCTATTTCGTCGCCCTCGGCTTCGGCATCGTCTTCTTCATCTCCGCCGTCACCTTCGGCGGCACGATCGCGCAGAGCGTCGTGGAGGAGAAGCAGACGCGCGTCGTCGAGATTCTGCTGTCGTCGATCTCCTCGCGCGCCCTCCTCGCGGGCAAGGTGGTCGGCAACTCGATCCTCGCCTTCGGCCAGATCATCGCGATCGCCGTGCTTGCGGGTATCGGGCTCATGGTCATCGGGCAAGACATCCTCATCAGCGACCTCGGGCCCTCGGTCGTCTGGTTCCTCGGCTTCTTCGCGATCGGCTTCGTGCTGCTGGCGGCCATGTACGCGGCCTCGGCCTCGCTCGTCTCGCGCATGGAGGACGTGGGCGCGGTGCTCACGCCGGTCACCTACCTCGTGATGATCCCGTACTTCCTCGTCATCTTCTTCAACAACAACGAGCTCGTGCTGGGCATCACGTCGTACGTGCCGTTCTCGGCCCCGGTCGGGATGCCCATGCGCATCTTCCTCGAGACCGCCCAGTGGTGGGAGCCCCTGGTCTCCCTCGCGATCCTCGTGGTCACGACCGTCGTCGTGGTCGCGCTCGGGGCTCGGATCTACCAGAACTCGCTGCTGCGCACCGGCTCGCGCGTGAAGCTCGGCGAGGCCCTGCGCGGCTGACCGCCGGCGCTCACGGCGGTCAGCCGCGAAACCGCGGCGGGTGCGGGAGAATGGGGTCGTGACACGACTCCACGACTCCACCCGCCGCGGTTTCGCGAGCGACAACTATGCCGGCGTGCACCCCGAGGTGCTGACGGCTCTGGCCGAGGCCAACGAGGGCCACCAGATCGCTTACGGTGAAGACCAGTACACGGAGCGCCTCGGCGAGGTGGTGCGGCAGGAGTTCGGCGAGCACGCCGAGGTGTACCCCGTCTTCAACGGTACGGGCGCCAATGTGCTCGCCCTCACCGCGCTCATGCCGCGCTGGGGTGCCGTCATCTGCAGCGCGACGGCGCACATCCACACCGATGAGGGCGGGGCGCCCGAGCGGGTGAGCGGGCTCAAGCTGCTGCCCGTGCCCACACCGGACGGCAAGCTCACGCCCGAGCTCATCGCCACCGAGGCCTTCGGCTGGGGCGACGAGCACCGCGCCCAGCCGCTCGTCGTGAGCATCACGCAGACGACCGAGCTGGGCACGCTCTACACGGCCGACGAGATTCGCGCGATCGCCGACTACGCGCACGAGCACGGCATGGCCCTGCACCTCGACGGCGCCCGCATCTGGAACGCCTCCGCCGCCCTCGGCACGTCGCTGCGCGCGTTCACCGCCGACGTGGGAGTGGACATCCTCTCTCTCGGCGGCACCAAGAACGGCCTCCTCGGCGCCGAGGCGATCGTCGTGATCGACCCCTCGCGCGTCGAAGGTCTCGTCTACCTGCGCAAGATGTCGATGCAGCTCGCGAGCAAGATGCGCTTCGTGAGCGCTCAGCTGCTCACCCTCTTCGGCGGCGGCCTGGGCGTGCGCTCGGCGGGTCACGCCAACGCGATGGCGGCGCGGCTGCGCACCGGGCTCGAGACGATGATCGCGCGCGGCGAGGTGCCCGAAGGCTCGTTGTCGTTCAGCCAGCCGACGCAGGCCAACGCGGTGTTCGCGGTGCTCGACCAGGACGCCGCCGACCGGATTCGCGAGAAAGTGCGCTTCTACGACTGGGATCGCGCCCGCGGCGAGGTGCGCTGGATGTGCGCCTTCGACACGAGCGCCGACGACATCGACGCCTTCCTGCGCGTCGTGCACCACGAGCTGGGCAGGTAGGGCGCAGCCGGGCGTACGCTGAGCCTCATGCGCTTCGGACTCTTCATTCCTCAAGGCTGGCGGCACGACCTGGTCGACATCGACCCCGACGAGCAGTGGGGGGTGATGAAGCGCCTCGCGCAGCACGCCGATGCGGGGCCGTGGGAGTCGATCTGGGTCTACGACCACTTCCACACCGTGCCCGTGCCGAGCGAGGAGGCGACGCACGAGGCGTGGACCCTCATGGCGGCCTTCGGCGCCGTGACCGAGCGCGTGCGTCTCGGCCAGATGTGCACGTGCATGGGGTACCGCAACCCCGCCTATCTCGCCAAGGTCGCCGCGACGGTCGACCACGTCTCGGGCGGGCGCGTCGAGATGGGCATCGGCGGCGGCTGGTACGAGCACGAGTGGAACGCCTACGGCTACGGGTTCCCCGAGATCGGCGACCGGCTGCGGATGCTCGACGAGGGCGTGCAGATCATGAAGCAGGCCTGGTCGGAGGGCACGGCGACCCTGGACGGCCGCTACTACCAGGTGGACGGCGCGATCGTTCGGCCCCTGCCGGTGCAGAAGCAGGGCATCCCGTTCTGGATCGCCGGAGGCGGGGAGAAGGTGACGCTGCGCATCGCCGCGCAGTACGGGCAGTACACGAACTTCGCCGGCACCCCCGAGGAGTTCACCCACAAGAGCGAGGTTCTGCGCGGGCACTGCGAGCAGCTCGGCACGAGCTTCGACGCCATCACGCGGTCGGCGAACTACAACACCGCCGTCGGGCGCGACGAGGCCGAGGTCGCCGAGCGCATCGCCGCGATCGAAGCACGTCTCACGCGGTATCTCGGGGCGGAGCGTGCCGGCAAGGCCGTCGCCGATCTGCGCAACGGTCGCGGGCTCGCGGGAACTCCTGAGCAGATCATCGAGCAGCTGCAGGGCATGCAGCAGCTCGGCATGACCTACGCGATCACCTACTTCGCCGAGGCCGCCTACGACACGAGCGGCATCGAGCTGTTCGAGCGCGAGGTCGTGCCCGCGCTGCAGTAGCAGCGCTCGCACCGCACTACATTGACGTTCTTCGATATAAGGTGCAGAACCAGGTCAGCCGCATATCGACGTTCATCAATGTACGGGAGGTGACGACATGACCACGTTCTCAGAGGACGGCTGCTGCGGCGGCGTCTGCTGCTAGTTGTACTCGGTCAGCAGGTTGGTGACACTTCTGTACGGAGAAGGCCTCCAACATTGGTGGTGTTCAACGTCACCGAAGTGGAGGCCTTCTCTATGACCCACCGTAATGCGCGGCT
>NZ_VIKT02000016.1:0-12631 GCF_009371975.2 Microcella pacifica
TCGCCTGGTGGATAGGCCAGCCCCCACAGGCTGGCAACCCACGATTACGCGAATCGAGGCCCCAGCCTCAAGAACCGGACCGAAGACCCATATCGTCTAGCCCCGGAGAGTGCCGTCTTCATCGATTCGCCCTTCACCAAGCGCGGCGGGTGGGATCCCAGTGTGGTGCGCACCGAATATGCGCGCAGTAAGGCGGCCCGAACGGCCGACGGACTGCGAGAGCGACGACCCTTCTACTCAGAGCGCGACATCGAGGTGGAGTCTCGTGCTGCAGAGCAGTTCGATGTCGAATCGGCCGTTGCCCTGGCGGTCTCGGAGGGCGGAGACTGGACACCCAGCGCGCCACCACGCTCTCTCATGGTGCGGCCCAGCCCGAGCGACTACATCACGGACGACATCGCCGAAGACCTCCGACGGCGCGGCATCGAGGTGCGCGACATTCCCGGCGCCGAGCACTCGGTCTGGTACAGCCACTTCGAAGACTTCATGGCCGCCATCGACGATCGCTACTGAGACGTACCTTCCCGGGGGCGTCAGTCCTGCACGCGGTCGACGAGCCTCGAGAGGATGATCGCGCTGCGGGTGTGGTCGACGTTGGGGGCCACGCGAACCCGCTCCAGGGCATCCTCGAGGCTCTGAATGTCACGCGAGCGGATGCGCACGATCGCGTCAGCCTCGCCCGTCACGGTGCCGGCATCGATCACCTCGGGCACGGTCGAGAGGATGCGCCTCAACTCGTCCGGCGCGACCGTGCCGCGGCAGAAGAGCTCCACATACGCCTCGACGGCGAGCCCGTCGACAGCAGGGTCGACCTGCACCGTGAAGGCGCGGATCACCTTGTCGGCGACGAGCTTGTCGACGCGGCGTTTAACTGCGGAGGCCGAGAGCCCGACGACGTCCCCGATGTCGCCGTAGCCTGCGCGGGCGTTCTGGCGCAACTGGTCGATGATGCGGTAGTCGATGGCGTCCACACCCCCAGAGTACGGCGACTAGCTGCGTGGAGCGACAAGATGATGCAGAAAAGTTGCGCTCAGCGATTGACAGCGCCGTTCGGTTGCGTGTGACACTGGACGGGTGACTCTGACCCCGACGAACGACCCCGCTGCGGCGCGCACGCCCGCCCGCACGGCCAGCACGCGCACCGTGCTCATGTGCCGCCCCGACTATTTCACGGTGAGCTACCGGATCAACCCGTGGATGTTCCCCGAGAACCCCACCAACACGACCCTCGCCGTCGAGCAGTGGGAGCGCCTGTACGCGATCTACATCGAGCTCGGGTTCGAGGTGCACCTCATCGACCCCATCGAGGGGCTACCCGACATGGTCTACTCGGCCAACGGCGGCTTCACCCTCGACGGCATCGCCTACGGCGCCAAGTTCACCTACGACGAGCGCGCGGCCGAAGGCCCCGCCTACCTGGCGTGGCTCGCCGAGCAGGGCTTCACCCCGCACGCGGCGGCCGAAGTCAACGAGGGCGAGGGCGACATGCTGCTCGTCGGCGACGTCATCCTCGCCGGCACCGGCTTTCGCACCTCGACCGCGAGCCACCGCGAACTCGCCGAGACGGTCGGCCGCGACGTCGTCAGCCTGACCCTCGTCGACCCCGAGTTCTACCACCTCGACACGGCGATCGCCGTGCTCGACCCCGACCCGGCGCCGGGTCAGCAGGCGAACATCGCCTACCTGCCGAAGGCCTTCGACGAGGCCTCGCAGGCGATTCTGCGCGAGCGCTACCCCGACGCGATCATCGCGACCGAAGAGGACGCGGCCGTGCTCGGCCTCAACTCCTTCAGCGACGGCCTGCACGTCGTCATCGCGAGCCGCGCCACCGACTTCGACCGACAGCTGCGCGAGCGCGGCTACGAACCCATCGGCGTCGACCTCAGCGAGCTGCTGCTCGGGGGCGGCGGCGTGAAGTGCTGCACCTTGGAGCTGCGACGATGATGACCCCCACCACGACCACCGCCCACGACGCCGGCGAGGCGCTCATCGCGATCGAGGACGAGCGGCTCGCCCACAACTACCACCCCCTGCCCGTCGTCGTGGAGCGGGGCGAGGGCGCCTGGGTCACCGACGTGAACGGCAAGCGCTACCTCGACTGCCTTGCGGCCTATTCGGCGGTGAACTTCGGCCACGGTCATCCCGATCTTCTGGCGGCCGCCCGCGACCAGCTCGAGCGCATCACGCTCACGAGCCGCGCCTTCCACAACGACCGCCTCGGTCCGTTCGCCGAAGCGCTCGCGCGACTGGCCGGGGTCGACCGCGTGCTGCCCATGAACACGGGAGCCGAAGCCGTCGAGTCGGCGATCAAGCTCGCGCGCGCGTGGGGATACCGCGTCAAGGGCGTGCCCGAGGGCGCCGCCGAGATCATCGTCATGAGCGGCAACTTCCACGGCCGCACGACGACGATCGTGAGCTTCTCCGACGACCCGACCTCCCGCGACGGGTTCGCGCCGTTCACGCCCGGCTTCGTGGCGGTTCCCTACGGGGATGCGGCCGCTCTCGAGGAGGCCATCACCGACAACACGGTCGCGGTTCTCGTAGAGCCCATTCAGGGCGAGGCGGGCGTCGTCGTGCCGCCGGCCGACTACCTGCCGAGCATGCGCCGCATCACCGCGGAGCACAACGTGCTCATGATCGCCGACGAGATCCAGTCGGGCCTCGGCCGCACGGGTGCGACGTTCCAGTGCGACAACACCGGGGTCATCCCCGACCTGTACGTGCTCGGCAAGGCGCTCGGCGGCGGCATCGTCCCCGTGAGCGCGGTCATCGGGCGCGGCGACGTCATCGGCGTGCTGCACCCGGGCGAGCACGGATCCACGTTCGGCGGCAACCCGCTTGCCGCCGCCGTCGGCCACGCCGTCGTGACGCTGCTCGAGACCGGGGAGATGCAGGAGCGCTCGCGCGTGCTCGGCGAGCACCTGCACGCACGGCTCGAGGCGCTCATCGGCCGCGGCGTTCTCGCGGTGCGCGGCGCCGGGCTGTGGGCCGGCATCGACATCGACCCGTCGCTCGCGACCGGGCGCCAGGTGTGCGAGGCGCTGCTCGCGCGGGGCGTGCTCGCGAAGGACACGCACGGCTCGACGATCCGGCTCGCGCCGCCCATCGTCGTGTCGAAGGAGGACCTCGATTGGGGTCTCGACCAGCTCGAGGCGGTGCTCGCCGAGTTCGCGTGAGGGGTGCGCGAGCCGCGCATCCGTCGCCGTGTGCATGTGCCCCACGGAGCTCGCACGTCCTCGCGCCTCGCCCCGCGTGCTCGCGCCGCGTGCTCGAGGGGCCTAGACTTGCCGCAAACGGGGTCTATCCGCCACGGCAAGCGCCCTTTCGCGCCAGATCTGGCACGAAACGGTGAGTTGGGCGTGAGACTCGGCGTGGAGTGGCGCCGAGGGTGAAGTTAGCCTAACCTAACTTCTGGCAGCGTCGCCGAGTCCCGTTTCCCTTCGCACTCTCTGGAGTTTCATCCCCATGCGCTCATCGCGTTCCTTCTCCCTGCTCGCCCTCGCCGCGAGCGCCGCCCTGCTCGCCGGCTGCGCCGCCAACCCCGGCACGGAGCCGGCCGAGCCCGGCGGAGAGCCGACCGCCGACGGTGCCTTCACGCTCTACTCGGGCCGCGACGAGGAGCTCATCCAGCCGCTCATCGACCTCTTCGAGGAGCAGTCGGGCATCGAGGTCGACGTGCGCTACGGCAACACCGCCGAGCTCGGCGCGCTGCTGCTCGAAGAGGGCGAGGCGACCCCCGCCCAGGTCTTCCTCTCGCAGGATGCCGGAGCGCTCGGCGCCCTCAGCCAGGCCGGACTCTTCGCGACCCTGCCCGACGACATCGCCGACGCTGTGCCCGCGGGCTTCACCTCCACCGACGACAGCTGGGTCGGCGTCACCGGCCGGGCCCGCGTCGTCGTCTACGACGGCGACGAGCTCACGGCGGACGACCTGCCCGACACGGTCGCCGAGTACGTCGAGCCCGAGTGGGCCGGCCGGCTCGGCCTGCCGCCGGGCAACGCGAGCTTCCAGTCCTTCGTCACGGCGCTGCGCGTCATCGAGGGCGAGCAGGCCGCCGAGGAGTGGGTCGAGGCGCTCGCCGGCAACGACCTGCAGATCTTCGAGAACAACACCGCGACGCTCACGGCCGTGAACGAGGGCACCCTCGACGTCGGGCTCATCAACCACTACTACTGGTTCCGTCAGGCCGCCGAGGTCGGCGCCGAGAACATGCGTGCGCAGCTGAAGTTCCTCGCGGCGGGCGACGCCGGCTCGATCGTCAACGTCACCGGTGCGGGCATCCTCAGCGCCGCGGCGCAGGACGCCGACGCCCTCGAGTTCGTGCGCTTCCTCGTCTCGGAGGAGGCGCAGACCTACTTCGTCGAGCAGACCTTCGAGTACCCGCTGCTGCCCGGTGTCGACGCGCCCGAAGGCCTGCCCGCGCTCGACTCGCTCGTCAACCCCGCACTCGACCTGAGCGACCTCGACGACCTGTCGACGACGCAGCAGCTGCTCGCCGAGTACGGCCTCATCTAGTGCCGAGGCTCTCACTGACCCGCATCTTCAGCCGAGGGTGATGCACTAGACGCATGATCATCGCGCCGGAGGCAGTCGAGCCGCCCCGGCGGCCCGCGCCCGTGACCGCTCCGGCGGCACCGGGTCGGCCGCCGGGGCTGCTCGTCGTCGCGGCGGGGGTGGCGGCGGCGGCAGCCGCCATCCCGCTCGTGTACCTCGTGGTGCGGGCCACCGGGGGCGGCTTCGAGGCGATGCTCGACGTGCTCGCCCGGCCGCGCGTGCTCGAGTACGCGGCGAACTCGCTGGGGCTCGCGGCCGCCGTGACGCTCAGCGCGCTCGTGCTGGGTACGGGGACGGCGGTCGTGCTGAGCAGACTGCGCGTGCCCTTCCCGCGCGCCTGGCTGCTCGTCTCGTCGTTGCCTCTCGCGGTGCCCTCCTACCTCGCCGGTTACGGGTGGCTGGTCACGCTGCCCGCGATCAACGGCTTCGTACCGAGCTGGATCCTGCTCATGGCGGTCACGGTTCCGTACGTGACGCTGCCGGTCGCGGCGGCGCTGCGCGGAGCATCCGGAGACCTCGAGGGCGTCGCGCGCACCCTCGGCCGCGGGCCCGTGCGCGCCTTCCTCGTCGCGACGTGGCCGCAGGTGCGCCCCGCCGCGATCGCCGGCTCGCTGCTCGTCGCGCTGTACTCGCTGAGCGATTTCGGGCTCGTCGCGATGATGCGGTTCCCGACCCTCACGTGGGGCATCAACCAGGCGTACGCGGCGAGCTTCGATCGCGCGCAGGCGGCGGTGCTCGCGCTGCTGCTGGTCGTGCTCGCCCTCCTCGTCGTCGTGGGGGAGCGCAGTGCGCGCGGCCAGCTGCCGAGGCAGGCGGCGCGCGCGGTCGCCCCGCGAACGATCCGGCGCGGGATGCTCGTGGCCCTGCTGCCCGTCGTCGCCGCGGCCCCCGCCGTCGGTGTCGCGGTTCCCCTGCTCGGGCTGCTCGCGCGCTTGCTCGAGGCGCAGACGTTGCGCGAGCTCGACGTGGCACGCCTGCTCGGAGCGGTCGGCGCGACCGTGGGAGTCGCCGTCGGTGCGGCGCTGCTCGCCGTGCTGCTCGCGCTGCCCGTCGCGGCGCTCGCGAGCCGCTACCGCGGGCGGCTCGTGTCGGCGCTCGAGTCGGTGAGCTACCTCGGCCACGCGCTGCCCGGCATCGTCGTCGGGCTGTCGCTCGTGTTCTTCGCCCTCGCGGTCGTTCCGGTGCTCTACCAGAGCGTCGTCGTGCTCGTCTTCGCGTACGCCGTGCTGTTCGCGCCGAAGGCGATCAGCACGATGCGGGCCGGGCTTGGAGACGTTCCGCCGCGCCTCGTCGCGGTCGCCCGCACGCTCGGCGATTCGCCGTTGCGCGCGTGGTGGCGCGTGACCGTGCCGCTCGCCCTGCCGAGTGTCGGCATCGGCGCCCTGCTCGTGGCCATCGCGACCATGAAAGAATTGCCGGCGACGCTGCTGCTGCGCCCCACGGGGGTGTCGACGCTCGCCACGGAACTGTGGAACCGCACCGTGATCGTCGAGTACGGGGCTGCCGCACCGTACGCCGCGATGCTCGTGCTGCTGGCCGCTGTTCCGGCGGTCATCCTCTCGGGGGTGCGCACCGTCGCCAAGGAGGAGCTGTGAGCGATCTCGTCATCGACGGGGTGAGCGTGACCCACGGGTCGACGCTCGCGATTCACGACGTCTCGGTGCGCATCGACTCGGGCGACCTCGTGGCGGTGCTCGGGCCGAGCGGCTGCGGCAAGACGACCCTGCTGCTCGCGATCGCGGGCCTGCTGCCCATCGGGGCGGGGTCGATCCGCATCGGGGAGCGCGAGCTCTCCCGACCGGGCCGCACGGTGCCGGCCGAGAAGCGCGGCATCGGCTGGGTGCCGCAGGAGGCCTCGCTCTTCCCCCACCTCTCGGTGGCCGACAACATCGGGTTCGCGGTGCCGCGCGGTCGCGGTGGCGCGATGGGTCGCGCTACGCGCATCGCCGAGCTCGCCGAGCTCGTGGGGCTCGGCGACCTCACCGGCCGCGCCCCGAATCAACTCTCCGGCGGGCAGGCTCAGCGGGTCGCGCTCGCGCGGGCCCTCGCGCCCCGCCCGGAGCTGCTGCTGCTCGACGAGCCTTTCGCAGCCCTCGACACCCAGCTGCGCGTCGGCCTGCGCCGCGAGGTCGCCGAGCTGCTGCGCGCCCAGGGCACGACCTCGCTGCTCGTGACGCACGATCAGGAGGAGGCGCTCACCCTGGCCGACAAGGTGGCGGTGCTGCGGGATGGCCGGCTCGAGCAGTTCGGAACCCCCGAGCAGATCTACCAGCACCCCGCCTCCGACTGGGTCGCCTCCTTCGTGGGCGATGTGGTCGAGCTCGACGGGCTGTGGCGCGGGGGTCGCGTGACGTGCGCGCTCGGCGCCGTCGAGGCCACCGCGGTCGGGTTCGCGCCCGCCGACGGCGACCGTGTGCGGCTCATGCTGCGCCCCGAGTGGATCGTGCCTCGCCCCGAGCTGCTCGCCCACGCGGCCGCCGGTGCGGACGCCCGCGTCGCGGCCATCTCGTACGCGGGCCACGACGCGATGCTGAGCTGCGACGTCGTCGGTGGCCCCACGGTGCGCATGCGCATGGCCGCGGTCGAGCTGCCGCACGTGGGCGACGAGGTGCGCCTGGCCGTGCAGCGCCCCGGCCTGGCCTTCCCCGCGACCCCGCTACCCGCGCAGATCTGACGCACATGGGCGCTTGGCCCAGCGCCAAGTGCCCATTCGCGTCAGATCTGGCTCAAGGTGGGCGTGGGTAGGCTCGGCGCATGAGCAACCGCGTGCCGAGTGACCGGGACAGCGTGCCGAGTGACCTCGCTGCCGAGCTCGACGCCGCCGATCCTTTGGCCGAGTACGTCGAGCGCTTCGTGCCGGGCGACGACCTCGTCGCGTACCTCGACGGCAACTCGCTCGGGCGCCCGTTGTCGCGCACGCTCGAGACCCTGCCCGAGGTGGTGCGCACGCAGTGGGGCGGGCGACTGATCCGGGCGTGGGACGAGGGCTGGCTCACCCAGGCAGAGCGGCTGGGCGACCGCATCGGGGCGGCCTGCTTGGGCGCAGCATCCGGCCAGACGATCGTGGCCGAGTCGACGACGGTGCTCATCTTCAAGCTGCTGCGCGCCGCGATCGCGGCCCGGCCCGGCCGTGACGAGCTGGTCGTGCTGCGCGACGAGTTCCCGACCGACCGCTACATCGTCGACCGCCTCGCCGAGGACCACGCGCTCACGGTGCGGTGGGTGGAAGCTCCGCGCGACGCCGGCATCACGCCCGAGCTCGCGGCCGACGCAGTGAGCGACCGCACGATCGCCGCGCTGTTCAGCGGTGTCGCCTACCGCAGCGCGTGGTGGGCCGACATGCCCGCGGCGACGGGCGTCGTGCAGCGCTCGGGCGCGCTCATGCTGTGGGATTGCTCGCACGCGGTCGGCTCGGTGCCGCTCGAGCTCGACGCCTGGGGCGTCGACATGGCAGTTGGATGCTCGTACAAGTACTTGAACGGAGGCCCTGGCGCCCCGGCCTGGGCCTATGTCGCCGCGCGGCATCAGGGTGAGCTGCGCAACCCGATTCCGGGCTGGCTCGGGGCGCAGGAGCCTTTCGCCATGACCGAGCCGTACGCGCCGGCTGAGGGCATCCGTCGGCTCGTGAGCGGCACGCACCCGATCCTGGGGATGGTGGCGCTGAGCGACATGCTCGACGAGATCGAGTCGGTGGGCACAGGGTCGATGGGCATCCGCGCTATCCGCGCCAAGTCGGTCCTGCTGACCGGGTTCGCGCTGTCGCTGGTGGAGGAGCTCATCCCCGAGGCCGAGCTCGCGAGCCCGCGCGAGGAGGCGCGCCGCGGCGGGCACGTCACGATCGATCACCCTAACGCGGCCCGCGCCGTGGAGTCGCTCTGGGCCGAGGGCGTCATCCCCGACTTCCGCCACCCGAGCGGTGTACGTATCGGGCTGTCGCCGCTCAGCACCTCGTTCGCGGAGGTCGAGCGCGGCATCCGCGCCCTGGCTTGCGCCCTCGCGTAGCGCCGCCGCGCACCGAGCTTGGCCGAGCCCAGTCGAGCCGCAAGTGTGCCGTTCCGTGGCAACTGTGCCCGATCTGCCGAGCACAGTTGCGACGAGGGAGCACAGTCGTCGTCGGCCGTCCTACCGCGAGAGCGAGTTGAACCTCTTGATGGAGAGCGGCACGAAGATGAGCAGCATCACGGCGATGCCGAGCAGCACGGTCGCGATGGGGTTTTGCGCGGTCCACGCGTCGCCGACGGGCGTGCCGGGGGGAACGTTGCCGAACAGTTCGCGGGCCGACTGAACGAGGGCCGAGACGGGGTTCCACTCGGCGAAGACGCGCAGCGGCGTGGGCAGGTTCTCGCTCGGCACGAAGGCGTTGGAGACGAACGTGAGCGGGAAGAGGATGAGGAAGGACGCGTTGTTGATGATCTCGGGGCTGCGCACCGCGAGGCCGAGGAACGCCATGACCCACGAGAACGCGTAGGCGAACAGCAGCAACAGGGCGACGGCGGCGAGGAACTCGAGCGGCGAGGAGGTCACGCGCCAGCCGACGAGAAACCCGGTGCCCATCATGACGAGCATGGAGAGCGCGTTGATGACGAGGTCGCCGTTGGTGCGGCCCACGAGAACGGCGGCGCCGTTCATGGGCAGCGTGCGGAACCGGTCGATAATGCCGTCTTTGAGGTCTTGCGCCATCGCCGACCCGGAGTAAGTCGACCCGAAGACGACGGTCTGGCCGAAGATGCCCGCCATGAGGAACGACGTGTAGCCCTCACCGGGGATGTCGATCGCGGCGCCGAACACATAGTTGAACAGCAGCACGAACATGATCGGCTGGATGAGGCTGAACAGCAGGATCTCCGGCACCCGGATGATCTTCATGAGGTTGCGCCACGTGGTCACCCAGCCGTCGGAGAGGAACCTCGTGACGGTGTTGCCGGGCACCGGCGTCAAGGTTCCGGATGCTCGGGGCGCGGTGCCCGTCACCGTCGGGTTGATCGTGCTCACGCTGCGTCCTCCGTCGTCTCGTCCCTGTTCGTCTCATCGGGGCTGTGCTCGGCTTCGTGCCCGGTGAGCTGCAGGAACACGTCGTCGAGCGTGGGCCTGCGCATCCCCGCGTCATGCAGGGAGATGCCCTCCTGCGCGACCGCCGCGACGATCGCGCTCAGGGCGGGAGCGCCGTCTGCGACGGGCACGATCCACGTGCGCCCACCGCCCGAGGCGACGGGCTCGCCCGAGCCGTGCTGGGCGAGGATCGACCGTACTGCCTCGCCGTCGGCCTCGTTCACGAGGGTGAGCGCCACGCGCTGGCCGCCCACCGAGGCCTTGAGCTCGTCGGCCGTGCCCTTCGCGATGACCCTGCCGTTGTCGATGACCGAGATCGAGTCGGCGAGGCGGTCGGCCTCTTCGAGGTACTGGGTCGTGAGCAGCACCGTGGTGCCGTCGGCGACGAGGGTCTCGATGACGTCCCACATGCCCATGCGGCTGCGCGGGTCGAGACCCGTCGTCGGCTCATCGAGGAAGAGCACGGGGGGCTTGATGACGAGCGCACCTGCGAGGTCGATGCGGCGGCGCATGCCTCCCGAGAAGCCCTTGACCGGGCGATTCTGCGCCTCCACGAGGTCGAACTGCTCGATGAGCTCCTTCGCCCGCTGCCGGGCGACCTTCGTGCCCAGGTGGTAGAGCTGCCCCACCATCATGAGGTTCTCGAAGCCCGTGAGGTTCTCGTCGACGGCGGCGTACTGACCGCTCGCGCCGATCATGCGGCGTACGGCCTGCGGGTCGCCGAGCACGTCGACGCCGTCGATCGTCGCGGTGCCCGAGTCGGGCCTGATGAGCGTTGTGAGCACCTTGACGGTGGTGGTCTTGCCGGCGCCGTTGGGGCCGAGGAGGGCCGCGACGGTGCCCTGCGGCACGTCGAGGTCGAGCCCGTCGAGGGCCCGCACGACGGGGGCGCCCTTGGGGGAATAGGTCTTGACGAGATCCCTCGCCTCGATGAATGCCATGGGCGAGATGCTAGTGCGCACGGGTGACACTCAGGTGGCCCGTTCGCCAGGGGCTGCGCAGGGAGTCGAGGGCGGCAGGGCGCACCATGGGGAGGGCGGGCCGGTGCGGCATGTGCGTCGCCACGACGCACTCGTGCCCAGACTCGCCCCGAATCGGCTCTATCCACTGCGCCGAGCGCCCTTTCGCGCCAGATCTGGCCCAGGGGTGGGGGTAGCGTGAGGGGCATGGCCTCCGCGCTGAACCCCGAGCTGCTCGCGCGCGTGGGCGAACGGGCGCCCGGGTACGACGCCGCGAACGGCTTCTTCACCGAGGATCTCGACGAGCTGCGCGCGGCCGGCTATCTGGCGCCGCGCAGCCTGAGCGCAGCATCCGCCGATCAGCGCCTGCTCGCTGCTCACGCACCCGCCACCGCTCTCGGGCTCACGATGCACCACGTCTGGATGGGGGTCGCGCGCGACCTCGCGGCCGCGGGCGACCCCTCGCTGCAGTGGGTGCTCGACGACGGCGAGCGCGGCGAGCTCTTCGCCTTCGCGATCAGCGAGGCGGGCAACGACCGGGTCATGAGCGACTCGCTCACGCGCGTCGAGCGCGTGTCTCTCGACGGCAACGGGGGCGGCTGGGCTTTCACGGGCACCAAGATCTTCACGACGCTCTCGCCTGCGTGGACGCGCCTCGGGGTGCTCGGTCGGCATGACCCCGCCGACGGCTCGGAGCCGAGCATCGTGCACGGCTTCCTCACGCGGGAGACTCCCGGCATCACGATCACCCCCGATTGGAACACGCTCGGCATGCGTGCGACGCAGAGCCACACGACAGGGCTCGAGGGGGCCGTGGTGACCGACGATCGGGTCGCGCGCATTCTGCCCGTCGGCCCCAGCGGCGACGCGTACGCACTCGCGATCGCCGCCAACTTCCACACCCTCATCGCGAGCGTCTATGCCGGCATCGCCGATCGCGCCCTCGAGCTCGCTGTGGAGAGCGCGCAGCGACGCACGAGCATGAGAGCCGGCGGAGCCCCGCAGGCCCACGACCCCGACATCCGCTGGCGCATCGCGGATGCTGCGCTCGCGCTCGATGCGCTCGCACCGCAGCTGCACGCGGTCGTGCACGATCGCGACCACGGGGTCGATCGAGGTGCGCGGTGGTTCCGCGACCTGGCGGGGCTCAAGCACCGCAGCGTCGAGACTGCGCGGCACGTCGTCGACCAGGCGATGCGCATCAGCGGCGGCGGCGCCTACCGCGCCACGGCCGAGCTGAGCAGGCTGCAGCGCGATGTGCTCGCGGGCATCTACCATCCGAGCGACACGGAGGCCGTGCACGCGACCGTCGCGACCGACCTGCTGGGGCCGCTGCCGTGAGGGGGACGGTGCGGTGACGCGCGTGCGCGAGCGCGACATCGACCTTCCCGACGGCCGCACTCTGCACGTCTACGACAGTGGCGCGCAGAAGCGCTACCCGGTCCTCTGGCAGCACGGCACGCCCAACACCGGCAACCCGCCCGAGCCGCTCATGCGGGCAGCGAAGAAGCTCGGCCTGCGCTGGGTGTCGTTCGACCGCCCGGCCTACGGTGGCTCGACTCGGCACGCAGGCCGCACCGTCGGCTCGGTCGCGGCCGATGTCGCAGCGCTCGCCGATGCCCTCGAGCTCGAGAGCTTCGCGGTCATGGGCCACTCGGGCGGCGGACCGCACGGGCTCGCGTGCGCGGCGACGCTGACCGATCGGGTGTCGGCGGTCGTGAGCGTCGCGGGCCTCGCGCCCTTCGACGCCGACGGCCTCGACTGGTTCGACGGCATGGGCCCGACGAGCACTGCGGCCCTGCGGTCGGCGCAGGAGGGGGCGGATCGCAAGCGCCGCCACGAGGAGGAGAGCGCCGATGCCCCGATCGACTTCACGGCGCGCGACTGGGCGACCCTCGCCGGGCCGTGGGGCTGGCTCGCGGAGGTCGCCGCGGCGGGTGTGGCGAAGGGCCTCGACGGGATGATCGACGACGATCTCGCCTACGTCACCCCGTGGGGCGTCGACCTCGCAGCGATCACGGCGCCGGTGCTGCTGCTGCACGGGAGCGACGATCGGGTCGCGGCGGGGA
>NZ_VIKT02000016.1:12641-68695 GCF_009371975.2 Microcella pacifica
CCGTTCTGGCCGCCGAGGAGCACGGTGCCGAGGATGCTCTGCGCTGGCTCGCGGAGCGCACGGGCCGCTGACCGCCGGTCTCCCTGAGCGCCGCCTGGCAGGTACCTGCGCCCTCCGAGCCTGCGCCCTACTCTGGGCGTGACCGCTCCGGCGACGACCGTCCGCGACCGAGAGGAGTCCGCCATGAGCGAGGCCCGCACTGCCGCCGCACCGTCACCCTCCACCGGGGGCGCCGCGCTCTCGCCGCCCACCCGCCGTCGTGCGCTGCGCATCCTCGTCGTCGTCCTCGCGATCGGCCAGCCGGTGTCGTCTCTCGTCTTCGACTGGCTGTCGCCCTCGACGCTGCAGTCGGGGGCCGAGTTCTCGCCGATCGTGCCGCCTGGCGCCTGGTTCGCGATCTGGGGCGTCATCATCGTCCTGAGCATCGCGTGGGCGCTCGCCCAGGTGCGGCCGTCGACGGTCACGGTCGACACGGGCATCCGCGACCGCCTCGCGGGGCCCACGGCGGTCGGCTTCGTCGCCGTCTCCCGCGGCTCGATCGTCTACGCGGTCACCGTCAGCTATGCGCTCGTCGGTGTGGGGCTGAGCACGGCGGAGGCCGGTCTCACGGCGCTCTGGATCACGTGCATCGCGGGCGTGAGCATCGTGTGGGCCTCGGTCATCGCCATCCGCCTGCTGGATGCTCGGCACCCCGCCCTCGGGGCGCGCAGTACCGAGGCTCACGGCCGCGCCCTCTGACCGCCCTCGGGCTCAGCTCACCCAGCCGAGCTGTCGCAGCCAGCGCGCGCACGCTGCCGTCCAGTCGGCGGCGTTGCCCGCCTGCTCGCCGTCCGGCACCCCGTCGACGAGGCCGAGGCCGTGGCGCCCACGGGGATACACGTGCAGCTCGTGCGGCACGGCGTGCGCCGCGAGCGCCGACGCGAGCCGGTAGGCGTGCTCCACGGGCACGGCGGCATCCTCTGCGGTGTGCCGGAGGAACGTCGGCGGAGCATCCCGCGTCACCATACGGTCGACCGACAGCGCACGCCGCGTCCACGGCGCCGCCCACCGCCCCATGAGGTTGTGGCGCGAGCCGGCGTGCGTCGGCAGCTGCATCGACACGACCGGGTAGCAGAGGATCGCCGCGTCGACGAGGTGACTGGTCGCGGATGAGCGCGAGGGGCCCGACATCGCGGCGTGGCCGGCGAGGTGGCCTCCGGCCGAGAATCCGAGGATGCCCAGCCGCCCGACCCCGTCGGCCCGCAGCTCGGCGACCCGCGTGCGCACCGCGTCGATCGGGCCGGGGTGGCGCGCGGCGTTCCCGTTGACCGATGCCACCGGGTAGTGCAGCACGCTCGCCGACAGGCCGAGCGACCGCAGCCACTGCGCGACCGGCTCGCCCTCGTGGTAGGCGTGGTGGCCGTAGCCGCCGCCCGGCAGCACGATGATGTGCGGCACCGTGCCGTCCTCCGGCGCGCTCACGGGGTGCCCGCCGCGAAGACGGCGTTCTGCAGCTCGTCGGGCCGCACGGGGTGCCACGGCTCGCGCGCATCGAGCCGATTGGTGAGCAGCACGAGGCACAGGCCGGTGGCAGGGGAGAGCCAGAACTGGGTCATCGACCAGCCCTCGTGGCCGAAGACGCTGTGGTCGACGAGGCCGGGGCGGCGCGGCAGGTTCCAGCCGAGGCCGAAGTTCTCGAAGCGCTTGCGCGGCTCCGGGTCGATGATGAACAGCCCCTCCGTGCGAGGCCGCTGCATCGCGGCGAGCGTCGGTGGCGAGACGACTGCGCCGTCGCCGGCGAGGACGGAGCGGCCGACCGCGAGCAGGTCCTCCGCGCTCGCCGCGAGGCCGGCGGCCGGATGCCGTTGCGCGAACATCGCCTCAGGGTCGTGCCCCATGACGTCCCCGCCGTGCACGCGCGGGGTGCCCGCCGTGTCGAAGGAGAGCCCCTCGGCGCCAACCGCGCTCGTGAGCTGCGCGAGCCGCGATTCGAGGGTGTCGCCCGTCGCGGATTCGAGGATCGCCGAGACGCCCGCCCACGCGAGGTTGTTGTAGCGGCGGGCGGTGCCGACGATCGTCTCGAGGGCCGTGCGCTCGATCGTCTCGTGCAGGCTCGTGGCGCCCGCGGGCATCGGAGCACCGAGCGGGTGGTCGACGATGCCGCTCGAATGGCTCATGAGGTGGGCGAGGGTGACGTCGGGGCTCAGGAACCCTGGCAGAGCATCCCGCAATCGGGCGTCGACAGTGAGGGAGCCCTGCTCGACTGACCGCATGACTGTGAGGGCCACGAGGGGCTTCGTGACCGAGTACAGCGCGAAGCGGTCCTCGGTCGTCGTCGGGCGGTCGTCGACGGCGCCGAAGGCCTCCAGATGCTGCGTGCCGGCGGCGTCGGTGATGCCGAGCACGGCGGCGGGGAAACGGCCGGCGTCGACGTGGCGCCGCACCCAGGCGGTAGCGGCGCTCCAGCGCGGATCGGCGGATGCGCCGCTCACGACGCTGTGCCCGCTCATGCGACTGTGTCGGTCACGTGCGGCAGAACCTCGGCGGCGATGAGGTCGAGGTGCTCGAGGTCGGTCATGTCCATGCACTGAAGGTAGACGCGACGAGTGCCGAGGTCGGCGACGCGCTGCAGCTTCTCGACCACCTGCTCGGGGGTGCCGACGAGCACGCCCTCCTCGGCCGCGGCGCCCGCCCGCCCGGGGTCGATGCCGGCCGCGGCGCAGCGACGCTCCAGCTCGGCTGGGGACGCCGCGACGATCGTCGGCAGTGCGACCGAGAGCGAGAGCGTGAGCGGATCGCGACCCTCCTCGCCGCACACGCGGTGCAGGTTCGCGAACGCGTCGCGAACCTTCTCCTCTCCCACGAAGCCGATGTTGAACTCGGTCGCGTAGCGGGCTGCGAGCTGCGGGGTGCGCTGCGGGCCGCCGCCGCCGACGATGAGCGGAACAGGAGACTGGACGGGCTTCGGCAGGGCGGGGGAGTCGGTCAGGGCGTAGTGCGCACCGTCGAAGGCGAAACGCGCGCCGACAGGGGTGCGCCACAGGCCCGTCACGATCGCGAGCTGCTCCTCGAGCATCCCGAATCGCTTCGTGGGAAAGGGGATGCCGTACGCCGCGTGCTCCTGCGCGAACCAGCCCGTGCCGAGGCCGAGCTCCACCCGGCCGCCCGACATCGCATCGACCTGGGCGACCTGGATGGCGAGGATGCCCGGGTGGCGAAACGTCATCGACGACACGAGCGTGCCGAGGCGGATGCTGCTCGTCTCGCGCGCGAGGCCCGCGAGCGTCGTCCACGCATCCGTCGGGCCGGGCAGGCCGTCGCCGTCACCCATGACCAGGTAGTGGTCGGAGCGGAACCAGCCGTCGAAGCCGAGCCGCTCGGCGTGCTGCGCCTGGCGCAGCATCGTCTCGTAGTCGGCCCCCTGCTGGGGCTCGGTGAAGACGCAGAACTCCATCGTGTGACCTCCGCCTTCGAGCCTAGAGGGCGCGGGCGGCGCCCGGCGCGGAGCTCGACTGCCTCAGGAATCGAGCGTGGCGAACGCCTCGTCGACGAGGGAGGCCAGCCCTTCGAGGTTCACCTTCTCGAGCGACGGGATCGTGAGAGCAGCGGCGCCCTGCTTGAGCGAGCCGAGCCGGCCCTGGTACTGGGCGAGCAGGTAGCCGCCCTCGGCGACCGCGTTCACGTAGAGGCTCACGTGCTTCTGCTGCTGCGCGAGGCCGAGCAGGAACCACTCGACGCTCTCGCCCTTCGGCCGGGGCTGCTCGATGCGCGCGTAGCCGATGATGCGCTGCTCGGTGCCGCCCCAGAACACGCCCTCCCAGAGCTCGCGCTCGCGGCCACCGAGCCGCTCGCCGATGAGCGCGTCGATCGCGCGCACGGTCTCGGCGTGCGGCCCGTCGAGACTCGCGAGGAACTCGTCGACGTCGGCACCGGTGCGCTCCATGGGGAGCCAGTGTAGGCGCGCTCGGCGGAGCGGGCCAGGAGCCCCTACTCTCGAAGCATGAGCATGCTCGACGGGCCCGGCGTCGTTCTCGGCGTGGCGTCGCTCGTGCTCGGGGAAGGCATGGAGCAGCGGCACGCCGAGCTCGTCGTGCGCGCGGGCGTCAACGCCGGCGCCGCGGCGCTCGACACGGCGCGGGCCTACGCCTCGGTCGAGGACGACGCTGTGGGCGAGCGGCTCGCCGTTGTCGCCGAGGAGCGTCGGCCGGGCATCCCGGTGATCACGAAGGCCGGCCACTACCGTCTCGGCACCGCCTCGTGGGACGCCGACGGCAGCGCCGCCCGGCTGCGCCGCGATGCGGAGCGCAGCGTCGAGGTGCTCGGGGGGCCACCCGCACTGCTACTGCTGCACCGCGCCGACCAGGTCGACGACGTCGCGGCATCGGTGCGCGCGCTCGACGAGCTGCGGCGCGAAGGGCTCGCGCTGCGGATCGGGGTCTCGAATGCCTCCGTGGAGATGCTCGAGCAGCTCGAGGGCATCGCCGAGATCGACGCCGTGCAGAACCGGCTCGGGCTCGGAGTCGAGTCTTTCGCCGAGTACCGGTACTGCCGTGAGCGCGGCATCGACTTCTTCGCCTACGCGCCCTTCGGCGGGCCGAGAGCCGCTCCTCTCGCGACGCGCGTGCCCCGGGTGGCGGCGCTCGCCGCCGAACGGGAGCTGTCGGTGCACCGACTCGCGCTCGCCGCGATGCTCGACGCGGTGCCCGGTTGCTGGCCGGTCATCGGGCCACGCCGCATCGAGAGCGCGGTCGACAGCATCCGCGCTCGCGAGCACGAGGTCGACGACGCGCTGCGCGCGGCGTTCGCTGACGATCTGACGTCGCGCGGGGTGTCGGTGCAGGAAGCCCCGAACGCGTGAGCGTGAGGAAGGACCCCGCCGCGACGACCACCACAGCGCCGCGACGGGGTCGGAGGGAGCGGAGATGCGCATCCCGCTCTCTCGAGGTCAGCCGCGCGGTATGAGCCGCTGCAGCTGAGTCACGTGGCCAGGCTCGAGCTCCTCGAGGGAGGTCACGCCGAGCAGGCGCATGGTGCGGGCGATCTCGGAGCCGAGGATCTCGATCGCCCGGTCGACGCCCTCGCGGCCGCCGGCCATGAGCCCGTAGAGGTAGGCGCGGCCGATCAGGGTGAAGCGTGCCCCGAGGGCGACGCTCGCGACGATGTCGGCGCCGGTCATGATGCCGGTGTCGAGGTGCACCTCGGTGTCGTTGCCGACCTCGCGCACGACCTCCGGCAGGAGGTGGAAGGGGATCGGCGCGCGGTCGAGCTGGCGCCCGCCGTGGTTCGAGAGGGTGATGCCGTCGACACCCAGATCGGCGAGCCTCCTCGCGTCGTCGACGGTCTGCACGCCCTTGACGACGAGTTTGCCCGGCCACTGCTCCTTGATCCAGGCGAGGTCCTCGTAGGTGACCGTGGGGTCGAACATGGAGTCGAGAAGCTCGGCGACGGTGCCGTCCCAGCTGGAGAGGCTCGCGAAGGCGAGCGGCTCGGTGGTCAGGAAGTCCCACCACCACCACGGGCGGGGGATCGCGTTGGCGATCGTGCCGAGCGTGAGGGCCGGCGGAATCGAGAAGCCGTTGCGCTTGTCGCGCAGGCGCGCGCCGGCGACGGGCACGTCGACGGTGACGAGGAGAGTGTCGAAGCCGGCCTGCGCAGCGCGGTCGACGAGCTGCATCGACTTCTCGCGGTCCTTCCACATGTAGAGCTGGAACCAGTTGCGACCCTCGGGCGCCGATGCTCGAACGTCCTCGATGCTCGTCGTGCCCATCGTCGACAGCGAGAACGGGATGCCCGCCGCAGCGGCCGCGGAGGCACCAGCCTCCTCGCCCTCGGTCTGCATCATGCGCGTGAATCCGGTGGGCGCGATGCCGAAGGGCAGCTCGACGCGCGACCCGAGCACATCCCATCCGGTGTCGACGCGGCTGACGTCGCGCAGGATCGCGGGGTGGAACTGGATGTCTTCGAAGGCTTGCCGCGCACGCCCGAGCGAGATCTCGGCCTCCGCCGCACCTTCGGTGTAGTCGAAGGGCGCCTTCGGGGTGCGCCGCTGCGCGATCGCCCGCAGGTCGTGGATGGTCAGCGCGCTCTGCAGCCGCCGCTTCTTCGCGTCGAGCGTCGCCTTCTTGAACTTCATGAGCGGCGCGAGCTCGCTCGGGCGGGGGAAGCGGCGTTTCACCATGGGGCTAATCCTTTGCGTGTGTCTGGTCGTAATGGCCGAGGAGCCGGTCGCGGGCGCCCTCGATGTGGGCTCGGGTGAGCTGCCCGGCGACGGCAGCGTCGCCGCGGGCGACGGCATCGAGGATGCTCTGGTGCTGGTCGACCACATCCCCGAGGGCGAGCAGCCGGTGCGATTGCACCTGCCCGGTGCAGAGCTCGATCTCGCCCATGAGCAGCCCGTGCAGGCGTGCGAGGCGCGGCGAGTGCTGCGCTTCGACGAGGGCGCGGTGGAAGGTCACATCTGCGCGGGCCAGTGGCGCGGTGTCGCCGTCGTCGGAGACGAGTGCATCGCTCAGCATGCGCTGGGCCGCGACGGCGTCGGCGGGGTGTGTGCCGCTCTCGGCGAGGTTGCGCAGGGCGGCGACCTCCACGGTCGCGCGCGCGGCGTAGAGGTCGACGATGTCGTCACGGGTCAGCTCGGGCACGCGCGCGGTCTTGTGCGCGGTGCGTCGCAGCAGCCCGTCGGCGACGAGGCGCTCGAGCGCGACCTTCGCGGTGGGGCGGGCGACGCCGAAGCGGTCGGCGATCGCCTGCTCGGTCACGGCCGAGCCTGGAGCCTCGCGCTGCGTGAGGATGCTCTCCCGCAGCGCCTCGTAGACGGCGTCGGGCACGCGCGTCACAGCGAGGGCTTCGGCGGTCATGCGCTCGACCGTACCAGATTGTTAGACAAGTGTACGAGGAAAGTATGGGCGAGCCCGCGCGGCGACGGAGCTACCGCGCGGTGCTCGCGCGCACCACGAGTTCGGGTTGGAAGACGACCTCACGGGGGTCGAGCCCCGGGTCGGCCACGGCCTCGAGCAGCAGGTCGATCGCGGTGGAGCCGATGAGCTGGCTCGGCTGCCGCACCGACGTGAGGGGCACGACGGCCGCGCTCGCGAAGTCGATGTCGTCGTAGCCGACGAGGGCGATGTCGTCCGGCACACGCAGGCTGCCGGTCATGACGAGAGCCTGCAGCACGCCGACCGCGAGCAGGTCGTTGACGGCGAAGATCCCGTCCGGACGGTCGGCCGGAGTGCGCGCGGCGACCTCCTCGCCGCCACGTCGGCCGTCGACGACCGTGAGCCCGGGGGCGTTGATGATCTCGAGCGTCGAGTCGGAGACCTCGGCGATCGCCCGCCGTGCGCCTGTCACGCGGTCGGCGACCTGGCGGATGTCGAGCGGCCCCGCGAGGAGCGCGATGCGGCGACGGCCGATGTCGAGCAAGTGGCGCACGGCGAGGTACCCGCCCGCGACGTCGTCGACGGCGACGGAGGAGAACCCCGTGCCCTCGCCGCGCCGGTCGACGAGCACGGCCGGCGTGCCGCGCTCGCGCAGCCGCTCGAGCCGCTCGGTGACATCTCCGAGAGGAGAGATGAGCACGCCGTGCACGCGCTGCTCCTCGAAGAGGTCGAGGTAGGTGGATTCCCGTGCAGGGTCCTCGTCGCTGTTGCCGAGCAGGATCGACAGGCCCTCGGCGGCGGCGCGGTCCTCGGCGCCGCGCGCGAGCTCGGTGAAGAACGGGTTGCGCACGACGAGCCCGACCGTGCGGCTGCGCCCGGCGCGCGAGGCCGACCCTGCGGGCCTCCACAATTCAGGAGATCCTGCACACGTGGTGCTGCCGCGAGTGCTGGATCCGCGCGCGTCGGTCGCCGTGGACGCCAACACTCCTGAATTGTGGGGATGCCGCAGCGGCATCGTTGTGGGGCCGGGTGCCGGCGACAACGCGGGCGCCGCACTCGGGCTCGGCGCGCGCCCCGGCGACGTCGTCGTCTCGATCGGCACGAGCGGCACCGTCTACGCCGTGAGCGCAGACCCGGTCGCGGATGCTCAGGGCACGGTCGCCGGGTTCGCCGACGCCGCGGGAGCCCACCTCCCGCTCGTCGCGACGCTCAACGCCGCGCGTGTGCTCGACGCCGTCGCGCGCCTGCTCGGTGTCGACCACGACGGTCTCGCCGAGCTCGCCCTCGCCGCGCAGCCCGGCGCCGACGGCCTCGTGCTGCACCCGTACTTCGAAGGCGAGCGCACTCCCAACCTGCCCGACGCGACCGCGACGCTCACCGGCCTCACGCTCGCGAGCACGACGCGGGAGAACCTCGCGCGCGCGGCGGTCGAGGGCATGCTGTGCGGCCTCGCCGACGGGCTCGACTCGATCACGGGCCTCGGCGTGCCGGCTGAGCGCATCCTGCTCATCGGCGGTGCTGCGCGCAGCGCCGCGGTCGGGCCCGTCGCGGCGCAGGTGTTCGGCGTGCCGGTCGTCATCCCCAAACCGGGTGAGTACGTCGCCCTCGGCGCCGCCGCGCAGGCGGCCTGGGCGCTCGGCGACGCGCGGCCCGAGTGGCCCGTCGAGACCTGGGCCGAGCATCCCGCCGATGCGCGCCCGGTGATTCGAGAGCAGTACGCCGCACAGGGCTAGCCTGGGGGCATGGCCGAGACGCGCTCCGCCCCGCCGATGCCGATCGTGACGCTCACGATCAACCCCGCGCTCGACGTGAGCACCTCCACCGAGCGCGTGCGTCCCGAGCACAAGATGCGCTGCGGCCCGAGCCGCGTCGACCCGGGCGGCGGGGGCATCAACGTGAGCCGGGTCATCCGGCGCCTCGGGGGTCAGTCGACGGCGATCTACGCGCTCGGCGGGCCGACCGGTCAGGCCTACCGCCAGCTGCTCGAGGCCGAGGGCATCATCGGTCGGGTCATTCCGATCGGCGGGTCGACGCGCGAGAACGTCACCATCGACGAGACGTCGACGGGCGACCAGTTCCGGTTCGTGCTGCAGGGCCCCGAGCTGAGCGACCGCGAGTGGCAGGCCGCGCTCGATGCGACGGAGGATGCGAGCAGGCTCGGCGGCTACGTCGTGCTGAGCGGCTCTCTCGCCCCGGGCGTTCCCGACGACTTCTACGCCCGGGCGACCCGAGCCGCCCACCGCCACGGCGCCCGTGCGGTCGTGGATGCCTCGGGCGAGGCGCTCGAGGCGGCGCTCGACGAGGGCGTCTTCCTCATCAAGCCGAGCGGACGCGAGCTCGGCGAGCTCGTCGGCGCGACCCTCACGACGATCGAGGATCGCGTCGCGGCCGCTGAGGAGCTCGTGCGGCGAGGCCGCGTCGAGACCGTCGCCCTCACCCTCGGCGGCGACGGTGCCGTGCTCGTGAACCGCGAGGGCACGACGCGGTTGCGTCCGCCCCCGATCGAGGTCGCCTCGACGGTCGGTGCGGGCGACAGCTTCCTCGCCGGGGTCGTGCTGCGCCTCGCCGAGGGGCGCGACATCGCGGAGGCGTTCCGCGCTGGAGTGGCGGCGGGGGCCGCCGCGGCGATGACAGCCGCGACCGAGCTGTGCCATCGCGATGATGTGGAGCGTCTCGAGAGCGAGTTGGCGGAGGCGTCGCACTGACGCTGTGCGCGGGAACGCCACCGGAGAGCGGCGTTCGAGGAAACATCGCCGCAATACTGCCCGAGTAGGGTGGGTCCATGGCCGACCTGTTCGAGGGATACGCGCCGACGCCGACTCGGCGCGGCTCCGCGGTCGCCTTCGACGAGATGTTCGCCCCCGACAGCGAGGTGCGCCTGCCCTACCGGCAGATCCATCAGGCTCTCGCCCAGATGAGCACCGACGAGCTGCGCGGCCGCACCGAGGCGCTCGCCGACAGCTATCTCGCACAGGGCGTCACCTTCGACTTCGCCGGCGAGGAGCGACCCTTCCCGCTCGACGCCGTTCCTCGCGTCATCGACCGTGCCGAGTGGGTCGACGTCGAGCGCGGCATCGCCCAGCGCGTGCGGGCTCTGGAGCGCTTCCTCTCCGACATCTACGGGCCGCAGAAGGCCATCGCCGACGGCGTCATCCCGGCCGGCATCATCTCCTCCTCCTCGCACTTCCACCGCGCCGCGGCGGGCATCCAGAGCGCGAACGGCGTGCGCATCCAGGTCTCCGGCATCGACCTCATCCGCGACGAGCACGGCGCGTGGCGCGTGCTCGAAGACAATGTGCGCGTGCCGAGCGGCGTGAGCTACGTCATCTCGAATCGCCGCGTCATGGCGCAGACGCTGCCCGAGCTGTTCGTCTCGATGCGCGTGCGCCCGGTCGGCGACTACCCGAACCAGCTCCTGCACGCCCTGCGCGCCTCGGCGCCGAGCGGGGTGGGGGAGCCGACGGTCGTCGTCCTCACGCCGGGCGTCTACAACTCGGCGTACTTCGAGCACACGCTCCTCGCGCGCCTTATGGGCGTCGAGCTCGTCGAGGGTCGAGACCTGTTCTGCTCGGGCGGGCGCGTCTTCATGCGCACGACGAGCGGCCCGCAGCGCGTCGATGTGATTTACCGCCGCGTCGACGATGAGTTCCTCGACCCGCTGACGTTCCGCGCCGACTCGATGCTCGGCACGCCGGGCCTCATGCTCGCGGCACGCCTGGGCAATGTGACGATCGCGAACGCTGTCGGCAACGGTGTCGCCGACGACAAGCTCGTCTACACCTACATGCCCGATCTGGTGCGGTACTACCTCGACGAGGACCCGATCATCCCCAACGTGGACACCTGGCGCCTGGAGGAGCCGGATGCTCTCGCCGAGGTTCTCGACCGCCTCGACGAGCTCGTGGTGAAGCCCGTCGACGGCTCGGGCGGCAAGGGGCTCGTGGTGGGTCCGGCGGCCGGCCGGCAGGAGCTCGACGAGCTGCGCACGCGGCTCATCGCCGACCCCCGAGGGTGGATCGCGCAGCCGGTCGTGCAGCTCTCCACCATTCCGACGCTCGTCGATGAGGGCATCCGGCCGCGTCATGCCGACCTGCGGCCTTTCGCGGTCAATGACGGCAGCGATGTCTGGGTGCTGCCCGGCGGCCTCACGCGCGTCGCCCTCCCCGAGGGGCAGCTCGTCGTGAACTCCTCGCAGGGCGGCGGCTCGAAAGACACCTGGGTCGTCGGCCGACAGGCGATGGTCTCCGACAGCCACGACATCCAGGGCATCGTCACCGAGCAGGCGACGGTCACCCAGTCGATCCCGATCATCACGGATGCCCACGCGCACCTGCCCGACCACAATCCGCAGGACGATCCTCGGCAGGACCAGCAACAGCAGCAGCAGCAAAGCGCGAAGAAGAACCCGAGCAATGGCGCTCCCCGTGGCAAGGGGGAGGCATCATGATGCTCAGCCGGATCGCCGAGAGCCTGTTCTGGATCGGCCGCTACGTGGAGCGCGCAGACGGCACCGCCCGCATTCTCGACGTGCACCTGCAGCTGCTGCTCGAGGACCCCTGGATCGACGAGGACACCGCGTGCCGGTCGCTCCTGAGCGTCATGGGCAGCGCCGTGGCGCCGGACCATGCCCTCACGCGCGGCGATGTGCTGAGCATCCTCGCCGTCGACCGGTCGCACCCCGCCTCGATTGCCTACTCGATCGGCGCAGCGCGCGAGAACGCGCGCCGCGCCCGCGAGGTCGTGAGCACGGAGCTGTGGGAGGCCCTCAACACGACGCGCGCCCGAATGCCGCGCCGCGTCGCCAACGACAAGGTGCACGAGTTCTTCGGCTGGGTGCGCGAGCGGTCGGCGCTCGCCGTCGGCATCGTCGAGTCGTCGTCGAGCCGCGACGAGTCGTGGAGCTTCTTCACGCTCGGTCGCAGCCTCGAGCGCGCCGACATGACCGCGCGCCTGCTCGCGACGCGCTCGCTCACCGAGGCCTCGGGTCCGTCGTGGACGACGATCCTGCGCAGCTGCGGCGCCTACGAGGCCTACCTGCGCACCTACCGCGGTGTACCGAGCGCCACGAATGCCGCCGAGTTCCTCCTGCTCGACCGGCTGTTCCCGCGTAGCATCCTCTACTCGGTCACGCGGGCCGAGAACTGCCTGCGCGACATCGAGCCGCGCGGCACGGGTCGGGCGGGCGTCGGCGATGCAGCCCTGCGCCAGCTCGGGCAGATCCGCAGCGAGCTCGAGTACCGCCCGATTCACGACATCCTCGACGACCTGCAGCGCCACATGGACGCGGTGCAGTCGGCGACGAGCTCGGCGAGCGAGGCCGTGCGTCAGCGCTACTTCCCGACGAACGCCGCTCCGAGCTGGGTGGGGGAGTCGTCATGAACCGCTTGCGCGTGCGCCACGTCACGGGCTTCCACTACGAGGGCGATGTCACCGCGTCGTACAACGAGGCGCGCATGCTGCCGGCGAGCTCGGACGGCCAGCTCGTGCTCTTCTCGCATCTCGACATCACGCCGCACTCGGCGCTGCACCACTACACCGACTACTTCGGCACGCGCGCGACGGCGTTCGAGCAGCTCGAGCAGCACCACGAGCTCGCCCTCACGGCCGACAGCCTCGTCGAGGTGCGCGAGCGTCCGGTGAACGGGGACCCGATCGGGTGGGATGCTCTGCCCGCGCTCTTCGACCGCTCGATCGCCCTCGTGGAGAGCACGCGGCAGACGCGCCTCACGATGCCGCCCGAGGAGGTCGCCGAGCGCGCCCGCGAGCTCGGTGGGTCTCTGCCACCAGCGGAGGCCGCGCGCGCGATCTGCGACTGGGTGCACGAGAAGGTCGAGTACATGTCGGGCGTGACGGGCGTGCACACGACCGCCGCGGAGGCCTGGCAGGACCAGCGCGGTGTGTGCCAGGACATCGCGCATCTCGCGCTGGGCGCCCTGCGCACCGCGGGCATCCCGGCGCGTTACGTGAGCGGCTACCTGCACCCGGTTCCGGATGCCCAGATCGGCGAGACCGTGGCGGGCGAGTCGCACGCCTGGGTGGAGTGGTTCGACGGCGGCTGGCGCGGCTACGACCCGACGAACGCGATCGAGATCGGCGACCGTCACGTCATCGTCGGCCGAGGCCGCGACTACACCGACGTTCCGCCGCTGCGCGGGGTCTACGCGGGGCCGGCGAGCTCGCGCCTCTTCGTCACGGTGGAGATCACGCGCGAGGCGTGAGCGCCCCGCCCCCTACGACTTGCGCGTCTCCGCCTCGATGACCGCGAGCTCCTGCGTCGCCGTCTCCCGGTTGCGCAGGCGCTTCGAGTAGTCGTCGCCGTCGTAGGCGACGGTCATGCGCCACCAGCGGTCGTCGGCGTGGCGGCGGCCGACGCGCAGGTTGCGGGTCGAGCGCATCCAGAGGATGGCGATGATCGCGGCGAAGAGCCCGCCGAGGGAGCCCGCGACGATCGCCCAGCGGGGCCCGGCCTCGTTGGCGATGAGGCCGACGAGGGGGGCGCCGAGCGGGGTGCCGCCCATGAAGACGGTCAGGTAGAGCGCGAGGACGCGCCCGCGAATGGATGCCCGGGTGGTGGTCTGCACGTAGGCGTTGGCCGAGGTCACCATCGTCATGGCGGTGAACCCGACCGGGACGAGGGCTACCGCGAAGAGCTCGAAGGTGGGCATGAGGGCCGCGGTCGCCATGGAGGCGGAGAGTCCGAGCGAGGCGAGCACGATGACGCGCAGTCGCGGCCGCACGCGACGCGCGGCGGCGAGGGCTCCCGCCACGGAGCCGACGGCGACGACGGAGGAGAGCAGGCCGAATTCGCTCGCCCCGCGTCCGAACTCCACCCGCGCCATGGTCGCCGTGAAGATCGCGAAGTTGAAGCCGACGGTGCCGATGAGGAAGATCATCGCGAAGATGACGAGCAGATCGCCGCGGCGACGCACGTATCGGATGCCCTCCCGCAGCTGCCCCCGGCCCTTGTTCGTCTTCCGTATCGGCTGCAGCCGATCGGAGCGCAGGAGGGCGATGGCGACGAGCATCGCCGAGAAGGTGAGCACGTTGATGAGCACGACCCAGCCTGCTCCGAGAAGGGCAACGAGCAGGCCTGCGATGCCGGGCCCGATGAGACGAGCTCCATTGAACGAGGTCGAGTTGAGGGCGACCGCGTTGGGCAGGTCGTCCTTGCCGACGAGCTCGCCCACGAACGTCTGTCGGGCCGGAGCCTCGGCGGCGGTCGTGATGCCGAGGCCGAGAGCGAGCGCGTAGACCATCCACAGTTCGGCGACGCCGGTGAGAATGATGATGCCGAGCACGAGTGCCAGGAGCGCCTGCACCGACTGGGTGGTCGCGATGAGCCGTCGCCCGGCGAGGCGGTCGGCGATGATGCCCGCGTATGGCCCGATGACGAGCGCCGGGCCGAACTGCAGGGCGAGGGTGATGCCCACCGCGGCGGCGTCGTTGTCGGTGAGCTCGGTGAGCACGTACCAGTCCTGCGCGGTCCGCTGCATCCAGGTACCGATGTTGGAGACGATCGCGCCGATGAACCAGATGCGGTAGTTCAGGATTCCGAGCGATCGGAACGTCGCGCTCACGAACTGGCGAGGCGGCGCAGGATCGGTCGCACCGCCTCGAGGGCTCGCCGCTCGGTGGCGGTGAGTGCTTCGAGCTGCTCGTGGAACCAGGCGTTGCGTAGCCGGCGGGTCTCGGCGACGAGCTCGTGACCCGCCGGGGTGATCGTGACCCACACTTGGCGCGCATCCTCGCTGCTGGGTTCTCGCGTGATGAACCCGGAGGCCTCGAGGCCGTTGAGGGTGCGATTGATGCTCGGCGGGCTCACGCGCTCATGCTCGGCGAGGGCACCGGGCGTCGTGCGACTGCCGGCGACGAGTCGCCACAGAACACTCAGCTGGCTGTCGGTGACGCCGCTGCCGGCACGCTCGGCGCGAATGCGGCGGGCCACCTGCTGCAGGAGGACTCGCAGCTCTTCATCCGGGTCGGTCGTCGTGGCCATGATGCCCTTAGCCTAGCTCATTACCTCGGCTAACCACTGGGCGACGCATACGATGGGCGTCAGGAGGATCCGCCATGCCCACATTTATCGCCGAGCGCGAGCACCGCACCGTCACCGACGCGCACGGCGTCGTCGTGCACTACTACGTGTGGGCGCCCGGCAAGCCGCGCGGTGCCGTGCAGATCGCGCACGGGGTGGGCGAGCACGCGCTGCGCTACGAGGCGCTCGCGCAGTCCCTCGTCACCGCCGGCTACGTCGTCTACGCCGACGACCATCGCGGCCACGGCCAGACCGGTGTCGAGTACTGGGGCGGTGACCTCAACAAGATCGGCAAGCTCGGCGTCGGGGGCCTCCGGGCGACGCAGCAGAACCTGCTCGACCTCGCCGAGCTCGTGCGCCTCGACTACCCCGACCTCCCCTTCGCGCTCATCGGCCACTCCTGGGGCTCGCTCATGGCGCAGAACCTCCTCAACGAGGGCCCTGTGCCGTGGGACGCGGTCGTCCTCACCGGCACGGCGTACCGCACGCCGTTGGCGATGAACGGCGGCGACCTCAACGCGCGGCACAAGCACCTCGGCACGACGGGTGCGGAGTGGCTCAGCCGCGACCCGGCCGTCTCGGAGGCCTTCGCGGCCGACCCGCTCACGACCGACGCGAAGGTGCTGCAGCTCTTCGGCCTTCGCGACGGCCTCCGCCTCTACGGCACACCGAAGCGCGTCGAGCGGCCGATGCCGATGCTCATCATGGTGGGCGACGACGACCCGCTCGGCGGCGAGGCGAGTGCCAAGAAGCTCGCCGACGCCTATCTGCAGCGCGGCGGCCTCACCGATGTCGAGCTCATCGTGTACGAGGGCGCCCGGCATGAGGTCTTCAACGAGACCAACCAGGTCGAGGTGCGCGCCGACCTCGTCGCCTGGCTCGACGACCGGCTGCTCGCCGGCTCCTAGCCGGCCGCGTCCGTCTCGGGCGTCCTGCCCACGGGCATCGAGATCGCCGTCAGCACGACCACGCTCGGCTCGAGCGCGTCGAGACGGTGCACACCGTCGGGGATGCGCGCGATCATCCCTGCGTCCATGTCGATCGTGCGGGTCGCATCGCTGAGGCGCACTCGTCCGCGCACGACCTGCAGCACCGCCTCGCCCGGGTTCCGATGGTCCGGCAGCGCCCCTCCCTCGGCGAATCCGATCGCCGTCATGCGCAGAGTCTCGTGATCGAGGTCGATGCGCTGCGCACTGCGCCCCTGAGGGCTGTCGGCGGCTTGGGCTATCAGGTGGTCGGCCAACGTGGGCAGGTGCAGGGCGATCGGATCCATGCCTGCACCCTACGCCGACGTCCGCACCCGCGCGTCGCGGTCAGCAGTAGGGTGGGTGCCCTGAAGGCGGGGTCTCCCGCCACCTGCACCGCCGACCTTGATTCCGGCGGGCACCGTCTCGAACGAAAGCGCTCCGCCATGTCGATCACGTCCTCGTCGCCGTCCCTGCGAAGGGTCGTGGACCCGATTCTCGAGACCGTCGCCGCTCGAAACCCGGGGGAACCCGAGTACATGCAGGCCGTGCACGAGGTGCTGGAGTCGATCGCACCGGTGCTCGACGAGCGCCCCGACTACGTCGAGGCGGGAATCCTCGAGAGGCTCGTCGAGCCCGAGCGCCAGGTGGTCTTCCGCGTGCCGTGGGTCGACGACGACAATCGCGTGCAGGTCTCTCGCGGGTTCCGCGTGCAGTTCAACTCGGCCCTGGGGCCGTACAAGGGCGGCCTGCGATTCCACTCGAGCGTCAACCTCGGCATCGTCAAGTTCCTCGGCTTCGAACAGATCTTCAAGAACGCCCTGACCGCTCAGGGCATCGGCGGGGCCAAGGGTGGGAGCGACTTCGACCCGCACGGCAGGAGCGACGGCGAGGTCATGCGCTTCTGCCAGAGCTTCATGGATGAGCTCTACCGGCATCTCGGCGAGCACACCGACATTCCCGCGGGAGACATCGGTGTGGGTGCTCGCGAGATCGGCTACCTGTTCGGGCGCTACCGCAAGATCATGAACCGGCACGAGTCCGGCATGTTCACCGGCAAGGGCGTTGCCTGGGGTGGGGCGGAGGTGCGCACGGAGGCCACCGGCTACGGCACGGTCTTCTTCCTCGAGCAGATGCTCGAACGCAGCGGCCGTGCGATCGAGGGATTGAACGCTGTGGTGTCCGGGTCCGGCAACGTCGCGCTCTATGCGATCGAGAAGATCCAGCAGCTGGGGGGAACAGCCATCACGGCGTCCGACTCCTCCGGTTACGTCGTCGATGAGAAGGGCATCGACCTCGATCTGCTCAAGCAGGTCAAGGAGGTCGAGCGCTTGCGCGTGAGCGACTACGCCGAACGTCGACCGGGTGCTCACTTCGTGCGCGCAGGCTCCGTGTGGGACGTGCCCACCGATATCGCGCTCCCCTGCGCCACTCAGAACGAGCTGGACGGCGCGGCGGCGGCCACCCTCGTTCGGCAGGGCGTCACCGCTGTGGCAGAGGGGGCGAACATGCCGTGCACGCCGGAGGCCATCGAGGCCTTCAGGGAGTCCTCAGTGCTCTTCGCGCCGGGGAAGGCTGCCAACGCGGGCGGAGTCGCGACGAGTGCTCTGGAGATGAGCCAGAACGCATCGCGCCAGCGCTGGAGCTTCGCCGACAGTGAGGATCGCTTGCGCGCCATCATGACGTCCGTGCACGACATGACCTACGAGTCATCGGAACGCCATGGCGCGCGGGGGGACTACGTGATCGGAGCCAACACGGCGTCCTTCGTGAAGGTCGCCGACGCGATGCTCGCGCAAGGCGTGATCTAAACGCGACTGCCAGGGTTCCCTGTCGCTGCGTCAGGGCAGGGCGAATAGGCTCAGTGTCATGCACGGTGAGGCACTGCACGCAGAGTACAAGGTTCCCGGCGGCAAGCTCGTCGTCGTCGACCTCGCGGTGAGCGACGACCGCATCGGCATGTTCCGCCTCGCTGGCGACTTCTTCGTCGAGCCCGACGAGACGATCCCCGCGATCGAGGCGGCGGTGCGCGGTATGCCAGCGGCGTCCGATGCGAAGACCCTCACGGCGAGAATCGAGGATGCTCTGCCCGACGGTGCCGTCCTCCTCGGGTTCAGCGCCGAAGCGGTCGCGACGACGATCCGCCGCGCGCTGTCGAGCGCGACGACCTTCGCCGACTACGACTGGCAGCTGCTGCGCGGCCCCGCGCTCGCGCCCCTGCAGCAGATGGCGCTCGACCAGGTGCTCGCCGAGTGCGTGGGCGACGGCTCGCGCGGGCCCACCCTGCGCATCTGGGAGTGGAAGAGCCCCGCGGTCGTCATCGGCTCGTTCCAGTCGGTCAGCAACGAGGTCGATCGCGACAACGCCGAGCGCTACGGCTTCGAGATCGTGCGCCGCATCTCCGGCGGCGGGGCGATGTTCATCGAGCCGCAGTCGGCCATCACCTACTCTCTCTACGCCCCGAGCGAGCTCGTCAACGGCATGAGCTTCGCGGAGTCCTATGCGTTCCTCGACGAGTGGGTCATCGTCGCCCTGCGCGAGCTCGGGCTCGATGCGCGCTACGTGCCGCTCAACGACATCGCGAGCTCGGCCGGCAAGATCGGCGGCGCGGCGCAGAAGCGGCTCGGCTCGGGCTCCGTGCTGCACCACGTCACGATGGCGTACGACATGGACGCGGATCGCATGACCGAGGTGCTGCGCATCGGCCGGGAGAAGCTCAGCGACAAGGGCGTGAAGAGCGCCAACAAGCGGGTCGACCCGCTCAAGTCGCAGACCGGTCTGACGCGGGACCAGGTCATCGAGACCCTGCTGGGCACGTTCCGCTCGCTCAACGGCCTCACCGACAGCGAGATCGCCCCGGAGGAGATGGAGCGCGTGGAGAAGCTCGTCGCGGAGAAGTTCTCCACGGAGGACTGGATCCAGCGCGTTCCGTGAGCCCGCGCATCCGGGCCGTCGGCCTCACGCTCCTGCTCGCCGGCGTCGTCGTCGGCGGCATCGTGCTGTCGGCGATCACGGGGCAGCTCGCGATCACGCCCACCGAGGTCGCTGGCTCGCTGCTGCGTGCTGTCGGCCTCGACACCGTGTGGGCGCCCACCGACCCCATCGTGGAGTCGACGCTGTGGTTCGTGCGCTTCCCGCGCATCCTCATGGGCCTCCTGGTGGGGGCGGCGCTCGCCGTCGCGGGCGCGGTCATGCAGGCGATCTTCGGCAACCCGCTCGCCGAGCCCGGCGTCGTCGGGGTGTCCTCCGGTGCCGCCCTCGGTGCTGCGACGGCGATCGTGCTCGGCGCCTCCGTGCTCGGTGGCGCGGGCATCGCCGTGTTCGCCTTCCTCGGCGCGCTCCTCGCGACGCTGCTCGTCTACGTGGTGTCGCGGGCCGGCGGGCGCACCGAGGTCGTCACCCTGCTGCTGACCGGCATCGCGATCAACGCTTTCGCGCAGGCCGGCATCGCCTTCGTGCTGTTCGTCGCCGACACGGCGAGCCGCGAGCAGATCGTCTTCTGGCAGCTCGGCTCGATCGCGGGCTCCCTGTGGTCGCAAGTGGCGATCGTCGCCGCCGTGGGCGTGGCGGGCGTGATCGCCGCGATCCTCCTGGCGCAGCGGCTCGACCTGCTCGCGCTCGGCGAACGCAACGCGCGTCACCTCGGCGTCAACGTCGAACGGCTGCGCCTCGTCTCGATCGTGCTCGTCGCCCTGCTGACGGGCGTCGCTGTCGCCTTCACGGGCATCATCGCCTTCGTGGGGCTCGTCGTGCCGCACATCATCCGCATGATCATCGGGCCTGCGCACCGCGGCCTCATCATCGCGAGCGCGGTGGGCGGCGGAGCCCTGCTCGTGCTCGCCGACCTGCTCACGCGCACGATGGTCGCGGGCGCCGAGCTGCCGATCGGCATGCTCACCTCGCTCATCGGCGGCCCGTTCTTCTTCTACCTGCTGTGGCGGCAGCGCCGCCGCAGCGGAGGCTGGGCATGAGCGCGCCGGGGTCCGCCCTCATCGAGGCCCGCGGCGTGAGCGTGCGCCTCGACGGGCGGGGCATCCTCACCGGCATCGATCTGGATGTGCGCGCGGGTGAGATCCTCGCCCTCGTGGGTCCGAACGGCGCCGGCAAGTCGACGCTGCTCTCGGTGCTCAGCGGCGACGCGAGCCCGAACGAGGGAGAGGTGACGCTGCTGGGCCGGCCGATCGGCGACTACCGTGCGCTCGAGCTGGCCCGGCTCCGCTCTGTGCTCACGCAGGCGAACGCCGTGAGCTTCCCTTTCCGCGTCATCGAGATCGTGCAGATGGGGCGCAATCCCTGGATGCGCGGCTCGACGGTCGACGACGACCGCGAAGCGGTCATCCGTGCGGTCGAAGCGGCCGACGTGGAGCACCTGCTCGGCCGACGCTTCACCTCGCTCAGCGGCGGCGAGCAGGCCCGGGTGTCGCTCGCCCGCGTGCTCGCGCAGTCGACCGACATCGTCTTCCTCGACGAGCCGACCGCGGCGCTCGACCTGCGTCACCAGGAGGAGGTCATGCGCGTGGCGCGCGGCCTCGCCGCGCAGGGCCGAGCGGTCGTCGTCGTCGTGCACGACCTCTCGCTCGCGGGTGCCTACGCCGACCGCATCGCCCTCCTCGACAGCGGTCGGCTCGACGCGCTCGGCACGCCCGCCGAGGTCATGACGGCCGAGCGCGTGAGTCGCGTCTACGGGCTCGAGGTGCGGATTCACCGGCTCGGCGCCTCGGGGCGACCGGTCGTGCTGCCGCTGCGTGACTGAGCGTCGGGCTGGGACTGAGAGCCGCGCCGACCAGGCTCAGCCCTGCTGCTCGGGGCGGGGCTTCTGCTCGTAGTGCGGCTGAGGGCTGTGCTGAGGCTGCGAGCCGGGCGGCGTGCCGGGCTTCGGCCCGGCCTGACGCGGGTCGCGCCCGCTGAGGAGCTTCCAGATGGCGAAGCCCGCCCCGGCGAGAACGGCGAGGTCGTCCCCGAAACCGAGTGGCCCGACAAGGAGCTCGGGAATCACGTCGATCGGCGAGACACCGTAGGCGAGGGCGCCGAGGCCGACGAGCACGGCGGCGAGGATGGCGCGAGTGCGGCTCATGGCACCAGAGTAGTCCCGAGCGGCCGCACTGTCGGGGGTGCACCAGCCGACGCGGGGGCGGCGCTCAGCGACGCGAGGAGAGGTCGGCGTACTCGGGGTGCTGACGCATCCAGGACGCCACGAACCCGCAGATCGGCTTGACGGGCTCGCTCGTGGTCTCGCGTAGCTCCTGCAGGATGGCCTGCACGACGGCCCCGCCGACGCCCTGGCCGCGCTTGAGCGGCGGTACTTCGGCGTGGAGGAGGCGGAGGGTGCCGCCCGCGTGGTCGTAGATGATCCAACCCTGCAGCTCGTCGCCGTCGTAGGCGGCGTAGCGGTCGGCGTCGGGCTCGTGCGTGACGGTGAGACTCATGCCGCACACCCTAGCGAGCCGGCTCGGGGGTGCTCTCAGGCGCTGTCGCCGTGCACGAGACGCGTCGGCAGGATCGTCACCTGGGCGACGTCGCGGCCCTCGATGCGGTCGACGATGAGGCGCGCCATCGTGCGGCCCACCTCGACGGAGGGCTGCTCGACGGTCGTCAGCCGCGGGGTGGCGTTCTGGGCGAAGTAGTCGTTGTCGATGGAGGTGATGGCGACATCGTCGGGCACCGTGAGCCCAGCATCCCGCAGCACCCCCAGCGCTCCGGCGGCCATCTGCGAGCTCGCCGCGAAGAGGGCGTCGATCGTCACGCCGCGATCGAGGATGCGCCTCATGGCATCGGCTCCGCCCGCTGGCGTGAAGTCGGCGCGCTCCACGAGGTCGGCAGCGAGCCCGGCCGCGTCGAGGGCCTCCCGCCAGCCGTCGACGCGGTCGAGACCGGCCGCCATGTCGGCGGGCCCCGCGATCGTCGCCACGCGGCGCCGGCCGAGCGACACAAGATGCTCGGTCGCGTGACGGGCTGCGGCGACGTTGTCGACGTCCACGTAGTAGCCCTCGCCGCCCTCGGCGCTCATCGGCCGCCCGCCGAAGACGACCGGCAGCGTGCGTGCGAGGGCGAGGTAGGAGCGGTCGTCGGAGTGGTGCGAGAGCACGAGAGCGCCGTCGACGTTGCCCGCCTGCAAGAAGTTGCGGGTCTTCTCGGCGTCGGCCTCGGGCGCGATGAGGAGGCTCAGCGTGTACGCCGTGCTCGACAGTTCGAGGGCGACGCCCTGGATGACCTGCGCGAAGTAGGGGTCGGCGAAGAACTTGGCAGTGTTCTCGGGGATCACGAGCGCGATCGCGAACGTGCGCCGCGAGGCGAGGATGCGTGCCGCGCGGTTGGGTACGTAGCCGAGCTCGGCGATCGCGCGCTCGACCGCCGCGATCGCCGCGGGCGTGACACGGGGGGAGTCGTTGATGACCCGAGAGACGGTCGCGCGCGACACCCCCGCGACGGTCGCCACCATCTCGAGGGTCGGTGCCCCGGTGACGGTGTCGTGGGTCGCCGTGTCGTCGCTCATGAGGATGCTCCGATGGGGGTCGTGCCGGTGCGCCTCGGGTCGGCGGGGTCGGTGCGTGCCGCCATCCTACGGCGCAGCGGTCGCCGTGGTGGCGGCGCGCGCCTCGCTGATGAGCTGCGCGTACACGCGACCGCTGCGCTTGACCGTGCGCTTCTGCGTCTCGTAGTCGACGTGCACGATGCCGAACCGCTTGTCGTAGCCCCACGCCCACTCGAAGTTGTCGAGCAGCGACCACACGAAGTAGCCGCGCACGTCGGCTCCATCCTCGATCGCGGCGGCGACCGCCTCGAGGTGGGCGAGCAGGTACTCGACGCGGGGCTCGTCGTCGATCGAGCCGTCTTGCTCGACGACGTCGTCCCACGCCGACCCGTTCTCCGTCACGTAGAGCGGCGGAAGGGTCGGGTACTCGCGGCCGAGGCGCACGAGCAGCTGCCGCAGGCCATCGGGGTTGATCTCCCAGTCCATGGCCGTGCGGGGCAGGCCGCGGCGGGGGAACGTGAGGTGCTCCGAGCCCACGAACGGGTTGCCGTGCGCGTAGTCGGTGGGCCGCAGCACGCGCGGAGCATCCGGAGGCAGGGGATGACCGCTCACGTTGTCGTCGTGGTAATGATTCACGCCCAGGAAGTCGATCGGCGCCGCGATCGTCTCGAGGTCGCCTTCGCGGATGAGCCCCTCGAAGTGGTGCTCGCGCACGTCCTCGACGAAGTCGGCAGGGTAGGCGCCGAGCAGGAGCGGTTCGAGGAAGGCGCGGTTCCAGATCGCGTCGAGCCGTCGCGCGGCGTCCTGGTCCACGGGGTCATCGGGGTCGTTCGGCACCGCGTTCGTGAGGTTGAGCGTGATGCCGAGCTGCTGGGCTCCGTGCTCGCGCAGCGCGCGTGTGGCGAGCCCGTGCGCGAGGTGCTGGTGGTGCAGGGCCGCAAGCGCGGCGCGCGGCTCGCTGCGGCCAGGTGCGTGCTCGCCGCCCGCGTATCCGATGAGGGAGGAACACAGCGGCTCGTTGAACGTCGTCCAGTGCGTGACGCGATCACCGAGCACCTCGTGCACGAGGGCGGCGTAGTCGCGGAACCGGTAGGCGGTGTCGCGGTTCGCCCAGCCGCCCTTCTCCTCGAGGGCCTGGGGAAGGTCCCAGTGGTAGAGGGTCAGCCAGGGCAGGATGCCCGCCTCGAGCAGCTCGTCGACGAGGCGGCTGTAGAACGCGAGCCCGGCGCGATTCGGCTCGCGGTCACCCGGCTTGACGCGCGCCCAGCTCACCGAGAAGCGGTACGAGTCGAGGCCGAGCTCGCGCATGAGGGCCACGTCGTCGGGCATGCGGTGGTAGTGGTCGACGGCGACGGCGGGGGAATCGCCGCGCGCGACGGCACCGGGAACGCGCGCGAACGCATCCCAGATCGAGTCCTCCTTGCCGTCCTCGTGCGCGGCGCCCTCGATCTGCGCGGCCGCGGTGGCGGACCCCCACAGGAATCCCGGGGGGAGGTTCCGTGGCGCCATCAGCCCTTCACCGCTCCCTGCATGATGCCCGAGATGAGCTGGCGACCGGCGGCGATGAAGAGGATGAGCAGCGGCAGCGTCGCGAGCACGGCGCCGGCGAGCACGATCGAGTAGTCGACGTAGTAGCCGGACTGCAGCTGGCCGAGAGCCGTCTGCAGGGTCGGGTTCTGCGGGCTCAGCACGATCAGAGGCCACAGGTAGTCCGTCCACGCCATCATGAACGTGAAGAGGCCGAGGATCGCCATCGCGGGTCGGGCGGCGGGCACCGCGACCGTGAAGAAGGTGCGGATCTGGTTGGCGCCGTCGACCCTCGCCGCCTCGATGAGCTCGTCGGGAATGACGCCCACGAGGTACTGCCTCATGAAGAAGACCCCGAACGCCGTGACGAGGGTCGGGATGATGACGGCGCCGAGCGTGCCCGTCCACCCCAGCTCGCGCATGACGATGAAGAGCGGGATGATGCCGAGCTGGGTGGGAATCGCCATGGTCGCGATGACGAACACGAGCAGCCCCTCGCGACCCTTGAAGCGCAGCTTCGCGAAGGCGTAGCCCGCGAGGGTCGAGAACGTCACGACGGAGATCGTGATGATCGAGGAGACGATGATCGAGTTGCCGAGGGCGAGCCAGAAGGGAATGGCGTCGAGCACTCGTGCGGCGTTGGCGAGGAAGTTCCCGCCGGGGATGAGCGGCAGCGTCTCGCCACGGGTGGCGTTGGTGCCGCTCGCGACGACGAAGGACCACCACAGGGGGTACGCGGTGCCGAGGACCCAGGCGAGCAGCAGGCCGTAGCTGAGGAAGCCGGGGCGCAGGGCCACGCCGGAGCCGCCGACTCGGCGCCTGCGCGGTCGGGGATGCTCGACCTCGGTCTCGTCGGCACCGGCGGGCCGCACGGGCATGACGGGGGTGGGGGCGGGCGCGGTCATCGGTTTCCCCTCCGGTGGGCGGCGAGTTGTCGTCGCGCACGACGGTTCAGGCGGTTCCCTTCGACGCTCGCGATGCGCCGGGAGATGCCGAAGTTGACGAGCCCGATCGCGACGATGAGCAGGAAGAGCAGCCACGCGATGGCCGCGGCCCGCCCGAAGTCCTGGCGGAAGAACGCCATCTCCCACAGGTAGAGCACCGTGGTCTGGAACTGTCGCTGGGCGCCGCCGATGCCACCGGCGTTCGAGACGTCGAACAGGCGGGGCTCGGCGAAGATCTGCAGGCCGCCGATCGTGGACGTGATGATGACGAAGATCACGGTGGGCCGGATGCTCGGGATCGTGATCGAGAAGAACCGACGGGAGGCTCCCGCTCCGTCGATGGCCGCGGACTCGTGAAGGTCGCGGGGCACCGCCTGCATGGCCGCGAGCAGGATGAGGGTGTTGTAGCCGGTCCAGCGCCAGTTGACCATCGTCGCGATCGCGACATGGCTGGCGAAGACGTCGTGCTTCCACTCGACCGGGTCGATGCCGACGAGGCCGATGAGGTTGTTGACGAGACCGGAGTCCTCGCTGAAGACGCTCGAGAAGATGAGGGCGACGGCGACGGGGGTCACGACGTAGGGCAGCAGCACGCTCATGCGCCAGAAGGTGCGGGCCTTGAGGTGCTGGTCGAGAATCGCTGCCAGCACGAGCGCCATCGCGAGCTGGGGCACGGTCGAGATGAGGAAGATGCTCAGCGTGTTGCCGATCGAGTTCCAGAAGAAGCGGTCGCCGAGGACGGCGGCGAAGTTGTCGAATCCGACGAAGTCGCCCTGCCCCTGCAGGAGCGGCCAGTCGTGCAGGGAGACGACGAGCGTGTAGATGAGGGGGAAGAGCCCCGTGACGGCGAAGAGCACGAAGAAGGGGGCGATGTAGAGGTACGGCGAGGCCTTGAGGTCGAATCGGGCCAGGGTGAGCCCCGTGCGACGGCGGGGCGCTGCGCCTGGGGTGGCCGGTGGCGTGCCCTGCTCGGGTCGCGCGAGTGTGCTCGTCATGGTGGTTCCGTTTCGCCGGCGCTCGAGGCCGGTGTCGGCCGCGATACGGGGAGGAGTGGGATGGAGGGAGGTGCGCGACGGGGGCCGTTCCGTTCGGGTCGGGAACGGCCCCCGTCGCCGTGGTGGTGCTAGCCGACCAGCTCGTCGAGCAGGGCCAGGGCCTCGGCCCAGGCGCCTTCGCCGTCGAGCTCGCCGCGGTCGAGCGCCTGCAGCGGCGGGCCGAAGACGTTCTCCTGGATCAGTGAGTCGTCCGGTCCCTTGAACTGCGCGACGACGCCCTCGGCGCGACCCGCGAGGATCGAGCCCACCGGCGCGTCATTGAAGAACGCGTTCGGCGTGGGGTTTGCGGCCAGCTCTGCCTGAGCCTCGAGGGTGCTCGGGAAGGTGCCCGCGGCCTCGAACTGCGTGATCTGCTGCTCGGGCTCGGTCAGCCACGAGGCGAGGGCCGCCGCGGCTTCCTTCTTGTCGCTCGTCTCGGGCACGGCGAGGAACGCGCCGCCCCAGTTCGCCGCGCCGCCGGGGAAGACGTCAGCGAAGTCCCAGCCGGTCGAGGCGTCGCCGCCACCGGCTTCGGTGTTGCCCTGCACGACGCCGAGCATCCAGCCCGGGCACACGAAGGTCGCGAAGGTGCCGTCGACGAACGACTGTCCGCCGTTCCAGTCCCACGCGCCCTGCGCGGCCGACTGGCCGCCCTCGGTCGCGGCGGCGAGCTGGTCGAAGCGCGCCTTGAGCTCGGCGTTGCCGTCGACGTTGAGCTCGCCATCCGAGGTGTAGTAGCCCTCGGGCAGCTGGTTCACCATGGCGTTCCAGACGAAGCCCGAGTGGTCGTACCAGGCCTTGCCGGTGGCGTCGACGTACTGCTGGCCGACCTCGAAGAAGGTGTCCCAGCCGCCATCGAGCAGCTCGGCGACGCCCTCGCGGTCACTCGGCAGGCCGGCGGCCTCGAAGAGCGGGCCGTTGAAGCAGATGCCCTCCGGTCCGATGTCGGTGCCGTAGCCGATGACGCGGCCGTCCGGGTCGGTCGCCTGCTGGTACTTCCAGTCGACCCAGTCGCCTGCGCGGTCCTCGATACCGTAGTCGCGCAGGTCGACGAACTCGCCGCTGACCTCCATGATCGACCCGAGCCAGCCTTCCTCGAGGGCGACGATGTCGCTCAGTCCGCTGCCGGCGGCGAGCTTCGTGAAGGTGTCGGTGCGGGCGTTGCCACCGGTGTCGATGTTGTTGGCGACGATCGTCACGTTGGGGTTGAGGTCCATGTACTCCTCGTACAGGTCCTCGTACCCGAAGGTGCCGAAGGTCGTGATGGTGAGCTCGATGGGCTCGTCGGCCGAGGGCTCGCTGGCTTCGGTCGCGCAGCCGCTCGCAACGAGCGCGAAGGCTGCGGCTCCCGCGACGGCGGCGCCTGCTGTGGTGCGTCGTGACAGTCTCACGGTCACTCCTTTGTGCGTGTGTGGGTGAATGGATCGAGAGGGGATCTCTCAGCGTGAGAGCGCTCTCATTCAGAGACCGTGAGAGCGCTCTCACACTTCGGCACACAGTACGCATCATCGGACTGGAATGTCAACGCTAGTTCCAGATCGAACTGAAATCCCTGATCAGAGGGATGCTCTTCCCCCACCCGCGCACTCGCCGACCACCCTCGGGCTCGCGTGCGCGGCCCGGTAGGCTCGACTCGTGAACGCACTCGGCACCTCCCTCATCGCCCTCACAGCGGCGACCCTGCTCGCACTCGCGGGGTGCGCCGTCGACCGAGGGCCGCTGCCCGTGCCGAGCACCCCCACGGCGACCCCGAGCGAGACCCCGACGCCCACCCCCACGCCGACTCCGACGCCCACCTTCGACCGCGAGGCGCGCTCGATCGACGACCCGAACTCGCTGTGGGTCGTCGCGAACAAGCTGCGCCCGCTGCAGCCGCAGAGCTACGCCCCGAGCGATCTCGTATTCGTCGACATTCCCTACGTGTACGAGCCGTACTTGCGTGCAGAAGCAGCGGATGCCGCCGTCGACATGTTCGCGACGGCGCGCGAGGAGGCGGGGCTCGAGCTGCAGTCGCAGAGCTCCTACCGTAGCTACGACTCGCAGGTGCGCATCTATCAGGGCTGGGTCGACAGCCTCGGGCAGAGCGCGGCCGACCTCACGAGCGCGCGTCCAGGGCACAGCGAGCATCAGACGGGCCTGTCGATCGACATCAGCTCGGTGCCGTCGGTGTGTCCGCTCGATCAGTGCTTCGGCGACACGCCTCACGGTCAGTGGCTCGCCGCCAACGCGCACCGGTTCGGCTTCCACCTGCGCTACCCGGCGGGGCTCACCGACATCACCGGCTACGAGTACGAGCCGTGGCACTACCGATACGTGGGCGTCGAGCTGGCGACCGAGCTGCATGAGACGGGCATCCGAACTCTCGAGGAGTTCTTCGGGCTGCCCCCGGCGCCCACTTACGCGGGCTGAGCCTCCGTCCTCAGTAGGTCGGCTGCCTCGTCAGCGCCCGGCGGCGCGCGCGATGCCCGCGACGAGCTGCTCGACGAGCGGCCGAGGCGTCGCGAGGATCATGCGCACGTGGCCAGCGCCGGCCCGCCCGCTCGCGGTGCCCTCGGTGAGGGATACGGCAGCGCGCTCGCGAATGGTCGCCGCCGGGGTGTCGCCGAGCCCGAGCGCGCTCACGTCGAGCCACGCGATGTAGGTGCCCTCCGGCCGCCGGTAGCCGACCTCGGGCAGGCGGTCGGCGAGCAGTTCGCCGAGCAGGGCGAGGTTGCCGTCGATGTAGTCGACGACGTCGGCGAGCCACGCGCGACCGTGATCGTAGGCTGCCGTGTTGGCGATGACGCCGAGCGTGCTCGCGCCGTGGCTGCCGAGCGGCCCGAGGCTCTCCCAGATCGCCTCGTCGGCGTCGCTGCTCGTGATGAACTGCGCGCACTTGACACCGGGCAGGTTCCACGCCTTCGACGCCGAGATCGCGGTGACGGTGTGCCGGGCGGTCACGTCGCTCACGCTCGCGTACGGCACGTGGCGCCTCTCGCCGAACACGATCGGGGCATGGATCTCGTCGGAGAACACGCGAGCGCCGTGCCGGTCGACGACGGTCGCAAGCGCCTCGAGCTCCGGCCGCTCGAACACCCGGCCACCCGGGTTGAGCGGATTGCACAGCAGCACGAGACCTGCGCCCGCGGCCAGCGCGGCGTCGATCCCGTCGAGGTCGAGCGTGTGGCGGCCTTCGTCGACGGCGTGCGGAACCTCCACGACCTCCCGCCCGAGCGTCGCCGGGAAGGTCAGGAAGGGCATGTACGCCGGGGTCGGCACGACGACGGCAGAACCGGGGCGCGTGTAGTGCCTGATCGCGTACTCGAGGCCCTGGATGACGTCGGCGATGGGATGCACGCGCTCCGGCGTCGGATCCCACCCGGTCTCCTCGGCCAGCCATCCGGCGGTCGCCCGCGACAGCTCGTTCGAGACGCCCCGCGGCAGGTAGCCGAGGTCGCCGCGGTCGACCGCGTCATGCAGCGCCGCCGTGACCGCGGGCGCCGTGCCGAGGTCCGACTCGGCCACCCACGCGCCGAGCGTGCCGGGGAAGAGCGACCACTTCATGCCGCCGTGGGCACTCAACTGCTCCGGCGTGATCGCATCCCACGCGGCGAAGCGCTCGGCGCGGCTCACGAGCCGCCCAGCGCGGCGTCGACGATCGCCTTCGCCTCGCGCTGCACCTGCGCGAGGTGCTCGGGGCCGCCGAAGGACTCGGCGTAGATCTTGTAGACGTCCTCCGTGCCGCTCGGCCGCGCCGCGAACCACGCCCGGTGCGTCGACACCTTGAGGCCGCCGATGGCCGCACCGTTGCCGGGCGCCTCCGAGAGCGTCGCCGTGATCGGGTCGCCCGCGAGCTCTTCCGCCGTGATCGCGTCGCCCTGCAGCGAGCCGAGCGCGGTCTTCTGCGCGGCGGTGGCGGGAGCATCCACTCGTTCGTAGGCGGGGTCTCCGTAGCGGTCGGTGAGGTCCGCGTAGATCTGCGAGGGGGTCTGCCCGGTGACCGCGGTGATCTCCGACGCGAGGAGGGCGAGCAGAATGCCGTCCTTGTCGGTCGTCCACACCGTGCCGTCCTTGCGCACGAAGCTCGCCCCAGCGCTCTCCTCGCCGCCGAACGCGACCGAGCCGTCGAGGAGGTCGGGCACGAACCACTTGAACCCCACGGGCACCTCCCACAGGCGCCGCCCCAGGCCGTCAGCGACCCGGTCGATCATCGTGCTCGAGACGAGGGTCTTGCCGATCGCGGCATCGGCTCGCCAGCCGGGGCGGTGGGTGTAGAGGTACTCGATCGCGACGGCGAGATAGTGGTTGGGGTTCATGAGACCGCCGTCGGGCGTGACGATGCCGTGCCGGTCGGCGTCGGCGTCGTTGCCGGTGAGAAGGTCGTAGTCGTGCCGGTGGGCGAGCACGCTCGCCATCGCGTGGCGGCTCGACGGGTCCATGCGAATCTTGCCGTCCCAGTCGAGGGTCATGAAGCCCCACCGCGGGTCGACCGTCGGGTTCACGACCGTGAGGTCGAGACCGTAGCGCTCGGCGATGAGAGCCCAGTAGTTGACCGCGGCACCGCCGAGCGGGTCGGCGCCGATGCGCAGGCCGCTCGCGCGCACCGCGTCGAGATCGAGGATGTCGCCCAGGTCCGCGACGTAGTGCTCGCGGAAGTCGTAGGGTTGCGCATCGACGGCGACCTGACGCTGCACGTCACGGTTGCCTCCGGCGATGAGCTCGTTGGCGCGGCGGGCGATCCAGCTCGTCGCGTCCGAATCCGCCGGCCCACCGTGGGGAGGGTTGTACTTGAAGCCGCCGTCGCGGGGCGGGTTGTGACTGGGGGTGATGACGATGCCGTCACGCTGTGCGTCGGTGGGAGCATCCCGATTCGCCCGCAGGATCGCGTGGCTGAGCGCGGGGGTGGGAACCCAGTCGTTGTGAGCGTCGACGAGGGCCGTGACGCCGTTCGCCGCGAGCACCTCGAGCGCCGTCCGCTGTGCAGGGGCGGAGAGCGCGTGCGTGTCGGCGCCGACGAAGATCGGCCCGCGCGTGCCCTGCTCGGAGCGGTACTCGACGATCGCCTGCGTGATCGCGGCGATGTGGGTGTCGGTGAAGGCGCCGTCGAGGCTCGAGCCGCGGTGCCCGCTCGTGCCGAACACGACGCGCTGCGCCGGGTCGTCGAGGTCGGGAACGCGGTCGTCGTACGCCCCCAGCAGCGCGTCGATGTCGACGAGGTCGTCCGGGCGGGCGGGTGTTCCGGCGCGTTCGGTCATGCGCCCATCCAACCACCGGGCCCTGCGAGCATCCACACCCGAACCCCTGCGGCACAAGGGGCGGGATGCTCGGCAATAGACTGCCGAGCATGAGCGACGCCCCCGACGCGACCCCGGTGTACTCCTATCTGGGCCCGATCGGCACGTTCACGTGGGAGGCCCTGCGCCAGGTGCCTGAGGCCGCGGGTGCGACCTGGCGCAGCGTGAGCAATGTCGGCGAGGCGCTCGACGACGTGACCGCGGGCCGCAGCGTCGGCGCGATGATCGCGATCGAGAACTCGGTCGAGGGCGGGGTGAGCGCCACGCAGGACGCCCTCGCGACCGTGCCAGGCCTGCGCATCATCGGCGAGTACCTCGTGCCCGTGAACTTCGTTCTCGTCGCCCGACCGGGTGTGCGCCTCGAGGATGTGCGGGTCGTCTCGGCGCATCCCGTCGCCTACGCGCAATGCCGCCATTACCTGGAGTCGGCCCTGCCCGATCACGGCCACATCCCCGCGCCGTCGAACGTCGCCGCCGCTGCGGGGCTGCTCGAGAACGATCTCGCGCAGGCCGCGGTCGCGCCGCCGGGCATCACCGACCACCACGCTCTCGAGGTGCTCGCCGAGCAGATCGGCGACAACCCGAACGCCGTCACGCGCTTCGCGCTCGTGAGCCGCAGCCTCGCCATTCCCGAGCGCACCGGCGCCGACAAGACGAGCATCATCGCGGAGCTTCCCGACGACGCGCCCGGTCGGCTGCTCGAGATGCTCGAGCAGTTCGCCACGCGCGGTGTCAACATGAGCCTGCTCGAGTCGCGGCCCATCGGCGACGCCCTCGGCCGCTACCGCTTCGTCATCGACCTCGACGGCCACATCCACGACGAACGGGTCGCCGACGCCCTTCTGGGGCTGCGACGCTTCAGCCCCAAGGTCATCTTCCTGGGTTCGTACCCGCGGGCGGACAAGCGTCAGGTCGAGTTCGTGCAGGAGTACGGCGACGAGGTCTTCGCGGATGCGCGCGACTGGTTGCGGAGCATCCTCTCGGGGGAACCGGAAGCCTAGGACTGCCCGGCGGCACCGAGCCGCTCGCGCTCGCCCTTCGGGATGCGCACGATGAGGGCGGCGGGAGCGACCCGCACGGCGACGTGCGTCACGAGGCCGATCTCCTCGCCGTCGATCTCGAACTCTTCGGGCTTGTCGAAACCGAGTGTCATCCGGCGCCCCTGGAAGTAGCGGAGGGCGCGCACGCGCTTGTCCGCGGCCATGATGCGCCGCCCGACACGGGACTTGTGGAGCACGCCGTTCTCCCAGACGAGGGCGGTGCCCACGCGGATCCAGCCCCACAGGTTGCGCGGGCGCATGGCGACGACGTCGAGAAACCCGTCGTCGATCTTCGCCTCGGGCAGGATGAGCACGCCTCCCGGCAGTGCACCGCAATTGCCGATGAGGACGGTGTGGGCGCTCGTCGACCGCGGGGAGGAGCCGTCGAGGGTGTACCGCAGGCGCACCGCGTCGACGTCCTTGAAGATGCGCGCGATCGCCTCCACGTAGGCGAGCCAGCCGACCCGCTTCTTGAGGTCGGCGTTCGTCGCCGCGATCATCTTCGCGTCGAGGCCGATGCCGATCATGACGACGAAGGCGTGCGCTTCCGTTTCACCGCCCTCCCGGGTGATCTCCGCGATCCCCGCGTCGATCGCGTGATCCTCGCCCGTGAACGCCGTGCCGACGGCCTCCTTCATGCGGTTGACGCTCACCCCGAGGTTGCGCGCGAGCAGATTGCCGGTGCCCGCGGGCATGAGCACCATGGGCATGCCGGAATCGACGAGCCCTTCCGAGACCGCTCGCACGGTGCCGTCTCCGCCGGCGACGAGCACGGCGGTCACGCCAGCGTCGACGGCGTCACGCGCGACACCCTGGCCGGGGTCGTCGACGCTCGTCTCGAGCCAGAGGGATTCGGCCCAGCCGTGGTCCTTCTCCGCGGCCGCGACCGTTCGCCGCAACTCCTTCAGCTCGACCTTGACCGGGTTGACGACGACGCCGAGTCGCGGAAGGTCGGCGGAGGCGCCAGCAGTGGCCATGGCGTCAGAGTAGAGCATGTCGCACGGGCGATGCCGCGCGAATCCGTGGCAGAGCGCGTGACAGACTAGGAGCGTGATCGACCCCCAACTGCTGCGCGAGAATCCGGATTCCCTGCGACGCTCGCAGGAGGCCAGACGGGCATCAGTCGACCTCGTCGACGAGGCGATCGCGGCCGACCAGGCGCGTCGCGAGGCGATCACCGCCTTCGAGTCTCTGCGCGCTGAGCAGAACGCCGTCGGCAAGACGGTCGCGGCCGCACCCAAGGACGAGAAGGCGGCGCTCGTCGCCCAGGCCCAGGAGCTCTCGGCGCGCGTCAAGCAGGCCCAGCACGAGGTGACCGCCGCCGAGGAGGAGTTCGCTCGCGTCGTCGGCGGCCTCCCCAACGTTGTTCTCGACGGCGTGCCCGCCGGCGGTGAAGCCGACTTCGTCACGCTGCGGGAGGAGGGCGCGGTACCGCGCTTTGACTTCGAGCCCCGTGATCACGTCGAGCTCGGCGAGCTGCTCGACGCGATCGACCTGCAGCGCGGAGTCAAGGTCTCCGGCTCGCGCTTCTACTTCCTCAAGGGCGTCGGTGCGCGTCTCGAGCTGGCGATCATGAACCTTGCGCTCGACCGCGCACTGGAGGCCGGCTTCACCCCTATGATCACCCCGACACTCGTGACACCGGAGGTCATGTCGGGCACGGGCTTCCTCGGCGAGCACGCCGACGAGGTCTACCGCTTGCGCGACGACGACCTCTACCTCACGGGCACGAGCGAGGTGGCGCTCGCCGGCTATCACGCCGACGAGATCCTCGACCTGAGCGGCGGCCCCCTGCGCTACGCCGGGTGGTCGACCTGCTACCGCCGCGAGGCGGGCAGCTACGGCAAAGACACCCGCGGCATCATCCGTGTGCACCAGTTTCAGAAGCTCGAGATGTTCAGCTACGTGGACCCGGCCGACGCGGTCGCCGAGCACGAGGCTCTGCTCGCCCTCCAGGAGGGGATGCTGCGCTCACTCGGCCTCGCTTATCGCGTCATCGACGTCGCGGCCGGCGATCTCGGCTCGAGTGCCGCGCGCAAGTTCGACGTCGAGGCCTGGGTGCCGACGCAGGACGCGTACCGGGAACTCACGAGCACGAGCAATTGCACGACGTTCCAGGCGCGCCGGCTCGACACCCGGTATCGCACCGCGAGCGGCAAGACCGCGCCGGTCGCGACCCTCAACGGCACGCTCGCGACAACGCGCTGGCTCGTCGCGATCCTCGAGACGCACCAGCAGGCGGACGGCTCGGTCGTCGTACCCGAGGTACTGCGCCCCTACCTGGGCGGTCTCTCGGTGATGGAGCCCGTCGCGTGAGCAGAAAGTGGCTGGTGGCCCTCGACATCGACGGCACGGTTCTGCACGAGGATGGCACGCTCTCGGATGCGGTGCGCGACGAAGTGCAGCGCGTGCGCGACGACGGGCACGAGGTCATGCTCGCCACGGGCCGCTCGGTCGCGATGACGCTCCCCATCCTCGACCGGCTCGGCATCGCGCCCGAGTACGTCGTGTGCTCGAACGGCGCGATCACACTGCGTCGCGATGAGAAGGCCCCCACCGGGTACCAGCGCCACCATGTCGAGACGTTCGATGCCTCGGCAGTGCTGGAGCGCATCCGGCCCCACCTGACCCACGCCAATTACGCGGTCGAGAACGAGGAAGGGCTGTACCGCTTCCACGGCTCCTTCCCCGACGGCGCGCTCGGCGCGGTGAGCGAGGAGGTGCCGTTCGAGAAGCTCGCGCACGAGCCCGCGACGCGCGTCGTCGTCATCTCCCCCGGGCACGCGATGGAGGAGTTCCTCGCCGCCGTCGAGCTCATGGGTCTGCACCAGGTGAGCTACAACGTCGGCTGGACGGCGTGGCTCGACATCGCTCCCGACGGCGTGAACAAGTCCACCGCCCTCGAGCGGGTGCGAGATGCTCACGGCATTCCCCGAGACCGCGTTCTGTGCGTGGGCGACGGCCGCAACGACATCGAGATGCTCGACTGGGCGACGCGCGGCGGGGGGCGCGGTGTGGCGATGGGGCAGGCCCCGGAGGAGGTCGTCGCCGTCGCCTCCGAGGTCACCGCGAGCGACACCGAGGACGGCCTCGCGAAGGCCCTCGCGACACTCCAAGCCCCTCTATAGACACGGTCGGGTACTCTTCTCACTGACCACCAAGGAGGGCTGTCCGAGCGGCCGATGGAGCTGGTCTTGAAAACCAGTGGGCAGAAATGTCTCGTGGGTTCGAATCCCACGCCCTCCGCTCGCGCAGCCCGACCTCATCGGGCTGCCTGCCCGTCGGGGATGCTGTGCCTGAGGAGACCGCATGACTGAGCAGATTCGTGATCGCGCGAGTCGGTCTTTGCCGACCGCATCCGTGCGCCACGGCCGACTCAAGCGGCACAGCGCGTGGAAGACTCTCCTCGCCGTCCTGGGCGGCACCATGGCGGTCGTGCTCGTGAGTGGTGTCTCCGTCGCGGCAATCGCGGTCAACCAGCTCAACGAGAACATCGACGTCGTCGAGCTCGTCACGGCAGAGGGCGAAGAGCGCGTCATCCCGACTGTCGGCGAGTGGGAGGGCGGCTTCAACGTGCTGCTCGTCGGCGTCGACAACGCCGAAGGACAGTCGGACGGCGACGACCGTGGCGGCGCCGTGCTCAACGACGTCAACATCCTCGTGCACGTCGCCGAGGACCAGCAGTCGGCGGTCGCGGTCAGCATCCCTCGTGACATGGTCGTCCCGATCCCCTCGTGCCCGAACCCGGAGGGCGGCAGCTACTTCGCGATGTCGGCACAGCCGATCAATGTCGCGATGTCCTACGGCGGCTTGAGCTGCGTGGTGCTCACCGTCGAAGCGTTGACAGGTCTCGACATTCCGTACGCGGGCGTCATCTCGTTCGACGGTGTGGCACGAATGTCTTCCGCCGTGGGCGGCGTCGATGTTTGCGTGGACGGCCCCATCTTCGACGAGTTCACGGGGCTAGATCTTCCCGAGGCGGGCACATACAGTCTCGAAGGCCGACAGGCGCTGGCCTTCCTGCGCTCGCGCAAGGGCGTCGGTGACGGCAGCGACCTCGGGCGCATCAGTTCGCAGCAGGTCTACCTCTCCTCACTCATCCGCAAGGTGCAGTCTGAGGGGGTGCTCACCGACGTCACGAAGCTGTACGGCATCGCGACCGTCGCCACGTCGTCGATGAAGCTCTCCAGCAGCCTCGCGAGCGTCGACACCATGGTGTCGATGGCTCTCGTGCTCAAGGACATTCCGACGGAGAACATCACGTTCGTGCAGTACCCGGGCACGACCGGCGGCACAGGAGTGTACTCGGGCAAGGTCCAGCCGATCGAGTGGCAGGCGTCTGCTCTGCTCGAGAAGATTCGTAACGACGAGTCCTTCGCTCTCCAGGAGGGCGAGACGGGCATCGGTTCAGCGCTGAACCCCAACGCCCCGGCACCCGAGCCCACGACCCCCGCACCGACGGGCTCGGCGGCACCAACGGTCCCGCCGCTCGCGGACGAGGAGCCCGCAGAGGTTCTCGAGGGGGTCAAGGGCCAGACCGCGGCCGACTACACCTGCTCCGTCGCCAACTAAGCCGTGTGAAGCCTCACCCGCGAGCGGCTATAGTGGGGGAGGCTTCAGCCAGGAGACGTCGCATAGTCCGGCCGAGTGCACCACCCTGCTAAGGTGGAGTCCCCTCACGGGGACCGAGGGTTCAAATCCCTCCGTCTCCGCTCAAAATCCCTGGTCAGAAGCACTTTCTTCCTTATTTCCGATGGGCTCGACGGTCGCCGAGTAGTGGCTTCCCGTGTCCCCTGTGTGTACCCACGGGGACATTCCGGGTACACACGCGGTCCGCGGTGTCGCGCGCTGCCGAGGAAATCCCTGATCCGCCGCTGATCGTGTGTCGTGGGCTTCCACCTGCGATGAGTGGAGTCCCCCTCGCAGTTCTTCTCGAGGCCATCCGATCCGGGCGGCATCATTCGGCACGTCCCGCTCTCGAGCCCGTGGTGGATGCCGCTCGAGAGTTTCCCGCGGATCCCACGATCTCAGCGGGTCACGTCAGTTTGTGTGTCGACTCCAGGCTCAGGGAGACGGCGTTGCCGGCGGGACTTGGCCTCTGGCCGACATATCCCTATAGGGTATGTTGCATGGGTAAACCCCCTACGGGTATGGAGAGCTGATGTCGCACGATCACACATCCCACGCCGCGCTGAGTGCATCGGAGGAGGATCTGGCGGTCTGCCCGGTGATGCCGACGAATGTCGTGGTGAAGAGCGAGGCGGAGGAAGCCGGGCTCTATCGGGATCACGCCGGGGAGCGCTACTGGTTCTGCTGCGCGGGCTGCGGCCCGCGCTTCGATGCCGATCCGGAGCGTTTTGTCGCGGCGGCCCGCTCGCTTCCTGCTCCGCGAGAGGTGCTCGCCCAGCGTGCTGATCGGCGTCACGGGTCGGATGGCGGGCACGAGGGTCACGATCACGGATCGCACAGTCACCACGACCTCGGGGCGCACGAGCATTCCGGGCACGGCGATCCGGTCGCTCATTCGTCGCACGACCACGCCGGTCACGGCGGGCACATGGATCATGCGGCGATGGGGCATGCCGGTCATGGCGGGCATGCCGGGCACGGGGATCATGTCGGGCAGTTCCGGCGGCTGTTCTGGATCATGCTCGTGCTGGCGGTGCCGGTGGTCGGTTTCTCCGGGATGTTCGCGATGCTGCTCGGCTACGAGCTGCCCGACGCGGCATGGGTGCCCTGGGTCTCCCCGGTGCTGGGCACGGTGATGTTCGCCTGGGGCGGCTGGCCGTTCCTGACCGGGGCGGTGGCCGAGGTGCGGGCGCTCAAGCCCGGGATGATGCTGCTGATCGGGCTGGCGATCACGGTCGCGTTCCTCGCGTCGCTGGGGGCGAGTCTCGGGGTGCTCGATCACGCGCTGGACTTCTGGTGGGAGCTGGCACTCCTGATCGTGATCATGCTGCTCGGGCACTGGATCGAGATGCGGTCGCTCGCCCAGACCACCTCCGCTCTCGACTCGCTCGCCGCCCTCCTGCCGGACGAGGCGGAGGTGGTCGACGGCGAGACCACGCGCTCGGTGACCCCGTCGGAGCTGCAGGTCGGGGATGTCGTGGTGGTGCGACCGGGCGGGCGCGTCCCGGCTGACGGCCAGGTGATCGCCGGGTCGGCCAGCATGGACGAGTCGATGATCACCGGGGAGTCGACGACCGTCCGGCGCGGCGAGGGCGCGACGGTGGTCGCGGGCACGATCGCGACCGACTCGGCGATCCGGGTGGAGGTGAGCGCGGTCGGCGATGAGACGACGCTCGCGGGGATTCAGAAGCTGGTCGCCGAGGCTCAGGGGTCGTCGTCGCGGGCGCAGCGGATCGCGGATCGTGCGGCCGCGTGGCTGTTCTGGTTCGCGCTCGGTGTGGGGGTGATCACCGTCGTCGTCTGGAGTCTGGTCGGTCTGCCCGACGAGGCGATCATCCGGACGATCACGGTGCTCGTGATCGCGTGCCCGCATGCCCTCGGCTTGGCGATCCCGCTGGTGGTGTCGATCGCGACCGAGCGCGCCGCCCGGGGCGGGGTGCTGGTCAAGGACCGTCTGGCCCTGGAGAGCATGCGCACGGTGGACACCATTCTGTTCGACAAGACCGGCACCCTCACCAGGGGCGAGCCGACCGTCACCGCCGTCGAGACCGCAGGGGGCGTCGCCGAGGACGAGCTGCTGGCGCTTGCCGCGGCAGCCGAGTCGGACTCCGAGCATCCGCTCGCCCGCGCCATCGTGGCGTCCGCGGCCGATCGCGGCGTGCCGGTGCCGAACGCCGACGACTTCACGTCGGCACCCGCCGTGGGCGTGACCGCCGTGGTCGGCGGCAGGACCATCCGCGTCGGCGGTCCCCACCTCCTCACCGAGGAGGGCGCCGTCGAGCTGCCGATCGCGGACCAGTGGCGCCGTGAGGGGGCGATCATCCTGCACGTCGTTGCCGACGGGCGGGTGATCGGCGCGCTGCGCCTCGCCGATGCGGTGCGGGAGGAGTCCCGCCAGGCGGTGGATGCTGTCCATGCGCTCGGCCGCGAGGTGGTCATGATCACCGGTGACGCCGAGGCGGTCGCGACGACGGTCGCGAAGGAGCTCGGCATCGACCGGGTCTTCGCGGGCGTGCGCCCCGAGGACAAGTCGGCCAAGGTGCGCGAGCTGCAGTCCGAGGGTCGCAAGGTCGCGATGGTGGGCGACGGCGTCAACGACGCACCCGCCCTCGCGCAGGCGGACGTGGGCATCGCGATCGGTGCGGGCACCGACGTCGCCATCGCATCCGCTGGCGTCATCCTGGCCAGCTCGGACCCGCGATCGGTGCTGTCGGTGATCCAGCTGTCCGCGGCGACCTTCCGGAAGATGAAGCAGAACCTGTGGTGGGCCGCCGGCTACAACCTGCTGTCCGTGCCGCTCGCGGCGGGGGTGCTTGCCCCGATCGGCTTCGTCCTCCCGATGTCGGTCGGCGCCATCCTGATGTCGCTGTCGACCATCGTTGTGGCGGCCAACGCCCAGCTCCTGCGACGCCTCGACCTCAGACCCGAAACCAGCGCCCGCGAGATCCTCGGCGACCGGGTAGACACCCGCATCGAGAATGAGGCCGCTCATGTCGGCTGACCACGCCCACCACGGCTACATCTCCGACAAGGAGAGGTACCTCGCCCGGCTCAAGCGGATCGAGGGGCAGGCGCGCGGCATCCACCGGATGGTGGACGAGGAGCAGTACTGCATCGACATCCTGACCCAGATCTCCGCTCTCACCAGCGCGCTGCAGGGTGTCGCGGTCGGGCTGCTCGACGACCACCTGAAGCACTGCGTCACCGACGCGGTCCGCTCAGGCGGTGACGTCGCCGAGCAGAAGCTCGACGAGGCGACCCAGGCGATCGCCCGACTCGTCCGCTCATAGATCAGACTCATTCGTTCGGAGAAGGGAGATACGTCGATGATGTGGGGCTACTACGACATGGGCTGGGGTCTCTGGCTGCCCTGGCTGCTTCTGATCCTGCTCGGAATCGGGCTGCTGATCTACGTCGTCATCCGATCCGCGACGCGCTCCCGCCCGCCCGAATCGAGCGGGAGCGCCGCCGATCCCCGCCGGATCCTGCAGGAGCGCTACGCCCGGGGAGAGATCGACACGGACGAGTTCACGGAGCGCATGCGGATGCTTGGCGACGGATGAGCGAGGGGATCACCCGCCGGCAGGTGCTCGCGCTCGGTGCGGCCGGAGCCGGGGCGCTCGCGGTCGGGGCGACGGGCCTCGTGGTTTCCGGTCTGAGCTCTCAAGTCGGAACCCCCGAGTCCGGACCGGTTCCGGGGCCGGGCGGTGGCGCGTGGGCCGAGCCGGCGGTGCTCACGTCGCAGAATGGCCTGCTCGAGCTAGATCTGCGGGTCGCCGAGGCGAACGTCCTGATCGGCGGGAGCGCCGTGCGGATGCTGAGCTATAACGGAACCGTTCCGGGACCAACTCTTCACCTGCGTCCCGGCGACCGGCTCCGGGTGTGGCTGCGCAACGAGCTGGGCGAGCCGACGAACGTCCACACCCACGGACTGCGCGTGTCGGCGGTGGGGAACGGCGACAACCCGTTCCTGCGCATCGACCCGGGCCAGACGTTCGAGTACGAGATCGACCTGCCCGACGACCATCCGTCCGGGGTCTTCTGGTACCACCCCCACCAGCACGGCCTGGTCGCCGACCAGCTGTTCGGCGGCCTCTACGGCGCCATCATCGTCGATGAGGACGACTGGTCCGACACCGCTCCCCGGGTCGTGGTCGTCTCGGACGTCACCATCGCCGGCGGCAGCGTGGCGCGGGTCGCAGGCGTGGATCGTATGCTCGGCCGGACCGGCGAGACGCTGCTGACGAACGGGCTCGTGGCGCCGCGACTGGCGGCGCCGTCCGGGTCGGAGCAGCGGCTGCTCGTGATCAACGCGTGCGCCAGCCGCTACCTGGACATGGGACTCGCCGGGCTGAACGCACGTCTCCGCGGCCTCGACTCCGGGCACCGGGACGAGGAGCTGGTGGACCGGGTGCTCCTGGTGCCGGGGAACCGCGCCGACCTCGTCATCACGACCCCGGCACGGCCGGTCGACCTGATCGCCGCCGGCTACGATCGCGGCCAGGCCGGCATGGGCATGATGGGCGGTCCGGCTGCCATGGTTTCCGATGCGCTGATGTTGACCGTGACCCCCGATGCGTCAGCGTCGGTCCCGGATATCTCGCCACCCACGCCGGAGACCCACCCCGACCTACGCGACGTGACGGTCGACGGCACCCGCACCATCACCATGCAGATGGGGATGGGCGGCGGGATGCGATTCCTGATCGACGGCCGCGCCTTCGACCCGGACCGCGTCGACCAGCAGGTGAGCATCGGCACGGTCGAGGAGTGGACGATTCGCAACACCTCTCCGATGGACCATCCCTTCCACCTCCACATCTGGCCGATGCAGATCATCCGCGCGGAGGGCGCGGAAACCGCCGAACTGGACATCCGCGACGTGGTCGACGTCCCCGCGGGCAGCAGCGTCGTCGTCCGGATCGCGTTCGACCGGTTCCCCGGACGAACCGTCTACCACTGCCACATCCTCGACCACGAGGACCTCGGAATGATGGGTGTCATCGAAGCCGGATGACGCCACACCGACCGCCGCACATCGCAACCGAAAGGCAACGCACATGCTTCCTCGTCTCCCCTTCGGAGTCGCCGCGACCGCGGGCATCGCCCTGCTCCTGACCGCCTGCGCACCGCAAGAACCCGAACGCGTGGAAGCCGAGATGCCCTCCCTCGGTCACGTTCATGCGATCATCACCGACCCGGTCACCGGACAGACTCTCCTCGGCACCCACGACGGTCTCGTCACAGTCAATGACGACGGGACGATCTCCGACCGGGTCGGCGGGCACGGCTTCGACGCGATGGGGCTTGCGGCCGCGGGCGAGGCGCTCATCGCATCCGGGCATCCGGGATCCTCGACACCGGCCGAATGGGGCTCCCCGCACCTGGGATTCATCCGGAGCGAGGATGGCGGGCAGAGCTGGGCGCCGGTCGCGTACACGGGCGAGAAAGACTTCCACGCCCTGGCCGCCGGTCCGTCCGACGAGCTGTACGGGCTCTCGACCGATGACCCGGCACTGCTCACCAGCATCGACGGCGGTGTGACATGGATGCCGACGGGCGCGGCACTGGCCGCCTATGCGCTGGCCGTCGACGCCGCGGGCGTCGTGTACGCAACCACGCCGGACGGTGTCCGGGTCAGCGTCGACGCGGGGGCAACGTTCGAGGACTTCCCGGGTGCGCCGCCGCTGTACCTGGTGAACACGTCGCCGGATCACACCGAGCTGGCCGGCGTGGACGTCTCGGGCGGCATCTGGAGGGCGGCCACCGACGATGCATCCTGGTTGCAGGTCGGCACGGCCGTCGGCCAAGCGCAGGCGGTCACGATCACCGCATCCGGGGACATCGCCATCGTCGACGATTCCGGCTACCACGTTCTCCCCGAATAGCCGCATCGTCGAAGGAGTCGATCCGTGAGCACAGCGACGAGAAAGATCACTCTGGCGGGCTGCGTGGCCCTTGGCACCGGCGTCATGATCGGTGCCGGGATCTTCGCGCTGACCGGGCAGGTCGCCGAACTCGCGGGGGACTGGTTTCCGGTCGCCTTCGTCGTCGGCGCGGTGGCGACCGGACTGAGCGCATACGCCTACGCACGGTACGCGAGCGTGAATCCGTCATCCGGCGGGATCGCGATGCTGCTCAAGGACGCCTACGGCCCCGGCGTGGTGGCGGGATCCTTCTCGCTGTTCATGTACGTGTCGATGGTCATCGCGGAAAGCCTGCTCGCCCGCACCTTCGGCACCTACCTATTGCGACCCTTCGGCCTCCAGGACTCCGCCGTTCTGGTACCTGCCCTCGGCATCCTGGCGATCGCCTCCGCCGCGACCATCAACCTCGTCGGCAACCGGCTCGTGGAGGGCACAGCGCTGGCGACCGCGGTGCTCAAGATCGCGGGCATCGCCCTGCTCGCCATCGCAGGGCTCATCGGCGGGCTCGCTTCCGGTCTCGACTCACGCGTCGAAGGAGCCGCCGAGCCGCCCGGAGCGCTCTCCCTCATCGCAGCCGTGGGCCTCTGCGTGCTCGCCTACAAGGGATTCACCACGATCACAAACCATGGCGACGATGTCCGCACCCCCGAACGGAATCTAGCGCGATCGATCGGGATCTCGATCGCGATCTGCGCCGTCATCTACCTGCTCATCTCGCTCGCGGTCGGCTCGAGCATCGGGGCCGCAGGCGCGGTCGACGCCCGAGACTACGCCCTCGCCGAATCCGCCGAGCCGCTGTTCGGCGCGTGGGGAGTCGGCATCACCGTTGCGGTCGCCGTCGTGGCCACGCTCTCCGGCCTGTTCGCCAGCCTCTACTCGGTGTCACGCCTCCTCGGAATGCTCCAACACATGCGACGGGCCCCCCGACTCCCCTCACGAGTCCCGCACCAGCCACTGCTCATCACCGCAGGTCTCGCCATGCTCGTGACGGCCTTCCTCGACCTGAGTCGCATCGCCGCGCTCGGAGTGTTCCTCTACCTCTCCATGGACATCGCCGTCCAATGGGGGGTCGCCCGACGACTGCGCACCAAGATCGCCGCAACCCCGTGGGTTCCGATCCTCGTGATCGGACTCGACGCCGCAATCCTCATCGCCTTCGCGACGATCAAGATCCCGACCGATCCCCTCACGGTGATCGTCGCCCTAGTAGTCGCGGCAACGATCGTGATCGCGCAGGGTCTCGTCGTACGGCACGTGCGGCGGTCCGAACATGAACAGAATGCGGATCGCGGTTCCTAGAGGGGCCGGCCGGCAGCTGGGTCGACCTTGGTCGACTCGGTGGTGGGGTCTCGCCACAAGAACATGAAGAGCTGCGACCAGGATCGAGTGGTCGCTCAGAGCTACGGGTGCTGTTCGCATTCGACCCGAAGCGGTGGGCGATCCTTCTCGTCGCGGGGGACAAGGCCGGGAACTGGAGCAGGTGGTACCGGTCGAACATTCCGGTGGCCGACAACCGATTCACGGAGCATTTGGAGCAGTTGGGGAGGAAGGGAAGTTCATGAAGAAGACACTTGATGAACTGGTGCGCGAGCGTCCGGTCGACCGCACTCAGGTGGACGCGCACAAGCGCCGGATGCTCGATGAGCTCCGCGCCTATCGTCTACGCGAGCTCCGCGAGGCGTCCGAGCTCACCCAGGTCGAACTCGCCGGCAAGCTCGGCGTCAGCCAGAACCGGGTCTCCCGCATCGAGCACGGCGACATCGAACGCGCCCAGGTCGATACGCTCCGGAAGTACGTCGAAGCGGTCGGCGGTCACGCCCACGTCGAGGTCGAACTCGGCGACGAGCGCATCCAAATCGCGTGACGTCGTGTGTCCCCCCTGTGTACCCGTCAAGCAGATGATGCTGTGTTTGGTGGTGCCTGGAGTGTGCAGAAGCCCAGAAAGTCGGGCCTGATGCGGAATCGGCGGCCCTGCTAAGGTGGAGTCCCCTTTGAGGGGACCGAGGGTTCAAATCCCTCCGTCTCCGCTCCGAAAATCCCTCATCACCGCACAGGCCTCCCCGAGTGCCCGACGTCGCACTCTCGCGCCCGTGCCGCTCGCTGTCTTTCGGCCGTCACTCAGTCTGCGCGGCGGAGCGCTCCACTCCGTCGAGGATCAGATCGAGCCCGGGTTCGAAGGAATCGGCGAATTCGTAGCCCGGTTGCATGACGTGCTCCATCGTGAAGCGCACGAGCGACGGGTACCTCTCGGGCGAGAGCGGCACGATGATGCGCTCACTCGCCTCGGTGAGGTCACCGCCACCGCCGTCGCCGAAGGGCAGTGCGGCTTCTTGAAGCGCGAAGCCGTAGACGAAGGCGTCGACGACCGCGACACCGCGCGCGACGAGGGGCAGTGGGAACCCCGTGCCCAGCCAGGTTGCGAGCATCGCCTCGTGATGGTCGAGGATGTCGGCGCCCGGGGTTCGTCGGGACTCCATGATCGGGATGGCCCAAGGGTGCCTTCGAAGCGCGGCGCGCAACGATCGGGCGCGCCCCGCGATGGCCTCCCGCCAGGGTGCCGCGGGATCGGGTCGCTCGACCTCGTCGAAGACGCGTCCGACCATCCCGTCCACGATGTCGTCCTTGCTGGAGACGTAGTGGTAGAGGCTCATCGGGCGCACTCCGAGGTGATCGGCGAGCCGCCGAATAGTCAGCGGATCTAGCCCGATCTCGTCGGCGAGCTCGACCGCGCCGCTGACGATCTTGTCGCGACCGAGCGCTGCGCGCGGCCGTCCGTCGGTCGATGCCATGGTGCGTTCCCCCGTTCGCTCTTGACCCATCGTACTAAGTATGGCTAGTGTTGTGCGAATCGTCGTACTTAGTACGTCTATCGCGAAATGAGGAGACACTGATGACCACGTCCACTACGACCCCGCCCACCATGACCGCCGTGGTGCAGCAGGGGTACGGCTCGACCGACGTGCTACGCGTCGAGCGCATCTCCACACCCGAACCGGCCGAAGGGCAGGTGCTCGTGCGGGTGCATGCCGCCGGGCTCGACCGCGGCGTCTGGCACATCATGGCCGGACTGCCCTACATCGTGCGCCCGATGTTCGGGATGACGAGCCCGCGCCAGCCGGTGCTCGGTGTCGACGTCGCCGGAGTCGTCGTCTCCCTCGGCGCCGATGTGACCGACCTCGCCGTCGGCGACGCCGTCTTCGGAACCGCCGACGGCAGTTTCGCCGAGTACGCGGTCGCCGACGCCGGCAAGCTGGCCCGCATCCCAGCGGGAATCGGGTTCGACGAGGCGGCGGCCATTCCGGTCTCGGGTCTTACGGCGCTCGAGGCAGTGCGCGAGCACGGCCTCGTCGAGCCCGGGCATCGCGTGCTTGTCATCGGCGCCTCCGGTGGCGTCGGCGGCTACGCCGTGCAGATCGCCGCAGCACTCGGTGCCGAGGTGGTCGGAGTCGCGAGTGCCGCGAAAGCCGACTTCGTGCGCTCGCTCGGCGCAGTGCGATGCCTCGACTACGCGACGTCGGATGTCACCGCCCTCCCGGAGCGCTACGACGTCGTCATCGACATCAACGGCCGTCTTCCCATCGGCAGGCTCGAGCGCATCCTCACACCGGCCGGTGCGCTCGTGATCGTCGGCGGTGAGAACGGCGGGGCGCTCACCGGCGGCATCGAGCGCCAGTTCGGCGCCCGCATCCGCTCCGCCTTCACCCGGCGCCGGCTCGGCTTCTTCATCTCGTCCGAGTCGCGCGCCGGACTCCACGAACTCGCCGGGCTCGTGGAGTCCGGCGCTGTCCGCGCAACCGTGGACACCGTGCGACCGCTCAGCGCCGTGCGCGAGGCGATCGACGACCTCTTGGCCGGCCGCATCCGCGGCAAGGCTGTCATCCATGTGACGGACTGACCGTCGCTCATCTGAAGGAGAACACCACCATGCCCACACTCACCGACACCACTCGGCGCACCGCGGCTCGCATCGCCGCGGCCGGCTACGTCGCTCTCTTCGTCCTCGGGGTCTTCGCCAACTTCGTCGTCAAGCAGGGGATCATCGACCCCGTCGACGCCGAGGCGACCGTCGTCGCGATCCGCGAGCAGGAGACCCTGTTCCGCATCGGTCTCACGGCCTTCGTCGTCGTCTTCCTGATCGACATCCCCGTCGCGTGGGGCCTCTACGTGCTCTTCGCGCCGGGCGGCCGCGCGCGATCGCTCCTGGTCGCCTGGTTCCGCATCGCCTACACCGTCTTCCTCGGTGTCGGCGCGGTCTTCATGTTCCTCGGGCTGCAGATCGCGACCGGCGTCACCGACCTCGCCCCAGACGTCGCACTGCTCATGTTCGCGGCCTTCGACTTCGCCTGGTATGTGGGACTCATCGCGTTCGGTGTGCACCTCGTGCTGCTCGGGGCGCTCATCATCCGGTCGCGGATCGCGCCGCGTATCGTCGGCGTCATCCTCGCCGTCGCCGGTTCCGCCTATGCGGTCGACACCCTCGTTCACGTCCTTGTGGCCGACTACGCGGCGATCGCCGACGTGATGCTCGCGATCGTCGCCATCCCGTCGATTGTCGCGGAGCTGACGTTCACGGTGTGGCTGCTCCTCGCCGGCCGCCGCTCGAGCTCCGTCACTGCTGAGGATGTCCGCATCCCCGTCGCCGCCTGACCATAAGTACGGCGAGGAGCAGGAAGACGACCAGAGCCCCCGGACTCCCGAGTTCGGGGCTCTGGTCACCTCGGGAGAAGGGCGGCCACGGGTTTCGAGCCTGCTGGTTGACATCCTTGAACCTTCCTGCTTTGGTTAGTTACATAGATAACTAACCGACGAGCTTCGCCGAGCCATTGGGCGACCGAGGCGGCGTTCCGCGAGCAGGAGATTCTGCTCAGCCTCGAGCCCCCGCCGTCATCTTCCTCGTCACCGCTCAACCGGCGCGGTCACCCGCGAGCCGCCTGAGCTCGTGCCGGTCTTCACACGCCCGTTGAAGGAGCAGAAGAATTGAATATCGCCGCACTGCTGCCGATCCTCGCGCTCAGTCTGAGCGCCGCCGTGCCTGTTGCCCTCGGCGTCGCCACGCCGACGACAGCTCCAGCAGGGCCGATCGAGGAACTGATCGACCGCGAGATGCCCGCCGCCGGCGTGCCCGGCGTGGCGTACGCCGTCGTGCAGGACGGCGAGATCGCCTCGGCAGGCGCGAGGGGTGTTCTCGAGATCGGTGGCGACGCCACGGTCACACCTGACACTCCCTTCGTGATCGGCTCGATCTCCAAGAGCTTCACGGCGCTTGCGGTCATGCAGCTCGTCGAGGCTGGCGAGATCGACCTGGATGCCGAGATCTCGCGGTACGTCGACGACTTCTCCGGCAGACCCTCCGGCGCGATCACGATCCGGCAGCTACTGAGCCACACGAGCGGCTTCTCCACCGGGCAGGGGAACGCGCCGTATCGGGACGCCCCGTACGACGACGATGCGCTCGCGCGCGGGGTCGCTCGGCTCGCGGAGACGACTCCCGCCCACGTACCCGGCTCCACATGGGAGTACTCGAACGCGAACTATCAGATCGCGGGTCGCCTGATCGAGATCGCGAGCGGCGAGGACTATCAGACCTATGTGACAACCCGTATTTTGGAGCCCGTGGGCATGCACGACAGCTTCGTCGCCGACGGCGAGGTCCACGACTCCGCGGCGAACGGCCACGTGCCGTGGTTCGGCACGAAGCTCACGCTGGCCGACGGCCCGACCGACCGCGTGACTGCCCCGCAGGGTGGCATTTTCGCGAGCGCCAACGATGTGGCGCGCTACCTGCAGATGTTGATGAACGGCGAGGACGACGTGCTGAGTGCCGACGGCAAGGCGCAGATGATGCGCCCGGCGAGCGATGTCTCGCCCTACTACGGATTCGGCTGGAACGTCGAACCCGATGGCTCGGTCTGGCACACCGGGGTGAGCCCGGGTGTCGAAACTCTTGCGACGATGATTCCGGCCGAGAGCACGGCGGCCATCGTGCTCGTCAACGCCGGTGGCGGGATGGGCTTCCAAGAAACCGTCGCCCTCCGCGTCGGAATCTCCGACACGGCGCTCGGCCGCGATTACTATGACGGCTCGTCGGCATGGATTCTCCAGGTGCAGTTCGTCGGGCTCGTGATCCTGCCCATCGTCTACCTGCTCAGCATGGTCTGGGCGTGGCTGCGCCGCACGAAGGTTCGCGCCAAGACCCAGTCAGGCGTTCCGGGGCTCTTCAGTTTGTGGTTCCCGCTGCTGACCACGACCGCCGCCGCGTGGGTGCTCCTCGGCCTGGTACCGAGCCTGAACGGCAGCCCGCTGGCGCACTGGGCGCTCTTCCAACCCGATGTCGTCCTGGCGATCGTCGCCTCGGCGGTGACCGGCGTCATGTGGGCCGGGTTCCGACTCCTCGTGGCCTACTCTGGGCGAGCAAGACCCGCCTGACTCGATCCCGCCGCGAAGACGACGATGTGCGCTCGTCGACCGAAGCGGCCTGCGGCGCGACGTCGGCCCTAGAGTCGCTCTCGGTGCGCGTGCGCCGCAACTCATCGACAGCGGGAAGCCGCAGTGGACGATTCGGAGTTCTGGGCGAAGGCCGAGAGGCACCTGGTGCGGTACGGGGCGACCTTCACCCCGCGCGTCATCAGCCGAGCATCCGGATCGTACGTCTACGACCGAGACGGCACAGCCATTCTCGACTTCACGTCGGGCCAGATGAGTGCGGTGCTCGGGCACGCGCACCCCGACATCGTCGCCACCGTCACCGAGTCGATCGGCAGCCTCGACCACCTCTACAGCGGCATGCTGAGCGAACCCGTCGTCGAACTCGCGACCACGCTTGCCGGCACGTTGCCCGACTCGCTGTCGAAGACGCTCCTGCTGAGTACGGTTGCCGAAGCCAACGAAGCGGCCATCAAGATGGCGAAGCTCGTCACCGGCCGCTACGAGATCGTCTCCTTCGACCGCTCCTGGCACGGCATGACCTCGGGGGCGGCCTCGCTCACGTTCTCGGCGGGCCACCAGGGGTACGGGCCCGCGACGCCCGGCAGCCTCGCGCTGCCGACGCCCAACGCCTACCGCTCGCCCTTCCGCCGGCCGGACGGCTCGTACGACTGGCAGGCCGAGCTCGACTACGGGTTCCGCCTCATCGACGCGACCTCGAGCGGCAGCCTCGCGGCCTGCCTCATCGAGCCCATCCTGTCCTCCGGGGGCCTCATCGAACTGCCCGAGGGCTATCTCGCGGCGCTGCGCGTCAAGTGCGAGGAGCGCGGCATGCTCCTCATCCTCGACGAGGCGCAGACGGGGGTCGGCCGCACGGGCACCATGTACGCGTTCGAGCGCGACGGCGTGGTGCCCGACATCCTGACGCTCTCCAAGACGCTCGGCGCCGGACTACCCGTCGCCGCGGTCGTGACAAGCGCGCAGATCGAGGAGCAGGCGCACGAGCGCGGCTTCCTGTTCTTCACGACCCACGTCTCTGACCCTCTCGCGGCGGCGGTCGCCCTCACGGTGCTGCGCGTGGTCGAGCGCGACGGGCTCGTCGATCGCGCGCGCCAGCAGGGCGTGCGCATGCGCGAGCGCCTGCTGAGCATCCAGAACAGGTTCGATGTCGTCGGAGACGTGCGCGGCCGCGGACTGCTGCAGGGCATCGAGCTCGTGCGCGATCGCGAGACGCGCGAGCCGGCCGATCGCTTGGGCGCCGCCGTCACCGACGAGTGCCTGCGCCGCGGACTCCACATGAACATCGTGCAGCTGCCCGGCATGGGCGGCGTGTTCCGCATCGCGCCGCCGCTCACCATCAGCGACGACGAGCTGGATGCTGGGCTCACGATCCTCGAGGAGTCGCTGTCGAGCGTGCTCGAGCGAGACGGCTCCTGACCGTCATGATGTTCATCACCGGAGGATGCTCACTGAACGTCACGAGGGAGGCGCGATGACGAACCCCGAACGCGTGCAAAGAATCGAGAATGGCCTGCTGGCGGTGTTGGTGCTCGTGATGGCGGTCGTCATCTATCCCGAGTGGTGGTGGGTCACGCTCGCGGCCTTCCTCCTGTTCGATCTCTCGGCTCTGGGCTACGTGCGATCCGCTGCGATGGGAGCCGCCCTGTACAACAGCGTCCACAACTATGCGTGGCCTGCCGTCGTCGCAGCCGTCGGCCTCCTCGTGCAAGGGTCTGCGCCAGTGCTCGCGACCGTCTGTGGGCTGACTGCGCTGGCCGGCGCCTTTCACGTGGCCGTCGATCGGGCACTCGGCTACGGACTCAAACTGCCGGACGCCTTCACGCACACCCACCTCGGGTGGATCGGTCGCGACCGTCCCCGCGCTTGACCGACTCTCGATGGGGATCATTCTGGCCGAGACCCGGCCGCGTGGCAGGCTGTCGTCATGTACCGGCTGAGGGAGCCCGCGCCCGAGTTGCGGCCCTACATCGAGAACTACTGGTCGGTCTCGCACGAGCCCGGTGAGGAGGTAGACCTCCGCGTCGAAGTCTTCGTGGATGCGCGCGCCGATCTCGTGTTCAACGTCGGCGTGCCCTACCGGCGCGTGGTCATCGGGGGTGCGACCGTCGAGATCTCCGCATCCACCCTCGACGCACAGCGCCTCGTCCCGATTCGTATCGAGCAGCGAGGTGCCGTGACGATCACGGGGGTGCGGTTCTGCCTAGGAGGACTCGCGCCATTCACTCGTGTGCGCCTCGACCGATGGAGCGGTCATACACCCCCGCCGCGCGACGTTCTCGGCGACGAGGCGATCGACCTGGAGGCGGAGCTGCGGGCTTCGCCCGACCTCGAGTTCTCGGCGCGCGTCCTCGACGAGTTTTTCCTTGCGCGACTGCGCCGCGACTCCGCGCAGTCAGCGTTCGAGGAGGCGCTCGCCGCCCTCGTGCACGCAGGCGGGCGCGCAGGTCTCGACGAGCTCGCCGAGACGGCGGGCGTCTCACCGCGACAGGTCGAGCGGCTCTTCGCGCGCTGCCTCGGCTTTCCGCCCAGCACCGTCGGTCGCGTCGTGCGCTTCCAGACCGCTCTGCGGCGACTCATGGAGGATCCGGGGGTGACGCTCGGCGACGTCGCAGCGGATGCGGGCTACTACGACCAGGCGCACTTCGTCCGAGACTTCCGTCTCTTCAGTGGTGGCGTGCCGCGCGGCTACCGCGGCTACTACCCCGAGGAGGGGCCTTCGGACTTCGCCCCGAACGTGGTCGTGTTCGTACAAGACGAGAGCGAGCTGCGCGGCTGACACTGACCTGGGCGCGACTCGGCGCCCTCGGGCAGAGGAGGACACATGGCGGAGCACTGGTCGGGAAAGGGAACACCCGACGATCCCTGGGTCTTGTCGACTCCACCGCTGTCGTCGACGTACATGATGCATCGCGATGACTCGGTGCAGCCAGCGCTGCTCGTGTGCACCGTCGGCACAACACGGCTCACCTACCTCGCGCGTGCGGTCGACGATCTGCACGCGATGCTGCTGGCCCATGGCGACTGGATGCTGCTCGGCTCCGCCGACGAGCAGAAGGAACCGGCGGCCGGCACCGTGGAGGCGTGGGCACGCTCCCCGCAGAACCCCGTGGGCGGGTGGTACGGCCAGAAGAAGGGCTTGAGGGGGCGTTTCGGCATGTACCTGCCGCCCCTGCTCGAGGCCCTCGGACTCGTGGAGCTTGAGCACAACGCGCGCAACAACCGGGTCAGAGCAACGGTGTCAGCGTCATGACGGCCACGGAGGAGCGTTCGGCCTTTCGCGTACCGGTGGCGCCGGGCCGAGACTTCCGACCGCGCGTCGTCGAATGGCAGCCGCCGTGGCGCATGGTGTGGCGCGATGGTGCGCTGCCACTGTTCCGAGGCGATCGCACGTTCTCGATCACATCGGCAGCTCGACGGTGACCGTCGTGCCACCGCCGAGTTCGCTCTGCACCTGGATGGTGCCGTCGTGCGCGTCGAGGATGCGCTTGAGGATCGGCAGGCCGAGCCCCACGCCGGGCGCCCCCGAGCGCATGGCCGCTTCCGTGCGGAAGAAGGGGTCGAAGATGCGCTCGATGTCGGCAGCCGAGATGCCCATCCCCGAGTCGCGCACGGTGAGGCGCACGATCCCGCGCCCCTCGGCGTCGCCGCCGACTCGCTCGTCGTAGTCGACGCTCACATCGACCTGCCCGTGAAGCGGAGTGAAGCGCACGGCGTTCGCGATGAGCGCCTCCGCGATGAGGCGGAAGAGACGGGGGTCGATCGGCGCGCTCGTCGTGGGCGCGCTGAACCGCAGCTCGATCGACTTGGCCTGCGCCTCGAGCCGGAATGTCTCGAGTGCGCTCGCCGTGACCTCGTCGAGCTCGGTCGCCACGGGCTGTGCCGACGTCGGTTCCATGTCGGCCTGCGCGGCCAGGATGAGCTGGTCGACGATCGCGAATTCGCGCACGAGGTTGCGCTCGACGACCTGCAGGTACTCGGCGAGGCGCTCGCCGCCGCTCGCGTGAGCTTCGGTGGCCAGTTCGAGGAAGCCCCTCATGACGGTGAGTGGTGTTCGCAGCTCGTGCGAAACGCTGCTGATGAGACGATCGCGCGAGCGCACGGCCTCCACGTAGGCGGTCACGTCGGTGAAGACCATGACCGTGCCCTCGAGCTGTCCGTGCTCGTCGACCAGGCGACGGGAGTTGGCGAGGAATGCCGCGGTCGTGACTCCGTCGTGCGCGCGGGCCCAGAAGAGCTCATCAGTCATGCCCTCCTCGGTCATCGCCTGCATGAGGGGCTCGCGCTCGGGAGTGTGCGGCGTGCGCCCGTCTGCTTCGAACGACGGGATGGAGCGGATCGCCGAATACGGGTCCGGACCTTCCGCGCGCACGACGGGGTGCTCGCGCAAGGCGCGGTTGACGATCACGGGCGTGCCGTTGCCGTCGAGAACGATCATGCCGATGTCGACCGTGTCGACGATCACGTCGCGCGTGCGCCGAGCAGCGCGTTCCGAGCTCGAGGCCGTCTCGGCCTCGTCGACGAGCTGGAACCCAAACAGGCTGGAGACCGCGGCGACCAGCGGAACCATGAGCAGGGCGGCAACATCCGATTCGACGGTGTCGGGTGCGGAGGTCGCGGCGCCGACGAGATCGCGGGCGATCGTCGCTCCTCCGAGCACGAATGCAAGAGGGATGCTCCACCCTCGACCGCTCGTACCCAACCAGGTGGCCGGCACGACGACCGTGAGCAGGGGGGCGAGTGACGCCGAATCGCTCGCGTCGAGTCGCAGCAGCGCGATCGCGATGATGTCGATCGACGGCACAACGTAGAAGAAGGCGGCGGCGGGTGTGAGTGCGGGTCGCCACACGGTCAGGACCAGAGTGATCGCGAGGGCGACGCCGAGACCGACAAAGGTTCCGACGGTGGCCAGCTGTGCGCCGTCGACGAGGGCGACCGCGAGCTCGCTCACGAGCAGGAGCGCGAGGAACAGCCACTGGGTGATGAGCACGGCCGTGCGCGGGTCGAACGGATGGGGGAACAGGGTTATCGTCCGCACCGGTTGCGCTCGCTTCAGACTTCTCGTCACATGCTGGGCTTGTCTAGGCTCACCATCCTCGCGCAGGAGGCCCCGCAGCGTCTACCGACGGACGGGAAGCCCCTCCTCTGGCTGATATGCTCTCTCAGTCGCCTCGTGCGACACGCGCCCGTAGCTCAATGGATAGAGCATCTGACTACGGATCAGAAGGTTGGGAGTTCGAGTCTCTCCGGGCGCGCCAGCAAAAGGCCTGGTCAGGCAGTGTTTCTGATCGGGCCTTCTTTGTTGCCTGCCGAGCGCGTGCAATCCAGGTGCAATCCAGGGGGCCAGATGTGCTGCTTCGATGACCGGAATGCCGGGTTCATGTCTCTGGTTGACGGTAGTGTCAACTCGAACTGATCCCGCTAGGAGGTGGTAGATATGTCAGCACGAACTGCCAACGAAGTGGCGAACTGGTTCCTGGCATGGGCGGAAAGCGAAGATGCTGAGCTGGACAACTTGAAGCTCCAGAAGCTCCTCTACTACGCCCAGGGGCACGCCTTCGCCGCCCTCGGGCAGGAACTCTTCAATGACGAGATCCAGGCATGGGCACATGGACCGGTCGTCCCCTCCATCTATCGGCGCTTCAAGAGTTGCGGCGCAAGTCCTATTCCCGCCGAACAGTCGGTTCCCTCAGATTTTGATTGGGACGACTATCGAGACGTAGAGTCCTTCCTCCAGCGCGTTTGGAACACCTACGGCAAGTACGCGTCGTGGACTCTTCGGAACATGACGCACCGTGAGTCCCCGTGGCTGGAGCACTTCAACGCTGACGAGCGGAGCGCCGTAATTCCGAAGTCTGCTCTCAGGACGTACTTCGCCAACTAGTGCATGGCGAAGCACAAGAAGGGGCTGGGAAAGGGCACGCCACCTTCAGCAATCCCTGACACCGTAGAGGATTCGGCAGTTCCTCGCGCACGAGTCACAGGCCACCCCCTCTTGTCATTCCGTCACCTTCAGCCGGGATGGGGTGTCTCGAACATGACACCTGAACAGTGTTTCGCGTTCTTGGAGAAGTGGGCGAAGCGCTCCCAGCTCAAATGGAGCGAGCTGGCTACGCATAGTCGCCACGGGTTGGGGTCTGAGAAGATCCCGAGCCACAAGATCAAGCCCTCGATTCCCGAGCCGTTGCGGCAGGACGACTACAAGGTTTTGCGCCATGAAAGCAACCTGCCGATGGTTGGGATCCAGGCCGGAGACATCCTCTATGTGCTGTGGATCGAGTGCAACTACGGCGATCTGTACGACCACTGAGCTGGGCTTCGTGAGACGCCCTGCTCGCAACGGGGGACCCTTCGAAGCTCCAGTTGTGGCGCAGTGCTGCAAATTGCGCCGGAGTGAGCATGGCTGAAACATCGACGTGACTGGTGCTCGGTGTCATGCTCAACCGCATGGATGCCCGAGAGATCATTGATGGATTCGACCGGATACTGCCTGAGCAAGAGAAGGCTCTTCAACTAGCGGCGGTCAACGCAGGTAAGTTCCACGCGAGCAATTCGCCAATCTTCACCGCCTTCACACAACTCCAGTTCTTCGTATTGACGGTGGACTACGACATGCGCGTGATGTTGCGGACGTTACTCGCAGACCCTCAGAGCAGGGTCACCGCTGAAAAGTTCTTGGCCCTCACACTGGAGGAATCCGACGAGTTCATCGGGGCGGTAATCGGAGACATGAAGAAGGCGCTCCGGTCGGCAGGCAATCCGGCCAGCACCGATCCCGCAAAGAACGCGTTCGATGCACAGCGATTCGATGAGGTCACTGCGCAGTACTGGGTCAAGTCCCTGGAAGTGGTGTAACGGCTGATCCTTCGCTTTATGCGCTGAGTGCGATGAAGGTGTCGGCGACCACCTCGCT
>NZ_VIKT02000017.1 GCF_009371975.2 Microcella pacifica
GTTGATGCCTTTCGAGTTGGGGTAAGAGACTTCTCGAAGGATCACACGGTGACCGCGTTCACGTCAGCAACGACGTGCGCGACCACCGTGGGTTACACCACTATGCGGGACTCCACTCGGCGAGCTCGAGGACGCGCTCGGCACCTACCCGGGCTCGGTCGTCGTCGCGAGCCACGACCGCTGGCTGCGTGCGCGCTGGAGCGGCCCCACCCTCGCCGTCTGACCGCCTCTCCTCGACCAAACGACGGAGATGCGGCCGTTCCACCGGCCGCGGTGCGGGTTGAGCGTGTGGAACGCGTCCGTTTCTCCGTCGTTTGGTCGAGGGTCAGGGGCGGCCGGCGACGAGGCGCAGGCGCACGGGCTGCCCGGGGCGCAGCTGGGCGAGACGGTCGAGCGAGGCCTCCGTCACGACGAGCGCGACGGGGTACCCGCCCGTCACGGGGTGGTCGGGGCCCAGAACCGTGGGCGCGCCGTCGGGGGAGATCTGGATGCTCCCGCGCAGCATCCCCTCGCTCGCGAGCTCCCCGTGCCGGGCGAGGTCGAGCCGGGCCCCCTCGAGCCGCACGCCCGTGCGGTCGCTGCGCGCCGACACCTGCCACTCGACGCCGAGCAGCAGGTCGCGCGCGTCTGCCGTGAGCCACTCGAGCCGAGGGCCGGGGCGCACGTCGAGCTCGGCGAGACCCGTCGTGGGCGGGTCGACGGGCACGAGATCGGCGGGCGGCACAGGGTCCTCGGGCTCCGGCCCGATCGGCAGCACATCGCCGGCGGCGAGCGGCGCAGGCCCGAGCGCCGCGAGCGTGTCGCGCGACCGCGACCCGAGCGTCTCGGCCATGGCGACACCGCCCCGCACGGCGACGGTGTAGCGCACGCCGTGCGTCGCGGGGCCCAGCTCGAGCTCGCGCGGCAGCGACGTGCGCACGGCGGTGTGCGGATCGAGGAGCTCGCCGTCGAGGGTCACCAGCCCCCACGCGCCCGTCACGGCGAGCCAGCAGCCGGCGGGCAGCGCCAGGCGCACCCCGCCGAGCAGCACCTCGAGCGCCGCAGCGTGCTCGGGGTTGCCCACGAGCCGGTTCGAGAGGCGGTGAGCCGCGCGGTCGAAGGCGCCCGAACCGCTCACGCCGAGGTGCGCGAGGCCCCCGCGGCCGAGATCCTGCACGACGGCGCGACCGTCGGCGGCGAGCACCCGCACGACGGGGTGCGGGGCGGACGAGCTCGCGAGAGCGTCAGGGGAGCGCATCACGGCACCACCCGGGTGAAGCGCACGCGCGTGCCGGGGGTCACGAGGGCGGGGTCGCCGCGGGCCGCATCCCACAGCGCAGCGTCGGTCGTGCCGATGAGCTGCCAGCCGCCGGGAGAGCTGCGCGGGTAGATGCCGCAGTACTCGGCGGCGAGGGCCACGGCGCCGGCGGGAACTGTTGTGCGCGAGGTCGATCGTCGTGCCACGGGAGGGAGCGCCGCCGTGCCGTCGGCGGGTACCAGATAGGGGAAGCCCGGGGCGAAGCCGACGAACGCGCACACCCACTCGCGCGCGGCGTGCCGCTCGGCGACCTCCTCGGGCGAGCACGCCCACGCTTGCGCGACCACGGCCACATCCCCGCCGTCGTACCGCACCGGGATCTCGACCTCGGTGCCGGCCGGGAGCGCCGCCTCAGCGCGCGGGGCCGTTGTCAGCCAGTGCTCGAGGTGCCTGAGCCCGAGCACGCCCGGGTCGATGCGCACGAGCACCGTGCGCGCGGCGGGGACGAGCTCGAGCACGCCCGGCGGCGCGTCCTGCCACGCCGCGAGCGCACCGAGCACCGCCTCCTGCGTGGCGAACTCGGCGAGCAGCGCACGATCTCCGTAGGGCAGCAGCCTCATGCGAAGGCGGCGATCCTGACCCCGGCGCGGGTGAGCGCGTGGCGCACGGCGTGCGCGAGCTGCACCGCCCCGACCGTGTCGCCGTGCACGCACAGCGAGTCGACGCGCACGTTCACCGTCGAGCCGTCGAGCGCCGTCACCTCACCGTCGGTGACGATGCGCTCGGCCCGGTCGGCGACCTCCGACGGGTCGGTGATGACCGCACCCGGCAGCCCCCGGGGGGCGAGAGTGCCGTCGGCGAGGTAGGCGCGGTCGGCGAAGGCCTCGCGCACGAATCTCACGCCAGCGCGCGAGCAGGCCGTCTCCACGGCGGAGAGCGGCGGGCCGAGCACGGGCAGTGCGAGCGTGGCAGCGGCCTCCGCGACGACGTCAGCGACGGCCGGGTCGACGGCCATGCGCGTGTAGAGGGCGCCGTGCGGCTTGACGTAGGCGACGCGCGCGCCGATGCTCTCGGCGACGCCAACGAGGCCCCCCACCTGGTACAGGAGTTCCGCGCCGAGCTCCTCGGGCGCGATCTCCATGTCGCGACGCCCGAACCCGACGCGGTCGCGGTACGAGGGATGCGCGCCGATGGTCACCCCGTGGGCGAGAGCCGTGCGGCACGCCGTGAGCATGCCCAGCGGATCCCCGGCGTGGAAGCCGCAGGCGAGGTTCGCGCTCGACACGAGCGGCAGCATCGCCTCGTCGTCGCCCATCGTCCAGGCACCGAAGGATTCGCCGAGGTCGCTGTTGAGGTCGACGTGCGGCATCCCCCGAGCCTACGACTGCGCGGGCGCCCCGTCACGGGTCGATGGTCCCCGACTTGACGCGTGATCGAACGTATGTTCGACTAGCGGCAGGAGGTGGGGCATGCGGTGGAGCAGTCAGAAGCCGACCGCGCTCGCCGCCGACGCGCTGCCCGGCTTCGACTCGCCCGACAGCGCACTGGCACTCAGTGGGCTCGTGCGCACGGTGCGGCCGCCCGAGTTCGCGGGTCTCACGTTTCACGAGGTGCTCGCCAAGTCGGCCCTCAACCGCGTGCCCGGCGGAGGAGGCGGCCTGCCCTTCGGCTGGACGATCAACCCCTACCGCGGGTGCAGCCACGCGTGCGTGTACTGCTTCGCGCGGCCGACCCACGAGTACCTCGACCTCGACGCGGGGCGCGACTTCGACGCCCAGGTGGTCGTCAAGCTCAACGTGGCGGAGGTGCTCGCGCGCGAGCTCGCGCGACCCTCGTGGCAGCGCGACCCCGTTGCTCTCGGCACGAACACGGACCCCTATCAGCGCGCGGAAGGCCGGTATGCCCTCATGCCTGGCATCATCGAGGCTCTCGCCGCGAGCGGCACGCCCCTGAGCATCCTCACGAAGGGCACCCTGCTGCGCCGCGACCTGCCGCTGCTGCAGAGCGTGGCGCCGAGCGTGCCCGTCGACCTGAGCATGTCGATCGCCATCTACGATCACGAGCTGCAGCAGTCGATCGAGCCGGGAACCCCCTCGACGGATGCTCGGCTCGCGACCATCCGCGCCGCCGTCGATGCGGGCTTCACCCCGAGCGTGTTCCTCATGCCCCTGCTGCCCGACCTCACCGACACGCGCGCGCACCTCGATGAGGCGTTCGCCCGCATCCGCGAGGCGGGGGCTCGCTCGGCCGTGCACTCCTCGCTGCGCCTGGGCCCGGGAGTGCGCGAGTGGTTCTTCGCCTGGCTCGAGCGGGAGCATCCGGATCGGGTCGAGAGGTACCGCGCGCTCTACAGCGACGGCCCTCACCCGCCGAAGGCGTACCGCGCGTGGCTCGCAGCGCGCGTCGACGAGGTGCGCCGCGCGCACGGCCTGCGCGCGCCCGCGCTCGACACGGCGACAGGCACCGTGCGGTCTACCGCCCTCGCGGGGCCGCGGCAGCGAGCCGCCGCCTCGCGACGAGCAGTGCCACCCACGCCAGTCGCCGCGCCCGTGCGACCCGTTGCCGCAACGCTCTTCTGACACGTCCCCCCCCCGGAGGTGGACTGGTCGTGCGGCTGCAGGCGAGTCATAATGCCTCGGGGGGCCGTGGGCCCTTGTTCTAGCGCGCGGGGAGGGGGAGGCGATGCCGCTCGGTCTGCCCAGCCACCTTGCCGCGCGCACGACGACCAGGGCCGTCGCGCGCGCCGGCCACGCGATCGCCGCGGTGAGTCTCGTCTCCGTCGGAATCGTGGGGCTCTCCGTCGAGGTCTCGCTACCGGAGGTCGCGCTGTGGCCCGCGCTCCTGGCCCTCCTGCCCATGCTCGCCCTCCTCGTCATGCTCGACCGCACGCCCTCCCGCTTCATCGCCGGCTGCTACGTCGTCATCGGGGGGCTCGGCGTCTACCTCTCCACCCTCATCGTCTCGACAGAGCTCGGCGCGCCGATCGCTTACGACGACTACGTGGTGCAGTTGCTCAAGCTCGCGCTCATGATGGTCGTCGGTGTGACGCCGAAGGCGCGCGACGCCATCGCGTGGACCACCCTCGGCTATGTCGCCGGTGAGCTCGCCACCTTCGCTGCCCTCGCGACTGTCGGAGCCGGATGGCAGTTCGACGGGACACCGCTAGCGATCTACCTCGCGATCGTCGGCACCCTCGCCGTGGTCGGCGCTGAGCGGTTCACGACGCGCGCCTCGCAGTCGGCGCTCTTCCGTGCGGCGAGGGACGAGCAGCTGGCCGAAGTGCGTGCCGTCTTCGAGTCGCGGGCGACGGCGCTGCTGCACGACACCGTGCTCAATCAGCTCGCGGTCGTCACGGCGACGCCGGATGCTCGGCTCTCGCGCGAGGTGCGCGAGTCGATCGCGGCCGACCTCGCGATGATCGTCGGCGAGGAGTGGTTCGCCGTCGATGCGCCCAGCGACGGCACAGCAGGGGCCCAGCGAGCCGAACTGCTGCGACGGGCGGTGGCGGAGGCCGGGGGAGAGCTCGAGGTCACCCTCGCGGGCGATCTGGACGCGCTCGAGACTCTGCCGCGGGAGACCGCAGACGAACTCGTGAGGGCGATCGCCCAGTGCATCTCGAACGTTCGACGGCACGCGCAGACGACGCACGCCGAGATCGTGGTCGGCGCCTCTCCGGAGGAGCTCTCGGTCATGGTCATCGACGCGGGAGTCGGCTTCGACGTCGCCGGTCGCAGCGGGGGCCGGCTCGGGGTCGGGTCGAGCATCATCGGGCGGCTCGACTCGATCGGGGGCGCCGCGACGGTGTGGTCGCAACCGGGCAAAGGGACGTCGGTCATGCTGCGCGTGCCCACGGGGGTACCACGACGATGACGACACACTCCACGCTCGCGCGCCGAGAGCTCGCGCGCTTCCCCTGGGGAATCTCGGCGCGCGGTCTGCGGGCCGGTCGGGCCACGACCGAGCGCATCGATCCGCTCTCCGCCGTCGCCGCGCGGCCGGTCACCGGCGGCATCCTCGCCCTCGCCGTGGTGCTGCCGGTGCTCACGCTGCTCTCGCGTGGATCCGAAGTGACGTGGCTCGCAGGCTTCGTCCTCGCCACCGTGCTCGTCATCGCGACCGCCGCCATCATCCTCGACCGCACGCGAGCCCACCGATCGGTGTTCTCCGTGGCGTGGGGGCTGCTGATCTACCTTGTGCTCGGGGCAGTTCTCGCCCTCGCGGTCGCCTCCACGTACGGGGCCAACCTCTTGCTGCGCGACGACTGGGCGCCGCTCGTGGCGGGACTCATCCTGCTGTCACTCGCGCCCTATCGGCCGGCCCTCGAGCTCGCGACGGCCACGGCCAGTCTCACCGCGGTCTCGGCTCTTCTCGCCCTGCTGCAAGCACCCTTCGCCGCGTCGCCCGTGCCCCTGGCGACCTTCGCTGTGGCGGGCTCCAGCTCGCTCGCCTGCCTGGGTTTCGCCTCCGCCGCCTACGCCTTCTCCGTGAACGGCTCGATCCTCACCTGGCTCGAGCAGGCGTGGCGCTCCGCGGCAGCAACGGCTGTCGAGCAGCGCGGCGGGGTCGCGCGCTCGGTGCAGCAGCAGCGGGTGAGCCTCGTGAATCGCAAGGTCGTGCCCTTCTTCACTCGTATCGGCGCGGCGGAGACATTCGCGCCCGAGGATCGGGAGGAGGCCCGCGAGCTCGCGCAGAGCATCCGCGCCCTCCTCGTGGCGGACGTTCAGCGAGGCTGGGCGCAGAGCCTCCTCGACGAGCTCTGCTCGCGGGCGCCCGAGGCCACCGTGAGCGGAATCGCCGACGACCCCGACGACGTGGGCCGCGGACTCACGACGGCGCAACGCACCCTCCTGCGCGCGATCGGCATGCAAGCGGTCGAGCGCGTCGAAGCCTCGGCGATCGGGCTGCGCATTCGCGCAACGGCCACCGGGGCGAGCGTCCGGTGGTCCCTCACGACCCCCACCGGTGGTTCTCGTGCGGTGCGCGTGCTCAACCCCACCCTGCATCTCGTGCGCGGACTCACCCTTCGTTCGCGCGTCGAGGCCCAGGCCGACTCCGTGACTCTAGAGTTTGAGTATGGACACTGACGCGAGGCTGGGCCGCCGGGTTCGCCTCGCCATCCTGGACGACCACGAACTGCTGCTCGACAGCCTGTCGAGCTGGATCGAGGGCAACGCCCCCGACTTCGAACTCGTGCTCACCGCACCCACGTGGTTCGAGCTCGTGCAGAGCGACCAGTTTCCGACCGACCTCGTCCTCCTCGACTTCCAGCTGCAAGAGCCCGTCTCGATCGAGGCGCGCGTACGCACCTGCCGCGCCGCGGGGGCCAAGGTCATCGTGCTCACGAGCCTCGACACCGACGAGGCGCGCGAGCGGGCGCTCGCCGCGGGTGCCGCCGCCTTCCTCTCCAAGGCCCTGCCCCTGAGCGAGGTCATGGAAGCCGCGCGCAGCGTCATGGGCATGGAGTCCTCCGGCGAGGCGGTGCGCGACTGGAGGCCGCTGCCGAGGGGAGCCGTGCATCCGGCCCGCCCGAAGCTCAGCATCAGCGAGCGCGAAGCCCTCGTGCTCTACGCGAGCGGGTTCAGCATGAGCGAGGTCGCGGCGAAGATGAACGTGCAGTACGAGACCGCCAAGACCTATGTGCGCCGAGTGCGCGAGAAGTACGCGAAAGCCGGGCGCCCCGCGAGCAGCAAGGCCGAGCTGATCCGCCGAGCGGCGGAGGACGGACACCTGCAGTAATGGCCAAGCTCTACTTCCGCTACGGCGCCATGAACAGCGGCAAGAGCACCGCGCTGCTGCAGGCCGCCTACAACTACGAGGAGCGCGACCAGTCCGTCGTGCTCGCCAAGCCGCGCATCGACACCAAGGGCGACCAGACGATCGTGTCGCGCCTCGGCGTCACCCGGGCCGTCGACTTCACGATCGACGAGACCGACGACGTCTACACGCGCTTCCAAGCGCACCGGGCGTCGCTGCTGCGCGTGCGGCAGAGGGATGTCGCGTGCCTTCTCGTGGACGAGGCGCAATTCCTCACCCCGCCGCAGGTCGACGACCTGCTGCGCATCGCGATTCGCGAAGACATCCCGGTGCTCGCGTACGGCATCCGCACCGACTTCCAGACCGTCGCCTTTCCCGGTAGCCGCCGACTGCTCGAGATCTCCCACTCGCTCGAAGAGCTCAAGACCATCTGCCGCTGCGGCCGCAAAGCCGTCTTCAACGCCCGCTCCATCGATGGAGTCTTCGTCTTCGACGGCGACCAGGTCGCCATCGACGGCGTCGACGTCGCCTACGAGAGCCTGTGCGGGGCGTGCTACCTCGACGAGTCGGGGGAGTCGCTCGCCTCCGGGTGGAAGGCGCCGGTGGGGCTGGAGCTCGAGCCCGATCCAGACTTCAGCTAGTCGCGGGCCGTTTCGGCCAGCGTCACCCGCCGGCCCCGCCCCGCGTAGCTCGTCCCGCCCCAGATTCGCCTCAAACGGTGCCGCGCGCGGAGCGCAAGCGCCCATTCGTGCCAGATCTGGCGGGGTGTCGTTCCCGAGAGAGGACACTGTCGGGGTAACAGGATTTGAACCTGCGACCTCGTCGTCCCGAACGACGCGCGCTACCAAGCTGCGCCATACCCCGATGCGCCCTCAGGGAGGGCGACCCGTCAAGAATAGCCGATGTCGTCGTCGACGAGAGTCACGAGCACCGCCTCGGGCGGGCAGGCGAAGCGCACAGGTGCGTAGATGGAGGCGCCCAGGCCCGCCGACACGTTCAGGTAGGCCGCTGACAGGGCGTGGTGCCACACGTGCAGTCCCCGCGCGTACTCGCGGGGAAGGTCGCAATTGGTGATGAGCGCACCCACGCCGGGCACGCACACCTGGCCTCCATGCGTGTGCCCTGCGAAGATGACGTCGGCGCCCTGCGTCGTGAAGGAGTCGAGCACGCGCTGGTACGGGGCGTGCGTGACACCGATCGTCACCGCGGGGTCATCGGTCGGGTCTTCGTCGAGCTCGCGCAGGGCATCCATGAGAGCCGGCAGCACGTCGAGGCGGTCCCAGCCGCGGTGCGCGTCGTTGGTGCCGAGCAGTTCGAGGCGCGAGCGCTTGAGGAAGAGCTGGGTGACGTCGTTGTTCAGGTTCAGCCACCCCAGCCGGTCGAGGAAGAAGCTCTCGAGCGCGTCGACGTCCAGCCGCGTCGCCTCCTCGGGGCGGTGCTGGGAGGGGCCGATGAGGTACCGCAGCGGGTTCTTGGGGCTGGGCGCGAAGTAGTCGTTCGAGCCGTGCACGAACACGCCCGGGATGCCCGCGAAGGGTTCGAGCGCGCGGCGCAGAGCCGGCAGAGCGTCGAGGTGGCCCAGGCTGTCGCCGGTCATGACGACGAGATCGGGGTCCAGGCCTGCGAGGCCTCGCACCCACTCGACCTTGTCGCGCTGCCACGGGGCGAGGTGCAGGTCGCTCAGGTGCAGAACCCGGATCGGCTCAGCACCCGGGGAGAGCACAGGGACGGTCTCTCGCCGCACGCGGTAGGCGCGGCGCTCGACGACCGTCGCGTACACGGCGACGGCCGCCGCGATCCCGAGGGATGCGGCGGCCGTTCCGCGAACGAGAGCGCTCACGAACAGTCGAGTCGCGAGACCGTCAACGTGATCGACTTCTCATACTTGACCTTCGAGCCTCCACTCGGATTCTGCCCCGTGACGATGCCGTCCATGAGCGGATCGCCGCCTTCTTCCACCGGCGGGATCTCGGAGCAGGACTCGGAGACGTTCGTGAATCCGGCGTCCACGAGGATGTCGCGGGCTTCCTCGAAGGTGTAACCGCCAGAGGAGACGTCGGGCAGCTCGATGAGGTTGCCGCGACTCGTCTCCACCTTCACGATCACACCGCGCGCGAGCAGGGTGCCCGGGGCGATCGACATGCTGGCCACGCGGCCCTCTTCGAGGTCGGAGTCGACCCGACCGGAGACCTCGAAGCCGAAGCCGAGACCTTCGAGCAAGGACCGGGCGTTCTCCTCCGTCTCACCGCGCACGTCGGGCAGCTCGACACCCGAGCCGGTGAGGAGACGACCCGGGGGATCCGGGAAGGACCCTCCCCCGTACTGGCCGTTCACGGCGGCCATGAGGGGCTGGAAGATGAGGTGACGCAAGCTTCCACCGCTCGGGTAGTTGCGCATCGGGAAGTCGCCGAGAATGTTGCCGACCCACACGGCGGTACCGACCTCGCGCGTGGCGCCCACGACCCAGGTCTGCTGCGAGCCGTCGGTGGTACCCGTCTTGCCGATGATCGGCACACCGTCCCGCGGGTTCGAGGCCACGCCCGTACCGCCGGACATCACGCCCTGCATCGCGTACGCGGCGGCGGCGGCGACCTCGGGATCGATGCCTTGACGGCAGTCAGGTGACTGGCCCGGCAACTCTTCGCCGTCCCTGGTGACGATGCGGTCGACGGCGACGGGCTCGCAGTAGCGACCGTCGTTCGCGATCGCCGCGAACGCTGCCGCCATCGTCATGGGCGCGATGTAGTTGGTGCCCAGCACCGAGGAGGGGTTCGTCTCGAGCGGCGCGCCATCGGCGCGGTGAACACCGATGCTCTCCGCCGTCTGGCGGATACCGCACAGGTCGAGCTGCTGCGCGATCGCCACGAAGGCGGTGTTGACCGAGTCTGTCGTGGCGCGGTAGGCGCTCATCGCCGGTGCCGCGGGCGCGTCGTTCTTCGGCGTCCACGGTCCGCCCCAGCCCCCCACGCATGTGTCTGTGAAGGAAGCCTGGTTGAAGGTGCGAACGGAAGAGTCCACGTACTCGTTCAGCCCGTGACCCTGCTTGAGCCACTCGAGGAGCGCGAAGACCTTGTAGGTCGATCCCGTCTGGAAGCCTTGCGAGCCGCCGTAGGGCTGATCGGTGTTGAAGTTGACGGCAGTAGTGCTGCGACCACCGCCCTCCAGGGTGTTGTCGAAGACCTTGTTCTGGGCCATCGTGATGATGCGACCCGTGTCGGTTTCCACGGAGACGGCCGTGCCGCCGAGCTCGAGACGGGTCTCGTCGCGCGGGACGTACCTCCACACCTCGTCCTGCGCCACCTTCTGCAGCGACAGGTTGAGCGTCGTGTAGACGTCGAGCCCGCCGAGACGCCAGGCGTCGCGCCGGTCATCGACGGTCGCGCCGAGCGACTCCAAGTTGTCGACGTTCTCGACGACGAAGTCGCAGAAGAACTTGGCGTACCGGTGGCCCGCCATGCAGCCGTTCGAGGGCGGACTCGGGTTGACGAACTCCTCGTCGACCGGCTGGTCGATCGCCTCGCGGTGCTCCGCGGCGGTGATGTAGCCCTCGTCGAGCATCTCGTTGAGGATGAAGTCGCGTCGCCCCTGGTTGGCGGCGTAGTTCTCGGGGCTCTTGAGCGAGCGCGCGCCCGGCTGCTGGACGATCGCGATGAGGCTCGCCGCCTGCGCGATCGTCACGTCGGAGGCGGGTACGCCGAAGTACTCCTGCGCAGCGGCCTCGATTCCGTAGGTGTTGCCACCGAAACCGGCGATGTTCAAGTAGGCGAGAAGGATCTCGTTCTTGGTGTATTGCTTCTCGAGGCCGATCGCGAGCTTCGCCTCCTTGAGCTTGCGCTCGAGGCTCGTCTCCTGCGCGGCACGGATGGCTTCGAGCTGCTCCTCCTCGGAGTCGAGCTGCAGCGCCTCGTTGATGAAGAGGTTCTTGACGAGCTGCATGGTGAGCGTCGAGGCGCCCGACTCGATGTCTCCCGAGGCGACGTTGCCGATCGCGGCGCGCACGATGGACTGAACGTCGACGCCGTTGTGCTCGTAGAAGCGGCGGTCCTCCCCGGCGAGAACGGCGTCCTTGATGTACTGCGAGACGTCGTCCCACCCGGCCTCTTCGCGGTTCTGGTAGTACACCGTTGCGATGCGCGTGTACCCGTCGTCCGGATCCGATGTCTTCTGAGCCCACAGCGTGTTGCGCTGCGACTGCTCGTCGATGCGGATGTACTCGGGCAGACCCTCGAAGATGCCGATGGTGTTGGAGGCGGCCATTCCGGTGACCGCGAGCGCCGGGGTGACCATGACGGTCACGAGAACTCCGGCGAGTGCGCTGAGCCCGAGCATGCCGGCGAGTGCGCCGATGATGCCGGAGGCCTTCTGATTCTGGGCAGACATATGCTAGAGGGTACGGCACCTTGCCCCCCTTAACCCTGAACGGAGACCGAGATGACGCAATGGGAGTACCTCACGACTCCGCTCATGATCCACACCACCCAGGCGATCCTCAACAACTGGGGTTCCGACGGCTGGGAGCTCGTGCAGATCGTGCCCGGCCCGGAGGGCGGACTCGTCGCGTACTTCAAGCGTCCCCTCGAGGGCACCGCCGCATGAGCGGCATCGACGCGCGCCTGGCCGAGCTCGGCATCAGCATCCCGCAGCTGGCGAAGCCCGTCGCCGCCTACGTGCCTGCCGTCGTGACCGGCCACCTCGTGCACACGGCGGGGCAGCTGCCCTTCGTCGACGGTGCCCTGCCTGCGACCGGCAAGGTGGGTGATGAGGTGAGCGCCGAGGAAGCCGCGGGCTACGCCCGCACGTGCGTGCTCAACGCCCTCGCGGCCGCGCAGAGCGTCATCGGCTCGCTCGATCGCGTGACGCGCATCGTGAAGGTCACGGGCTTCGTCGCGTCGGCTCCCGACTTCACCGGCCAGCCGACCGTGCTCAACGGCGCCTCCGAGGTGCTGGGCGAGATCTTCGGCGAGGCGGGGCAGCACGCGCGCAGCGCCGTCGGCGTCGCCGTACTGCCCCTGGATGCTCCGGTCGAGGTCGAGCTCATCCTCGAGTTCGCCTGAGCCCGGCCGGGCCGCCGCCGGCTACTTCATGGTGTCGGAGATGATGCGGATGACGCTCGTGTCGGTGAGCGTCGTCGTGTCACCCACCTCGCGGCCTTCCGCGACGTCCTGCAGCAGGCGGCGCATGATCTTGCCCGAGCGCGTCTTGGGCAGCTCCTCGACCACGAACACCTGACGGGGCCGGGCGATCGCGCCGATCTGCTCGGCGACGTGCGCTCGCAGCAGGTCGCTCGCCTCCTGCGGCGTGACGGTGCCCGCGAGGCGACCCTTCAGGATCACGAAGGCGACGACAGCCTGACCGGTCGTGTCGTCGTGCGCACCGACGACCGCGGCCTCGGCGGTGAGCTCGTGCGAGACGAGCGCCGACTCAATCTCCATGGTCGAGAGCCGGTGGCCTGAGATGTTCATCACGTCGTCGACGCGGCCCAGCAGCCACACGTCGCCGTCCTCGTCGAGGTGGGCGCCGTCGCCGGCGAAGTAGGTGTTCGCGAACTTCGACCAGTAGGTGTCCTTGTAGCGCTGCTCGTCACCCCAGATGCCGCGCAGCATGCTCGGCCAGGGCTCGGTGAGCACGAGCAGCCCGCCGGCCTCCTTGCCGACGTGCGCGCCCTCCTCGTCGAGCACGTCCACCGAGATTCCCGGCAGGGGAACCTGAGCTGCGCCGGGCTTGGTCGTCGTGATGCCGGGCAGCGCGCTGATCATGATCGCGCCCGTCTCGGTCTGCCACCACGTGTCGACGATGGGCGCGGTGCCGCCGCCGATGATCTCGCGGTACCAGACCCACGCCTCCGGGTTGATGGGCTCGCCGACCGAGCCGAGCAGGCGCAGGCTCGACAGGTCGAACTTCTGCGGAATCTCGCGGCCGAGCTTCATGAACGAGCGGATCGCCGTCGGCGCGGTGTAGAAGATGCTCACCTTGTACTTCTCGATGAGCTCCCACCATCGGCCGGGATGGGGCGTGTCGGGGGTGCCCTCGTAGAGCAGCTGCGTGGCGCCGTTCGCGAGCGGGCCGTAGACGACGTAGCTGTGGCCCGTGATCCAGCCGACGTCGGCCGTGCACCAGTACACGTCGCTCTCGGGTTTGAGGTCGAACACGTTCTTGTGGGTGAACGCGACCTGCGTGAGGTAGCCGCCCGAGGTGTGCAGGATGCCCTTGGGCTTGCCGGTCGTTCCCGAGGTGTAGAGGATGAAGAGCGGGTTCTCGGCCTCGAAACCGCGTGCGTCGTGCTCGTCGCTCATGGGAGCGATCTCGTCGTGCCACCACAGGTCGCGCCCTGCCGTCCAGTCGATCTCGTTCTCGCCGCGCCGCACGACGAGCACCTTCTCGACCGTCGTCTCGCCGGCGGCGAGCGCCGCGTCGACGGCGGGCTTGAGCGGCAGCACCTTGCCCTTGCGGTACGCACCGTCGGCGGTGATGACGAGCTTCGCGCCGGCGTCATCGATGCGGGCGCGCAAGCTCTCGGCCGCGAATCCGCCGAACACGACCGAGTGCACGGCGCCGAGCCGCGCGACCGCGAGCATCGCGATGACAGCCTCCGGAATGACGGGCAGGTAGATGGCGACGCGATCGCCCTGGCCGACGCCGAGGCTCGCGAGCAGGTTCGCGGCGCGCTTGACCTCGACGGTCAGCTCGGCGTACGTGAGGCTGCGCGTGTCGCCGGGCTCGCCCTCCCAGTGGATCGCGACGCGGTCGCCGTGGCCCGCGAGCACGTGCCGGTCGAGGCAGTTGTAGGCCACGTTGAGCTCGCCATCGCCGAACCAGCGGGCGACGGGGGCTTTCGACCAGTCGAGGGTCTCCGTGAAGGGGCGGTGCCAGTGCACGAGGTCGCGCGCCTGCTCGGCCCAGAAGGCGAGGCGGTCATCGGCCGCGCGCTCGTAGAGTTCGGTACCGGCGACCGCGTTCGCAGCGAAGTCGGGGTCGGGGGCGAAGCGGCGCTTCTCGTGCAGAAGGCTGTCGATCGAGGTGCTGGACATCATCATCCTTGAGTGTCGAATATCTGCGGACTGGCCTGGTCTGCCGCACCGGTGAGGAACACCGGCCATCATACGAGGATGCTCGTGGTGCGCGAGAGCGCCCGTCACGAACCGACACGGGCGGCGTATTCGTACCCCATCGGGGGACAATTCTGCGTGTCCGCCCTTTGGAGGACACATAAGTGCCCCGAAACGCTTGACCGGTCGATGCGCTGGCATACACTGAGATCTGTCAGCAGCAAGCCTGACCTCGCAACGCGATCGATTCCCCCCAATCCCGTGTTGCTGTGGCGGCGCCCGCTTCCCCCCATTGTGGGCGCCGCCCCCGAACCACCCGAAGGCCCCTCCCCAGCGGAGGGGCCTTCGGCGTTTCTCCCCCGTGCTGCGACTGCGACTACGAGCCCGATCGTGCGGCTTCACGATGGCCGGGTGACCTCGTTCGTGCCGCGCGACCCGCGTCGCGGGGGTGAAGGGCCGGCCGTGCGTCCGTTGCCGTCGAACCTCGCCGAGCTTCTCGGCCCGCTCGCCGCCGCGGTGGCCGACGCACGGGCGACCGACGTGTTCGTGACGAGCGATGGCGCGGTGTGGAGCGACGACGGTGCCGGCAGCACGCGCGTGCCGGGCGTGCGCCTAGCCCCGACTGAGGCCCGAGACCTCGCCGTCCGGCTCATCGCCGATGGCGGCCGGCACGTGGATGAGGCGACGCCGACCGCTGATGTGCGGCTGGGCGAGGGCATCCGTGTGCACGTCGTGCTACCCCCTGTCGCGCGAGCGGGCACGGCGATCTCGCTGCGCCTGCCGCGTGTGCGGCGCGTGACGCTCGACAGCTGCGGCTTGCCCGCGCCCGTCATCTCCGCGCTGCGTGCGGCCCTCGAGGAGCGCCGCACGCTGCTCGTGACGGGCGCTACGGGCAGCGGCAAGACGACTCTCATGGCGGCCTGGCTCTCGGAGGCCTCGCCCCGCGACCGCATCGTGCTCATCGAGGATGTCGCGGAGGCTCCGGTGGAGCATCCTCACCTGGTTGCTCTCGAATGCCGACAGGCGAATCTGGAGGGGGCGGGGGAGATCGATCTCGCCCGTCTCGTGCGCGAGGCACTGCGGATGCGGCCGGACAGGCTCGCGGTAGGCGAGTGCCGCGGGGCAGAAGTGCGCGAGTTTCTCGCCGCGCTCAACACGGGTCACCGCGGGGGAGCAGGCACGCTGCACGCCAACTCCCTCGCCGACGTGCCGAGCCGACTCGAGGCGATCGGCATGATCGCGGGCCTCGCGCCCGAGCCCCTCGCCCGGCAGGTGTGCAGCGGCATCGATCTGGCAGTGCACGTTCGGCGCACGATGGCGGGCGAGCGCACGGCGGCGCTGGGCAGCTTCGGCCTCGACGCACGGGAGCGGCTCACGATCATCCCCCTCGAGGATGCTCGGTGACAGCCGCACCACCCACGAGGGTCGCGGCGCACGTGCATCGGCTCGCCGTGCTCCTCGCCGCGGGAATCGCGCCGGCCTCCGCGTGGCGCCACATCGCGGCCGAGGGTGACGACGAGACCCTCGACCGCGTCGTCGCGCAGCTCGACAGCGCTCCGGACGCGGCGCTCGCGCTCGAGCGTGCGGCTCCCGCGCAGGACGCATCGTGGGCGGGGCTGCTGGCCGCGTGGCGAGTCGCGGCCGCGAGCGGCGCGCCCCTTGCACCCGCACTGACGGCCTTCGCGGGGGCGATCCGCGACCGGCAGGAGGCGTCCCGCGATATCGAGATCGCGCTCGCCGGCCCGAAGGCCACGGCGCGCATCGTGCTCCTGCTGCCCGCGTGCGCCATCGTGCTCGCGCTCCTGCTCGGGGTCGACGTGCTCGGCACCCTCGCTCAGCCGCTCGGTCTCACGAGCACGGTGCTCGGAATCGCACTCCTGCTCCTGGCGCGGCGGTGGATGCGCCGTATGCTGCAGGCCGCAGCGCCGCCGCCGCCCACGGCGGGGCTCGCGCTCGACCTGCTCGCCGTCGCCGCGGGCGGCGGCGGCTCACCCGAGGCGGCTCTCGTGCTCGTGACGGGGGAGCTCGACCGCGCATCCCTCACGGTCGACGAGGCCGAAGCGGCTGCCGCGCAATCCCTCGTGCGGCTCTCGCGCCGGTCTGGTGCGCCCTTGGGCGCGCTGTGCCGCGCGGAGGCCGTGGAACGTCGTGCGGATGCTCGCGCGAGCGCGCGCAGCAGTGCGGAGCGACTCGCCGTGCGCCTCATGCTGCCCCTGGGTGCGTGCGTCCTGCCCTCCTTCGTCCTGCTCGGTGTCGTGCCGCTCCTGCTCGGGCTGCTCTCCTCCACACCCCTCTCATGAGGCGTGCTCTGCCCTGATGGGTCGCCGTGGGTGTGGCGGCGAGACGGGCATCTCAGACTGAACGGGTTCGTGCCACTGGACCGCCCGCCCTCGGCGGGCACGATCGCCCAAGGAGCACACCATGAGCACAGCCCTCCCGTCCCCCCGCCCGCCCGCCGAGTCCCGCTGGACGAGAACGGCTCGCCGTCGTGGGCAGGTACGACTCGCCGACGATCGCGGCGCGGCGACGGCCGAGTACGCGATCGCGACCATGGCGGCGGTCGGCTTCGCGAGCCTGCTCGTCGTCATCATGCAGAGCGACGAGGTGCGCGGCATCCTCACCGACCTCGTGCGCACCGCGCTCACCGTCGGGTGAGAGACGACCGCGGGGCGGCCACGGCCGAGGTCGCGGTCGCCCTCCCCGTCGTGGCCCTCGTGCTCGTCGCCTGCCTGGGCGGCCTGCTCGCCGGCACGGAACTCGTGCGTCTGCAGTCGGCGGCGGCGGACGCCGCACGACTGCTCGGTCGGGGTGAGTCCTCGGCGCTGCAGCACATGCAGCAGGTGGTGCCCGGCGCGACGGTCCTGGTGAGGCGCTCCGACGGCCTCGTGTGCGTCGAGGCGCGCTCGGCCCCTCGAGTGCTCGGTGTGCCGGTCGAGGTGAGCGCCACCTCGTGCGCCCTGGACGGAGAGTGGTGAGGCGCGCGAACGGTTCGCGCACAGACCGCGGCGCCGGCACCCCGCTCGTGCTCGGCGTGCTCGCTGCCGTGCTGATCGCCGGGCTCGCGCTCGTCAGCGCCGCGAGCGCCGTCGCCGGTGCACAGCGTGTCGGCGCGGGGGCCGACGCCGCCGCACTCGCGGCGGCTGACGTGATGCTCGGGTGGGTCGCCGGCGACCCGTGCGACATGGCGGCGCGGGTTGCACAGGCCCACGACGCTGCCCTCGTGGGCTGTCGCGCCGAGGGTCTCAGCATGATCGTGACGGTGCGCGTGACTGTCCTCGGCGTGGCCGTGCAACGGTCGGCACGGGCCGGGCCTCCCGGTGCCCGTGAGGTGCGCACTCGCGCACCCTGTGTATGGTGTGGCTGATCGCGGCTTCGCGCCGTGCACCCCGCCGCGGTGCGGATCCCATCCCCGCGGCATCGAGAGCGACAGTAAAGAGGAGCACCGTGTCAGGAGCCAAGAAGCTGGTCATCGTCGAGTCGCCTGCCAAGGCGAAGACGATCGGCAAGTACCTCGGCGACGACTACGAGGTGCAGGCCTCTGTCGGCCACATCCGCGACCTCATCGAGCCCAAGAACCTGCCCCCCGAGCTCAAGAAGGGCCCCCTCGGCAAGTTCTCCATCGACGTCGAGAACGGCTTCGAGCCCTACTACGTGGTCTCCGACGCGAAGAAGAAGACCGTCGCCGACCTCAAGCGAGCCCTCAAGGGCGCCGACGAGCTCTGGCTCGCGACAGATGAGGACCGCGAGGGGGAGGCCATCGCCTGGCACCTGCTCGAAGTTCTCAAGCCCAAGGTTCCCGTCAAGCGCATGGTCTTCCACGAGATCACCTCCGAGGCGATCCAGCGTGCCGTCGAGGCGACGCGCGACCTCGACACCGCACTCGTTGACGCGCAGGAGACCCGCCGCATCCTCGACCGCCTCTACGGCTACGAGGTGAGCCCTGTGCTGTGGCGCAAGGTGGGCCCCGGGCTCAGCGCCGGACGCGTGCAGTCGGCCGCGACGCGGCTCGTCGTCGACCGCGAGCGCGAGCGCCTCGCCTTCGTCACCGCGAACTACTGGGACCTCGATACGACGCTCGCCTCCGCCGGCGGAGACACCCCCTTCACGGCGCGACTCGGCAAACTCGATGGCAAGAAGGTCGCCACCGGGCGCGACTTCACCGACCGCGGTGAGCTCAAGTCGGCCGAAACGGTCGCCCTCGATGAATCCACGACCACCTCGCTCGCCGCAGCGCTGCGCGACCCGGACCTCGCCGTCACGGTCGCGAACGTCGAATCGAAGCCGTACACGAGGCGACCCGCAGCACCGTTCACGACGTCGACGCTCCAGCAGGAGGCGGGCCGCAAGCTGCGGTTCACCGCCCGCCAGACGATGTCGGTCGCCCAGTCGCTCTACGAGAACGGCTACATCACCTACATGCGCACCGACTCGGTGACGCTCTCCCAGCAGGCCATCGACGCGGCACGCTCGCAGGCCACCCAGCTGTACGGCGCGGACAGCATCCCCGAGAACCCCCGCACCTACTCCGGCAAGTCGAAGAACGCGCAGGAGGCCCACGAGGCCGTGCGCCCCGCTGGCGACGTCTTCCGCACCCCGAGCGAGCTCGAGGGCGCCCTGCGGGGCAACGACTGGAAGCTCTACGACCTCATCTGGAAGCGCACCGTCGCGAGCCAGATGGCCGACGCGCGCGGGCAGACCGCCTCCGTCACCATCCACGCGGGCCCCACGCCGCAGAGCGCGACCCCCGCCGGAGTCGTCGCCGAGTTCGCGGCGAGCGGCACCGTCATCACCTTCCGCGGCTTCCTCGCCGCCTACGAGGAGAGCCGGGACGAGGAGCGCAACGCCGACGAGCGCACCGAGCCCGCCGAGTCCAAGCTGCCCCCGCTCGAGGTGGGGCAGAGCCTCACCGTCGTCGAGGTCGAGCCCAAGGGGCACGAGACGAGCCCGCCCCCGCGCTACACCGAGGCGAGCCTCGTGAAGGCGCTCGAGGAGCGCGGCATCGGCCGCCCCTCGACCTACGCCGCCATCATCTCCACGATCGTCGACCGCGGCTACGTCACCCCGCGCGGCTCCGCCCTCGTGCCCAACTGGATCGCCTTCTCGGTCGTGCGACTGCTCGAGGAGAACTTCGCCGACCTCGTCGAATACGACTTCACGGCCGCCATGGAGGCCGACCTCGACCGCATCGCCAACGGCGAGGCCGACCGCACCGAGTGGCTCACCGGCTTCTACTTCGGTGACGCCCACCAGCCGGGCCTGCGCCCCGTGATCGACAACCTCGGCGAGATCGACGCGAAGACCCTCAACTCGATGCCGCTCACCGACACCATCACGCTGCGCATCGGCAAGTACGGCCCCTACCTCGAGCTCGACGAAGGCGGGGAGACGCCGCGACGCGTCAACATTCCCGAAGAGCTCGCGCCCGACGAGCTCACCGCCGCCAAAGCCCAAGAGCTCGCCGACGCCCCCGTCATCGGCGACCGCGTGCTCGGGGTGAACCCGGAGACGGGCAAGAACGTCGTCGCCAAGACCGGGCGCTTCGGCCCCTACGTCACCGAGGTCGACCCCGAGCCGGAGGAGCCCGCCCAGCCCAGTGCTGCGGAGTCCACTGCCGCCGAGCCCGCCGTCGACCCTGCCACCGGCGAAGTGCTCGAGCCGGCACCGAAGAAGAAGGCGGCGCCCAAGAAGAAGGCGGGCGAGAAGCCGCGCACGGCATCCCTCTTCAAGGACATGGACCCCGAGACCGTCGACCTCGCGACCGCACTGCGCCTGCTCGACCTGCCCCGCGTCGTCGGAGACGACCCGGAGAGCGGCGAGCCGATCACGGCGCAGAACGGCCGCTACGGCCCCTACCTCAAGAAGGGCACCGACTCGCGCTCGCTCGACGAGGAGAGCCAGATCTTCGACATCGACCTCGCGGGAGCCCTCGCCAAGTTCGCCGAGCCGAAGTACGGCGCCCGCAAGGCCGCGAGCGCCCTCAAGGAATTCGACGCCGACCCGGTCAGCGGCAAGCCGATCAAGCTCAAGGACGGCCGATTCGGCCCCTACGTGACCGACGGCGAGACCAACGCGACCGTGCCGCGCGGCGAAGACCCGATGGAGGTCGACTTCGACCGCGCCGTGCAGCTCATCGCCGATAAGCGCGCCAAGGGCCCCGCCAAGAAGCCCGCCAAGCGCGCCTCTGCCGCAACCAAGAAGGCGCCGGCCAAGAAGGCCACGGGCGCGTCGAAGGCCGCGCCGAAGACTGCACCGAAGAAGAAGTGAGCCGCAGCGCATGACCGGGCTCTTCCTGACCCTCGAAGGCGGTGACGGCTCCGGCAAGAGCACCCAGATGGGCGCCCTCACCGCGTGGCTCGAGCAGCAGGGGCGCACGGTCGTGCAGTCGCGCGAGCCCGGCGGCACCGACCTCGGCCTCGAGCTGCGCGAGATCGTGCTGCACCGCCGAGGGTTCATCGCCCCGCGCGCCGAAGCTCTGCTCTACGCCGCCGATCGCGCGCACCACATCGCGACCGTCGTGCGCCCCGCGCTCGAGCGCGGCGACGTCGTCATCCAAGACCGCTACCTCGACTCCTCCGTCGCCTACCAGGGCGCGGGGCGGGTGCTCAAGGCACGCGAGGTGCGCGACCTCTCCCTGTGGGCCACCGAAGGGCTGCTGCCCGACCTCACCGTGCTGCTCGACCTCGACCCGGCCGTCGGCCGCGAACGCCTCACCGAGAGCCGCACCCGCTACGACCGTCTCGAGGCGGAGGAGGCCGACTTCCACGAGCGGGTGCGAGCCGCGTACCTCGCGCTCGCCGAGGCCGAGCCCGAGCGGTTCCTCGTGCTCAATGCGACCCGGCCCGTCGAGGAGCTGCAGCAGAGCATCCGAGACCGGGTGTCGCACCTGCTCGCCTAGAGTGGCCGCATGAGCGCGTGGGACGAGCTGACCGGGCAGGAGGCGGCCATCCGCGCTCTGCAGGAGGCCGCGGCCGACCCCGACTCGATGACCCACTCGTGGCTCATCACGGGCCCGCCCGGCTCCGGGCGCTCCAACCTCGCCTACGCCTTCGCGACTGCCCTGCTCAGCGGGCTCACCCCCGACCCCGCCGTGACCGCGACGACGGAGGCGCAGGTCGCCGCGCGCACCCATCCCGACCTCGCCGTGCTCGCGACCGACCGCGTCATCATCTCGATCGACGAAGTGCGGCAGCTCGTCTCGCAGAGCCAGTTCTCGCCCTCCGTCGCGCCCTATCGCGTCATCGTCATCGAAGACGCCGACCGCATGACCGAGCGCACCTCCAACGTGCTCCTCAAGGCTCTGGAAGAGCCGCCGCCGCGCACCGTGTGGATCCTCTGCGCGCCGAGCGCCGCCGACCTCATCCCCACCATCCGTTCCCGCGTGCGCACCGTGCGCCTGCGCGTGCCGAGCGTCGCCGAGGTCGCCGACCTGCTCGTGCGCCGCGATGGCATCGCCCCCGCGCTCGCCGAGCAGGCCGCTCGAGAGGCGCAGACCCACATCGGCATGGCGCTGCGCCTCGCGACCGATCCGGATGCCCGTGCCCGCCGCACGCGCAGCCTCGAGCTCGCTCTCGGCGTGACCTCGGTGAGCGGGGCCGTGCTCGCCGCCGAGCAGCTCGTCGCGATCGCTACGGAAGACGCGAAGGCGTTCACGGTCGAGCGAGAGGCGGAGGAGCGCGAGGCCGCCCTACGGCAGCTCGGCGTCGAACCCGGGGGCACCGTTCCGCCCGCCCTGCGGTCGACGCTCAAGAACCTCGAGGAGGACCAGAAGAGGCGTGCGACGCGCTCCGTGCGCGACGGCGTCGACCGCGTGCTCGTCGACCTGCTGTCGCTCTACCGCGACATCCTTCTCGTCCAGCTCGGTGCGGGTCTCGAGCTCGTCAACGAGTCGCTGCGCCCCGCCGTGGAGGGCGCGGCGCAGACCCTGAGCCCGGCTGCCGCCCTCGGCGCGATGGACGCCATCGCCCTTGCCCGGCACCGCGTCGCCGGCAACACACCGCCGGCACTCGCGCTCGAGGCGATGATGGTCGCGGCGAGCGGCAGGGTTCCCGCACTAGGCTCACTCGCGTGACGCGACGCCCCCTTCTCGCCAGCCTCCTCCTCGTTCCCGTGCTGCTGCTCAGCGGGTGCGTGCCCCCGTGGCTCGCCACCGTCCTCGGCGGGGGCGACACCTCCACCCCGACGGGCGAAGAGGTCGCCGACGAGCTGCGGCCCTACTACACGCAGGTTCTCTCGTGGCGGGACTGCGGCGGCGGTGCGCAGTGCTCGACGGCACTCGCGCCCCTCGACTGGCAGAACCCGGGTGCGGGCGAGGACGTCGAGCTCGCCCTCGTGCGCCACCCGGCCACGAGCGGCGTGGCTCAGGGGTCGCTGTTCATCAACCCGGGTGGTCCGGGCGCCTCCGGGTTCGATTTCGTGCGCGACAGCGTCGACTTCGCGGTGAGCACCGAGCTGCGCGAGCAGTTCGACGTCGTCGGCTGGGACCCTCGCGGGGTTGGCCGCTCGAGCGCCGTGACCTGCTACACCGAGACGAGCGAGCAGGACGAGTTCATCTACGGAATCCCCGACTCCGAGCCGGGAACCCCCGAGTGGGAGGCGGAGGTCGTCGACGCGTCCCTCGACTTCATCGCCGCGTGCGAGCAGAACACCGGCCCGTTGCTCGAGTTCGTCGACACCGAGAGCACGGTGCAGGATCTCGACCTGCTGCGCGCGATCGTCGGCGACGAGGCCCTCCACTACTTCGGTTACTCCTACGGCACCGAGATCGGCGCGCGGTACGCCGACCGGTTCCCCGACAAGGTCGGTCGCCTCGTGCTCGACGGGGCGACCGACCCCACGACGACGACCTTCGAGGTCGTCCTCGCCCAGTCCGCCGGGTTCGAACAGGCGCTGCGCGCCTACCTCGAAGGATGCCCGAGCCTCGGCGAGTGCCCCTTCACGGGCGGTGTAGAGGAGAGCCTCGACCTCATCCGCGAGCTGTACGACCGCCTGGGCGAGGAGCCCATCGAGGCCGAGGACGGCCGCTTCTTCGACAGCGCCGTGCTCGACATCGCCATCGCGACGGCTCTCTACGACGATGGCTCGTGGAGCTTCCTCAGCGAGATGTTCAGCGAGCTGCGCACCGGCGAGGTCGCCACGGGCTTCCTGCTCGCCGACTTCTACTACGGCCGCGAGGGTGGGCGCTACGTCGACAACTCGCTCGAAGCGTTCATCGCCATCAACTGCCTCGACTATCCGGTCGAGACCGACCGCGACGTCATCGCCGCGCAGAACGAGCGCATTCGGGAGGTCGCCCCGACCACGGCCGACCCCTCGCCCCTCGGCGACGTCATCTGCGCCAACTGGCCGCACGCCTTCGAGGGCGACCTCGAGCCCGTGCGCGCCGCCGGCGCGCCGCCGATCCTCGTCATCGGCACGACCGGCGACCCTGCCACTCCGTACGAGTGGGCCGAGGCGCTCGCCGAGCAGCTCGAGAGCGGCGTGCTCATCACCTACGTCGGGGAGGGCCACATCGCCTACGACGAGGGCGACCCGTGCATCAACGGGCTCGTCGACGACTACCTGCTCACGGGCGAGGTGCCCGCGAGCGATCCGGTCTGCAACGGGTAACGGGTGTGCGCGCTCGCCCGCGCGATGGGATAAACTCGTGAGCCGTGCCCGGTGGAACCGGGTCACGCCGCCTTAGCTCAGTCGGCAGAGCGATTCACTCGTAATGAATAGGTCCCGGGTTCGATTCCCGGAGGCGGCCCGCAATCTCAGTTCACCGGCGAGAGTCATTCCCGGTGCGCCGAGGCTGACGCCTCGCGGGGTTCGATTCCCGTCAGGCGGCCCCAGCAGATTCTCCGCGTTCGCGAATTCCGAGGATGCCCGTGATCCAACCCGCGCATCCTCCCGGCCGCCTCGCGGGCCCGCTCGGCACCGCGCTCGCCGTCGCGGCGACGGTGCTCGCCGGCGTGGGCGTCGCGACGCAGTCGCGCGTCAACGGCGAGCTCGGGCAGCGCTTCGACGATGGCTTCACGGCGGCGCTCGTCTCCTTCTCCTCCGGCTGGGTGCTGCTCCTCGTGATCGTGCTGTCGACCCGGCGCGGTCGTGATGCGGTGCGGCGCATCCCTGCGGCGTTGCGCGCCGGCGAGCTGCCCTGGTGGATGCTGCTCGGCGGTGCGGCCGGTGGCTTCTTCGTGCTCTCGCAGGGCCTCGTGGCGGGCATCCTCGGGGTGGCGATCTTCACCGTCGCGCTCGTCTCCGGGCAGACAGTGACGGGAATGGTCGCGGATGCCCGGGGTTTCGCCGGCGCGCGTGTGACACCTCCGACGCTCGCGCGCCTGAGCGGCGCGGCACTCACGGTGCTCGCCGTGGTCGTCGCCGTGGCGGGCGACCTGGGCGGGAGCATCCCGTGGCCGGCGCTCATCCTTCCGCTGCTCGCAGGAGTCGGCGCGGGTATGCAGCAGGCGATGAACGGCCGTGTGCGGCAGGTGAGCGGCTCGCCGCTCGCGGCGACCCTCGTGAACTTCACGGTCGGCACGGCCGCACTCCTCGTCGTGACCGTCATCAGCCTCGCTGTGAACGGTCTGCCCGCCGAGCCGCCGACCGAGGCGTACCTCTACGCGGGAGGCGCTGTCGGCGTCGTGTTCATCGCGATCCAGTCCGCCGCGGTCGCGCGCGTCGGCGTGCTGCTGCTCGGCATGTGCCTCGTGCTCGGCCAGCTCATGGCGGCGGTCGTGTTCGACTCCGTCGCCGCTATCGGCCCGGCGCTGCAGCCTCAGACGGTCGCGGCCGTCGTGCTCACCGCGGTGGGCATCGTGGTGGCGACGCTCGACCGCTGGCGGCGGCCGCGCACTCTGCTCGCGACGTCACCCGCGCCGGGCCCTGCTGGGCCTACTCCTCGTCGGCCGTGAAGCCGAGCGCGAGCGAGTTCATGCAGTAGCGGTCGCCCGTAGGGGTGCCGAAGCCGTCGGGGAACACGTGCCCCAGGTGCGAGCCGCACGCGGCGCAGCGCACCTCGGTGCGGGTCATGCCCAGAGAGTTGTCCTCGAGCAGCTCGACGGCGTCCGGGCGCACCGACTCGTAGAAGCTCGGCCAACCGCAGCCCGAGTCGAACTTGGTGCCCGCCTGGAAGAGTTCGGCGTTGCACGCGCCGCACGTGTAGATGCCGCTGCGGCTCTCGTCGAGCAGCTCTCCCGTCCAGGCGCGCTCGGTGCCGGCCTCGCGCAGCACCTGGTAGCGCTCCTCGCCGAGCTCGGCCCGCCACTCGTCCTCGGTCTTCTGCACGGCGTAGGTCTGCTCGTTCTGGGCGGTCGTGTCGTCACTCATGGGGTTCCCCGCTTCTCGCCCGGCCTCGGGCGGTTGGTCTGCACCCCATTAAACTCGCATTCGTGCCCGAGACTTCCCCGATGCTGCGAACGTGGGGCGAGCTGAGCCTCGACGAGTTCTTCGAGATCGCGCGCGTGCGCACCGAAGTGTTCTTCCTCGAGCAGCGCATCGACGAGGAGGAGCTCGACGAGCGCGACCGCGAGGAGACCACCGAGCACGTCTGGATCTCCGACGATCGCGGCGTGGCCGCCTACCTGCGCGTCGTCGTCGACGAACAGCCTCAGGAGGGCAATCGGGATGCCCGGCGCCTCATCGGCCGCGTCGTCACCCGCGCCGACTGTCGCGGGCAGGGGCTCGCCCGGCGCCTCATCGAGCACGTGATCGAGCGGCACGGCCACGAGCCGTTGGCGCTGCACTCCCAGAGCTACATCCAGCCGCTGTACGCCGCGCTCGGCTTCGAGCCGTACGGCGACGAGTACGTCGAGGCGGGCATCCCGCACGTCTCTATGTACCGCGCCGCGACCGCATAGCGCCTTCGAAGGTGCGACGGCTAGCCTGACCGGAGTTCTCCGGCGCGGCGACGCGCCCTCAGCCTGCCGCACAGAAGGGCCCCTCGTGCTCCGTTGCTCCCGCCGCCGACTCGGCGCTGCCGGTGTTTCCCTCGCGGTCGCCGCGGCGGTGGGACTGGGCCTCGCGGTCGGTGCTGAGGCGGGCGGCGCGGCGGCGTCCTCCGTCGACGAGTGCGCGGTGCAGGATGCTCGGCTCGAGTGGGGCTTCAAAGAGAGCTTCCGCGCCTACGTGAGCGGCTCGATCGCGAACGGCGAGTGGCAGGCGGCCGACGGCGCGACCTACGCGACGCCCTCGTTCACGTTCGGGGAAGGCTCCGGCGCGGTCGCCGCCGGCTCGGCGACGGCCGAGCTGCTTTTCGCGGGCAGCATCCGCTTCACCGGCCACGGCGACATTCTCGACACGACGGTGAGCGAGCCGCGCGTCACGCTCGCCGATGCCGCGTCGGGGCTGCTCGTGCTCGACGTCGTCGGCACGACGCAGGAGGGCGACGAGGTCGCTGCCCAGGGGGTCGAGTTCGCGACCCTCGACCTGACTGCGGCTACGCGCTCCATGGCGGACGGAGTGCTGACCATCGACAGCATCGCGGCCGCCCTCACCGAGGAGGGCGCGGCTGCCTTCGGCACCTACCCGGCAGGGGAGCCGCTCGACCCGATCACGATCGTCGCATCGCTCGACCCGGCGTGCGCGACGGAGATCGAGGCCGACCTCGCGGCGGTCGGCGCGGCCTCGTGGGTCGAGCCCGCGCTCGCCGGGGCGGGCATCGTCCTCGCCCTCTCGGGTCTCACGGTGGGCGGGATCGTGGTCGTGCGCCGGCGCCGCGCACCGTGAGCATGCCGGGTTCCACGGCCGACCGGGCACACTCGCGTGACACAATGCGGGCGTGAGCACGACCGCCGAGCGCTACCGGCGCTTCGCCCGGGAGGCGGCGCCCCGGTCGCCCACCTATGCGGGCTGGGCGGAGGCGCTCGCCGCCGAAGAGGCGAGCATCTCGCTCATCGACGAGCTGCCCGTCGCGAGCCGTCAACCCGTGCTCATCCTCACCGCCGCGCGGTTCGCGGGCCTCGCACCGCACGAGAGCATTGCGCCGTGGCTGGATGAGCATTGGGCGGAGGTGGCCGACATCGCCCGGCAGCGCGCAACGCAGACCAACGACCCGCGGCGCACCGGGCCGCTCGTGGCCGCACTGGAGCGCATCGAGGGGCCGATTGCTCTCCTCGAAGTCGGAGCATCCGCGGGTCTCACGCTCCTGCCCGACCGCTACAGTCATGTGTTCGAACGGGGTGGCGCTCTCCACCGCCTCGATCCGGAGGGCGGCAGGTCGGCGCTCGAGCTGCGCTGCGTTCTCGGGGAGGGCGTGCCGGTGCCGACCCGCCTGCCCCGCATCGTCTGGCGTGCCGGGCTCGAGCGGCAGCCTCTGCCCTGGGGCGATGCGGAGGCGGAGCGCTGGCTGCGCACGCTCGTCTGGCCGGAGGAGCATGACCGAGCGCTCCAGCTCGATCAGGCCATGACGATCGTGCGTCGCGAGCCGCCAAGGCTCGTCGCGGGCGACGCCCTCGACGGGTTGCCCGCTCTCGCCGCGGAAGCGCCGAGCGACGCGACGCTCATCGTGTGGAGCCCCGCTGTACTCGTCTACCTCGACCCGGCGCGGCGCGAGCTGTTCCACGACCTCGCCACGGCCTTGCCCGGGCACTGGATCTCGCTCGACGGCCGCCGCGTTCTCGAGCGCGTGGGAGCGAGCGCCGATGCCCTCCTGCCCGGCGCGGACGACGACTTCATCCTCAGCGTCGACGGCATCGCGACCGCCGCCGTCTCACCCCACGGCGATCGCCTCGAGCGCTGGGCGAGCGAGGGGCGGCCTCAGGAGTCTGGAGCGTAGATCGCGCGGGCGAGGGCGTCGAGCATGAGCGGCGTGCGTGGCCCGAAGCTCAGAATCTCGCCGTCGGCCATGTCGACGAAACGACGGTTCTCTCCCGCGCGGGTCAGGCCGATCGCGGGCTTCGCGGCGAGGAGCCCCTCGACCCCGCCGACACTCTCGAGCCCGTCAGTCATGACGAGGATGAGGTCGGGGTCGGCGGCGATGAGTGCCTCATCCGTCATGGGGCGCAGGCCTTGCCAGCCGATCTCGCCGGCCACATCGATGCCCCCGACGCCCTCGATGAGCTCGTCGGCCCCCGACTCCTCGCCGAAGAGGTAGTAGATGCGCGAGGCGCCACGCAGGTAGAGGAAGAGGATGCGTACGCGATCGGCGGCGTCGGTCGGCGCGAGGGCGGCGATCTCGTCGACGACGGCGTCGACCTCGGCGTCGAGCTGCGTGGCCAGCACCTCGCCCGTCTCGGGCGCGCCGAGCGCCGCGGCCACCTGCCGCGCGAGCTCGGCGGGGGCGCCGAGCCCTGGCTCAGCATCCACGTAGATCACCGTCACGCCCGCATCGCGCAACTGCACGACCACGTCGGTCGGCCCGATCGTGCCGTCGGTGATGACGATGCTCGGCCGTAGCGCGAGCACCGACTCGCTGTTGATGGCGTGGCCGCTGCTCGTCACGACGGGAAGGTCGGCGGCCTCGGGAAAGGTCGTCGAGATGTCGCGCCCGACGACCGAGTCGCCGAACCCGAGCGCGAACACGGTCGAGGCGATCGACCCGGCGATGTCGAGCGGCAGGATGCGGCTCGTGTCGTCGACGGTCACCACGACATCGCCCGCCAGATCGCGGGAGACGACGGTCGTCGGCAGCTGCTGCGCCGGGGCCTCGGCGACGGGCGTGATCGACGCCGTCTCGAGTACCGCGGTCGACGGGCCGCGGTAGTCCCGCGGGTTCTCGAGCACGTCGAGCTCGGCGAGCGGCGGTCGAGGAGCGATCGACGCGGGCGACTCTGCCACGGGCCCCGCTGCGCCGGTCGTGCAGGCCGAGAGCACGGCGACGCACAGGAGCGTCGCGAGCGCGCGGGGAAGCAGAGAGGTCATGGGAGTCCGAACGGGGGCTGGGGCGTGCGTGGGACGACGCCGATCAAGTGAGGCAACCCTAACCGAGTTGTCTGAGCGCCTGCGCGACCGTGGGCGAGCCGCCACGATCGGGCCCGTGAGGCTCCTAGGGTGTGGGTATGGATGCCCGATCCGACGCCCTCGACGAGCCCGCGCGCCGCGTGCTCGAGTTCGAGCGCGACTGGTGGGGCCACAGCGGCGCCAAGGAGCTGCGCATCCGGCGTGACTTCGGCTGGAGCGCCGCCCGCTACTATCAGGTGCTGAACGCCGTGATCGACACCGATGTCGCCGCACGCTATGACCCTGTGCTGGTCGGACGCCTGCGGGAGGTGCGGCAGCAGCGCTCCCAGCAGCGCCGCACGCGGCGCACCTCGACGACCGGCGCCGCCTGACCCGCCCCCACCTCAGCCGAAAGGCTCCACGATGGCCGAGTACGACCCCGATCGTTTCGACGACGTGCCCGACTCCCTCGGGCGCGTCGGCGCGCACCGGGCGCCTCGTCGACGGGGCCGCGGCTGGATCGCGGTGGCGTGGGCCCTGCTCGCGAGCGGCGTGCTCGTCGTCGCCGGGCTCTACAGCCTCTCCTTGGTGAGCGACAGCGTGACGTTCGAGATTCCGGGTTTCTCCGAGCCCGAGCCCATGCCGACCCCCGAGCCCACGCCGACCATGACGCCCACGGCGGAACCGGTCGTGGACCCGAGCGAGGTCGAGCTTCCCAGCGGGTTCACGATCACCGTCCTCAACGCGACCCCGTTCGCGGGCCTCGCCGCCGAGGGCGGCACCGAGCTCTCCGAGGCCGGCTGGCCCGTCGGCACGACGACGAATGCCGCGCAGGACGACTTCCCCGACACGGTCGTGTTCTACTCCGACCCGGCCAACGAGGGTCTCGCCCGAGGCATCGCCCAGCAGTTGCGCGTGGCCGATGTCGAGCTCTCCGACGCCTTCCCCGGTGCTCCCATCACCGTCGTGCTCGGGTCGGACTACGCGGCACGCGGCTGAGGCCCGGCCCCGGGCATCCCGAATCGGCGTTACGCCGACGTTTCGACTCTGTGAAGAGTGCTCGCGACCCCTGGTGACGGTCGTGCGGGCGTGGTTAGCATCGCCCCACGCACAGCAAGGAGTCACCGCATGACCAAGGGAACCGTCAAGTGGTTCAACGCCGAGAAAGGCTTCGGCTTCATCACGCTCGAGGGAGGGGAGCAGGACGTCTTCGTCCACTACTCCGCCATCGACATGCCCGGCTACAAGGTTCTCGAAGAGGGTCAGGCGGTGAGCTTCGAGGTCGGAACCGGCACGAAGGGTCCCCAGGCCGAAGGCGTCACCGTCATCTGACGGCGCGTCCGCTTCGCGCCTCACCGCCCGCTTCCGCCTGCGCGGTTACGCTGTGGCCATGAGGATGCCCGCACGCAGTCGCTGGATGGCAGCAGTCGGCGTGCTCGCGGCCCTTGCCCTCGCCTCCGGGTGCGCGGCCGAGCGCGAGCTGCCCGTGCCGACCGCCACACCCGAGTACGTGCCGGTCTTCGAGGAGCCCGAGCCCTACGCCCTCGCCCCGCTCACGGGGGAGCAGGTCGCGGTCGACGCGCTCGACCACCCCTCGATCGCGGCCAAGATCGACAACAACATCAACGCCCGCCCCCAGATCGGACTGGGGCGGGCTGACATCGTCTACGAGATCCTCGTGGAGGGCGGCGCCACGCGGCACATCGCGGTATGGCACTCCGACATTCCCGACGAGATCGGCCCGATCCGCTCCGTGCGCCCGGTCGACCCCGACATCGTGTCGCCGCTCGGCGGCATCATCGCGTACTCGGGTGGGCAGTACCGGTTCGTCGTCGCGATGCAGAACGCTCCCGTGTACAACGCGATCCACGGGCAGGCCGACACTGCGGAGACCATCTTCCGCGGCACCAACGCCCCGGCCCCGCACAACGTGATCGTGCGCGCGCCGCAGATCGTGGCGCAGCAGCGCAAGCTCGACCCGCCGCCCCAACTGTTCGCCTTCGCGGAGAGCGTCGCCGCGGCGACCGCCACGAAGGAGGGTTCGCCCACAGCCCGCATCGGGCTGCAGTTCTCCGTCGGCAACACTCCTGCGTGGGAGTGGAACGCCGAGAGCGAGCGCTGGGTGCGCTTCATGCACGGCGGCGCCGTCGATCGGGATGCCTCGGGCGACCAGCTCGCCGCCGTCAACGTCGTGACGCTCCGGGTGCCCGTGCAGGTCATCCAGAGCATCCCGACGGTCGGGCTGCGGGGCTCGGGCGAGGCGTGGGTCTCCACGGGCGGCGCGACCGTGCGGGCCCAGTGGTCGAAGAGCGGCCTCACCGACACGATCCGCCTGATCGACGAGCACGGCGTCGCCGTGCGCCTCGCGCCCGGCAACACCTGGGTCGAGCTCGTCCCCCTCGCCGGTGACGTGAGCTTCCGCGCCCCCTAGCCCACCCGCTTCCCGCCCTTTCCCGCCGTTTCCCGCCAGATCTGGCGCGAATGGGCGCTCGTCACATGCCAGAGCGCCCATTCGAGTCAGATCTGGCCCACGGCGGGTCGTGGCGGCTTGCACTCGGAGGGTGCGAGTGCCAGAATCAGTTAGCACTCGTGATTGCCGAGTGCCAGAGCTACTGCACGTGATACGTCCGGGAGGGACGAAAGACACCCATGGCTAAATTGATTGCTTTTGACGAAGAGGCCCGTCGCGGCCTCGAGCGCGGCCTGAACATCCTGGCCGACGCAGTGCGCGTCACCCTCGGCCCCCGCGGCCGCAACGTCGTGCTGGAGAAGAAGTGGGGCGCCCCCACGATCACCAACGACGGCGTCTCCATCGCCAAGGAGATCGAGCTCGAGGACCCGTTCGAGAAGATCGGTGCCGAGCTGGTCAAGGAGGTCGCGAAGAAGACCGATGACGTCGCCGGCGACGGAACGACGACCTCGGTCGTGCTCGCCCAGGCGCTCGTGCGCGAGGGCCTGCGCAATGTCGCGGCCGGCGCCGACCCCATCAGCCTCAAGCGCGGCATCGAGAAGGCCACGCAGGCCGTCTCGGCGCAGCTCTTGAAGAACGCCAAGGAGGTCGAGACCAAGGAAGAGATCGCCGCGACCGCGAGCATCTCGGCCGCCGACCCCGAGATCGGCGCGCTCATCGCCGAGGCCATCGACAAGGTGGGCAAGGAGGGCGTCGTCACGGTCGAGGAGTCGAACACGTTCGGCACCGAGCTCGAGCTCACCGAGGGCATGCGCTTCGACAAGGGCTACCTGTCGGCGTACTTCGTCACCGACCCCGAGCGTCAGGAAGCGGTCTTCGAAGACCCCTACGTGCTCATCGTCAACGGCAAGATCTCGGCGATCAAGGACCTGCTCCCCGTCGTCGACAAGGTGATCCAGAGCGGCAAGCAGCTGCTCATCATCGCCGAGGACGTCGAGGGCGAGGCTCTCGCGACGCTCGTCGTCAACAAGATCCGCGGCATCTTCAAGTCGGTCGCCGTCAAGGCTCCCGGCTTCGGCGACCGCCGCAAGGCCATGCTGCAGGACATCGCCATCCTCACGGGCGGTCAGGTCATCAGCGAGGAGGTCGGTCTCAAGCTCGAGAACGCGACCCTCGACCTGCTGGGCCGCGCGCGCAAGGTCGTTATCACCAAGGACGAGACGACGATCGTGGAGGGCGCCGGCGAGGCCGACGCCATCGCGGGCCGCGTCAAGCAGATCCGCGCCGAGATCGAGAACACCGACAGCGACTACGACCGCGAGAAGCTGCAGGAGCGGCTCGCGAAGCTCGCCGGCGGCGTCGCCGTCATCAAGGCGGGTGCCGCGACCGAGGTCGAGCTCAAGGAGCGCAAGCACCGCATCGAGGACGCCGTGCGCAACGCGAAGGCGGCCGTCGAAGAGGGCATCGTCGCCGGTGGTGGCGTCGCCCTCATCCAGGCGGGCAAGATGGCGTTCGAGTCGAAGGAGCTCACCGACCTCGTCGGTGACGAGGCCACGGGCGCGAACATCGTGCGTCTCGCGGTCGACTCGCCGCTCAAGCAGATCGCGCTCAACGCCGGTATGGAGGCGGGTGTGGTTGCCGAGAAGGTGCGCAACCTCCCCATCGGTCACGGCCTCAACGCCGCGACCGGCGAGTACGGCGACATGCTCGCCGCCGGCATCGCCGACCCGGTGAAGGTGACGCGCTCGGCGCTGCTCAACGCCGCGTCGATCGCGGGCCTGTTCCTCACGACCGAGGCCGTCGTGGCCGACAAGCCGGAGAAGAACCCGCAGCCGATGGGCGACCCCTCGGGGGGCATGGACTTCTAGTCCGGCCAGCTCACCGCACCGACAACGGGGCGGCTTCCCTCACGGGAGGCCGCCCCGTTTCGCGTGCGGGGGTGCGTGAGAGCGACAGGCGCGTGTGAGAGCGACGGGCGCGTGTGCGAATGGCCAACAGCATCAACGACCGGTGCGCGGGCTGCGCGAGGCGCTCAGGCGGCGTCGCGCGCCTCGGCGAGGCCGACGAAGAGCTCGGTGTTGAAGTCGTACGCGACCATGACCTCGTCGATGACGCGCTCGCGCTCCTCCTCGCTCCAGCCGACTGCGTCGAGCTGCGCCCGGTAGGTGCTCTTGAAGGCGCCTGGGTCGGCGATCCGGTCGAAGAGGTAGAAGCCGATGCCGTTGGTCTCGAACCCGAATCGCCGCGCCATGACCTTGGCGATGTACTGGCCGCCGGAGAGATCGCCGAGGTAGCGCGTGTAGTGGTGGGCGATGTAGCCCGCGGGCCAGGTGGCGGCCACCTCGAGGATGCGCGCCGCGTACCGGCGAGTGATGTCGAGCGGCGCGATGCGCGCGCGCCAGTCGTCGCCGAGCAGAAACGCCAGGTCGCTCTCGAGCGCGGGCAGGCGGGTGAGCGCGGGTGAGAGGAAGGGTGCGACGGCGGGGTTCGCGCGCATCGCCGGCTGCACGCTCTCCAGGGCCTCGTAGATGAAGTAGTGCTGCTCGACGAGGGCCACGTAGTCCTCACGGGAGCCGACCCCCGTCATGAGGTCGCTCATGAACGTGGCGCTCTCGCTGCTGCTGTGCCCGCGAGCGGTGCGCTCGCGCACGAGGCGCGAGAAGGGGATGACGTCGGTCTCGGGTGCGGTCACGTTGGTCTCCAGGCTAGGTAAGGCGCACCTAACCTATCGCTCCCGCGTCCGACGCGCCAGGGTTCGGGCGCGAGCAAGCGCTAGTCGTGCTCGCGCGGCTCGACGCCCAGAGCGGCGCAGGCGCGATCGTAGAGGACGACGATCTCGCGTCGGATCTCCGGTCGTGCGCTGATGGGCGTGCTCCACATCACGCGCAGGGCGCGCTCGCCGGGCCATACGAGATCCCCCTCTGCGTTCGGATCAGCCTGCACCGCGGCCGCCGTGACGTCGTCTGCCCCAGTCGAGTAGACCCAGTGCCCGGCGTGCCCATCGACGCCGACCATGCGCGCACGCACGGCCGAGCGATCGCCGAAAGCGCGCGCGATGAGCAGGTTGTCGTCGGCGTGGTCGCCGTTCATGTGGGCGAGCACCCCCGCGACGACGGCGGGGTCGAAATCGGTCACGCCCACCAGCCTACGGCGCTGAGCAGGGGTCAGCGCAGGAAGAGCCGGGCGTTCTGATGCTCGATCTCCGCGTAGTGCTGTCCCGCGTGCGCGAGTGCCTCGGTCAGGGCACCGAGCGACTGCTCGACGCGCTGCTGCGTCGCGCTCCAGTCGGCGACGAGGGATTGGAAGGCGCTCGCGGCCGAGCCCGTCCAGGAGCCCTGCAGCGACACGAGCTGATTCTGCAGCGCGGCGACCTCCGCCTGGATGCGCCCGATCGACCCGCGGGCGGCGCCCGTCGTCGAGATCACCGCGTCGCTGTCCACCTGGTATCGAGTCATGAGAGCCTCCTCGGTTCGTGCGAGGGCCAGCCCCTCGCGGAACAGCAGAGTAGAAGCGCCCGTCAGGTGCCCGAGGCCGCGTCGGCCGCCTGCGCGACGCTCGGCGTCTCGTCGGTCTTGGGGAGGAGCGGCAGGGTGACGCGGAAGGTGGCGCCGCCGCCCGGCGTTTCGACCACGTCGATGCGGCCGTGGTGATGGTCGACGATGGAGGCGGCGATCGCGAGACCGAGACCCGAACCGCCCGTGTCCCGGGCGCGCGAGGAATCGGCGCGGAAGAAGCGCTGGAAGATCTTGTCTTTCAACTGCGGGGGGATGCCCTCGCCATGGTCGACGACCGCGATCGTGCCGAGGCGCAGGAGAGGGTCAGCCCCGACCGCGATCTCGAGCGGAGAGCCCTCGGGTGTGAAGCGCACTGCGTTGCCGATGAGGTTGGTGATCACCTGGCGCAGCTTGTTCTCCTCGCCGAGCACAACGGCGCCGACGGCGGGCGCGGGCGGCGTGGAGACCTCGGGAGCCTCGCGCTCGGTCGCCGTGGAGCGGCCCCGGCGGCGACGCAGCCGCGCGAGAGCTGAGCCGGCCAGCGCGATCGCCCCGGTGGGGGCAGGGGCGCTCGGCGACTCGGCGGGGTCGGCGTGAGTGGCGCGGCTCGTGGGCCCGGGAGCGTCGGCCGCGGCATCCTGCTCGATCGCCTCGCCCTCGGGCTCGTACTCGTCGAGCACGACCGTCACCTCGCGGTCCGGCGCACCCGCCATGGCGTCGAGGGCCGCATCGCGCGCAAGGTCGGCCAGGTCGACGGGCCCCAGCTCGAGAGGGCGGGACTCGTCGAGCCGCGCGAGCTCGAGCAGGTCGGCCACGAGGGCCCCCATTCGCACGGCCTCCTTCTCGATGCGCTCCATAGCCTGCGCGACATCCTCGGGCTTCTGCAGGGCGCCCATGCGGTACAACTCGGCATAGCCGCGCACCGAGACGAGGGGAGTGCGCAGCTCGTGGCTGGCATCGCCGACGAAGCGTCGCATCTGGCTGATCGTCGCCGCGCGGTCGGCGAATGCCCGGTCGATGCGGGAGAGCATCGTGTTGAGAGAGCGGTTGAGGCGGCCGACCTCGGTGTTGGGCGTCGCCCCGCCCAGCCGCTGGCTGAAATCGCCCCCCGCGAACCGTGCGGCCGTCGCCTCCACGTCGCGCAGCGGTCGGAACGTGGAGGTCACGAGCAGGCGCGTGAGCGCAGCGCTCAGGATGACCACGACGAGACCGAAGCCCAAGAAGATCGAGGCGAACGACCCGATCACGCCGTTCGTGTCGGCCAGGTCGGCGCCGATCACGAGGGTCGCGGCGTGCGTCGTCTCCGACTCGCGGTCGACGACGGCGAGAGGGAAGGTCGCGACGCGCCACTGGGTCGTGCGGTCCTGGCTCGCGACGGTGATGCCGCCCTCGACGCGCTCGAGGTAGTCGGCGGTCAGTCGCGAGACGTCGGGAGCGCGATCACGGCTCGCGGAGCCCACATTGTCGTCGATGATGACGCCGTCACCGGCGACGGCGCCGAAGTAGAACTGGCTCGAGAAGACAGACGGGGTCAACTCGTCGAAGGAGGCGAAGTCTTCGAGGCTGAACGTCGCGGGCGACTGCGGCACCTGCTCCTCGGCGACCTGCAGCAGCTGGCGGTCGACCTCGTCGACGAGCGTGCGCTGCAGCACCGTGAGGGTGCCCATGCCGACGACGAGGAGACCGACGGTGACGACGAGGACGGTCACGCCGGTGATCTTGGAGCGGAGGGAGATGCCCTCCCACCACTGCGTCAGCTGCTCATGCATCGAGAGCCAAGGCTAGACCTTGGCCGCCTTGAGCATGTAGCCGAACCCGCGCTTGGTCTGGATGAGCGGCTCGTCGGTGTGCTGGTCGAGCTTGCGGCGCAGGTACGAGATGTAGCTCTCGACGATGCCGGCGTCGCCGTTGAAGTCGTACTCCCACACATGGTCGAGAATCTGCGCCTTCGACAGCACGCGGTTGGGGTTGAGCATGAGGTAGCGCAAGAGCTTGAACTCGGTGGGGCTCAGCTCGATGACGGCGTCGCCGACGGTCACCTCGTGCGTGTCCTGATCCATGATGAGTTCGCCCGTGCGGATGACGGCGTCGTCCTCCTCCTGCATGGTGCGGCGCAGGATCGCCTTGATGCGCGCGACGATCTCGTCGAGGCTGAACGGCTTGGTGACGTAATCGTCGCCGCCGACGGTGAGACCCATGATCTTGTCGTCGGTGTCGTCCTTCGCGGTGAGGAAGAGGATGGGGCTCGTGTAGCCGCTCGACCGCAGGCGCTTCGTAACGCCGAACCCGTTGATGTCGGGCAGCATGACGTCGAGGATGATGAGGTCGGGCTCCTCCTCCAGCACGGCGGAGATCGCCTGCGCTCCGTTGCCGACGGCCCGCACGGCGAACCCGGCAAAGCGCAGGCTCGTGGTCAGCAGGTCGCGGATGTTCGGCTCGTCGTCGACGATGAGAATCTTGGGTCCGTCAGGCATGGGGCCATTCTCTGCGCGTTTGTTGTGGGTTTCCTGAACGCCCAAAGAGCGCCGACGGTCTCGTCCGCTTCCATCGATTCCTCATCATTGTCGGATGCTCCGCCTAGGGTTCCCGTATGAACATCGTCCTCATCCCCGGCTTCTGGCTCGACGGCGCTTCGTGGTCGGGCGTGACACCCACCCTCGCGCGGGCCGGCCACACCGTCCACACTCCCACCCTGCCCGGCAAGCGCCCGGGTGATCGGGCGCTCTCGGGCATCGGGCTGCACGACCACGTCGACGCCGTCCTCGAGATCGTCGATGCCATCGCGTCGCCCGTCGTGCTCGTCGGGCACTCGGGTGGCGGCAGCATCGCGTGGGCCGCGGCCGATGCGCGCCCCGCCGACATCGCCCGCGTCGTCTTCGTCGACGCTCTGCCGTTCCCCGACGGCAGCGTCATCAACGACGAGCTGCCGGTGGAGGGCGATCGCATTCCCCTGCCCGAGTGGAACTTCTTCGAGGCGGAAGACCTCGTCGATCTGGACGACGCCCTCCGCGAGCGGTTCCGCGCCATCGCCGTTCCGGAGCCTGCCGCGGTCGCTACCGACCCCCAGACACTGCACCATGAGGCGCGCTTCGCCGTACCTGTGACGGTCATCGCGTGCGAGTTCCCCGAAGCGATGCTGCGGCAGGCGATCACCTCCGGCGCGCCGTGGGCGAGCGAGCTCGGCCGCCTCGAGCAGCTGGAGATCATCGAGCTGCCCACCGGCCATTGGCCGCAGTTCACGAAGCCCGTCGAGCTGGGGCAGAGCATCCTCGCAGCGGTCGAGCGCGCCTAAGGGGCTGTTCTACGCAGCAGCCGCGATCGCGCTCGCGTCGACGATCTCGTAGCTGTACCCCTGCTCGGCGAGGAAGCGCTGGCGGTTCTGCGCGAAGTCCTGGTCGACGGTGTCGCGTGCGACGAGAGTGTAGAAGCTCGCGGGGATTCCGCTCTGCTTCGGCCGCAGCAGGCGCCCGAGGCGCTGCGCCTCCTCCTGGCGGGAGCCGAAGGAGCCCGACACCTGGATCGCGACCGTGGCCTCGGGGAGGTCCACCGAGAAGTTGGCGACCTTGGAGACGACGAGCACCGGAGTGCGGCCATCCCGAAATTCCTGATAGAGCCGCTCGCGCTCCGCGACGGACGTGGAGCCCGTGAGCTGGGGAACATCCAAGGCATCGGCGAGCTCCTCGATCTGGTCGAGGTACTGGCCGATGATGAGGATGCGCTCGCCGGAGTGCTGCGCCACGAGACGCTTCACGATGTCGAGCTTGGCGGGTGCCGTCGCCGCGAGCCGATAGCGCTGGTCGTCGGCGCTCGCCGCATACTCGAGGCGCTCGCTCGCCGGCAGGTCGACGCGCACCTCGAAGCAGCTCGCGGGCGAGATGAAGCCCTGCGCCTCGATCTCCTTCCACGGGGCGTCGAAGCGCTTCGGGCCGATGAGGCTGAAGACGTCGCCCTCCCGGCCGTCCTCCCGCACGAGCGTCGCCGTGAGGCCCAGGCGGCGACGGGCCTGCAGTTCGGCCGTGAGCTTGAAGACCGGCGCGGGCAGCAGGTGCACCTCGTCGTAGACGATGAGGCCCCAGTCGAGGGCGTCGAGCAGGGCGAGGTGGGCGTACTCGCCCTTTCGCTTGGCGGTGAGGATCTGGTAGGTCGCGATCGTGACCGGCTTGACCTCTTTCACCTGGCCCGAGTACTCGCCGATCTCCTCCTCGGTGAGGCTCGTGCGGGCGAGCAGCTCGGCCCGCCACTGCCGCGCCGAGACCGTATTGGTCACGAGGATGAGCGTCGTCGTGCCGGCCTGCGCCATCGCGCCAGCGCCGACGAGAGTCTTTCCAGCGCCGCAGGGCAGCACGACGACGCCGGAGCCGCCCACGAAGAACTGGTCGATCGCGTGCTGCTGGTACGGCCTCAGCCCCCAGTCAGCGAGGTCGAGGTCGATCGCGTGCGGCGTGCCGGGGGTGTACCCGGCGAGGTCTTCGGCGGGCCAGCCGATCTTGACGAGCTCCTGCTTCACCTGCCCACGAGCCCACGCGGCGAGCTCGTAGCTGTGCTGGTCGATGCGGCGCGCCAGTAGCGGGGCCACCTTGCGGTTGGAGGCGATCTCGGTGAGCACGGCCGTATCGGTCGACCGCAGCACGAGCATCCCGTCATCGTCCCGCTCGATCACGAGTCGCCCGTACCGGCCCACCGTCTCGGTGATGTCGGTCGCGACCGACTGCGGCACCGGATACTTGGAGTAGCGGTCGAGCACGGCGAGCATCTCGGCCGCCTCGTGGCCGGCTGCGCGCGCGTTCCACAGCCCCAGCCGGGTGATGCGATAAGTGTGCACATGCTCGGGTGCGCGCTCGAGCTCGGCGAACACCGCGAGGGCGTGGCGGGCCTCCTCGGCCTGGCCGTTGGCGACCTCCAGCAGCACGGTGCGGTCGCTCTGAACGATGAGGGGGCCGTCAGGATTCATAACGGGCCAGTCTAGAGCGCGCGGCTGAGAGCGCCGGTACGGGATGCGCGGCGCGCGCCGCGCGGGCCGCTACTCGAGCGGCTCGAGGCCCGTGATGCTCGCGATCGGCAGGGTGCGCTCGACATCGGCGTCGCGATCCCGCCCGCGCACGCGCCCCGCGGCGATGCCGGTCGGCTCGAGGTCGAAGGAGCGCTCGCTGCCGTCGGGCAGCCGCACGGTCGCACGCACGGCGAGCTTGCCTCGCACGGCGAGCTCCCACTGGCGCCCCACCCACGCGTCGTCGCCGTCGGTGCCGACGGTCGAGCCGCTGCGGATGCGTGCCACGGCGTCGGCGACAGAGTCCGTGACGCTCACGGGCGCGACGGGCCGGGTACGGCCCGGGCGCTCTGGAGCGGGGAAGCCGTCGGCGGGGGCCGCGGGGTAGCGCGCGTCGATGAGGGTCCACAGCACGACGGCGGGCTCGAAGCGGCTCACCGCACGGCCCGGGCTCGACAGCTGCAGCCCGAGCGGCGCAGTGGCGGCGTCGACCAGCAGCGAGTCCAGCAGCAGGCGATCCTCACTCGTCACGAGGGTGCGGGCACCACCTCGCTCGCCCTCGTTGGCGGGTGCCACGCGAACGCTGCCGTAGCGCGCGGCGGTCTCGCGGATCAGGTACTCGACCGGTTGCGGAACACCCGTGAGCGACAGCTGCTCGAGGAACGCCAGCAGCTCCTCCGCCGACTCGCCGAGAGCGACGGCCCGCGTGACGCTGTCGGCGGTGACCCGGTAGCGGCCGGCCAGCCCCGCGCTCTCCACGTCGGCGAGACGACGAAGCCGCTCGTCGAGGTGCGCCGCGAGCGGGCCGGGGGAGACCACGGTGAGGTCGTGCTGCAGGTACACCTGGTCGACATCGGGCGGCACGAGCGGCGCGAGCACGGCGCTGGCCGCGGCCGCGCCCCGACTCAGGAGCACCGCGCCCATGGTGCTCGCGCGGCCGTCGGCCGTCACCCCGAGGCGCTCGCCCTGCGCGCCGCGGCGCGCCATCCTCGCATCGAGCGCGTCACCGCCGGCGGGGTACAGCCAGTGCACGAAGTCGGTGAGCGCGGCACCCCAGCGCGCGAGGGGGCGCGAGGCGAGAAGCTCGACGAGCTCGACGGGCAGCAGCGCCACCCAGGCCTCGGCGACGTGCTGCCAGCGGTCGGCGAGAGGCGCACGTCGCCACTCGTCGGAGCGAGTCGTCGCCCGCGTGAAGCCCTCGTCGTCCTCCACGAGGTCGGCGAGGGCGGCCAGATCGAGCAGGAGGGGCAGCTCGTCGAGCTCGACTCCCGCGACCTCGGCGAGCCGCTTCGCGTCGGGCAGCGAGAGCCCGCCGCGGGCGAGCAGCCGCCCGGGCACCTCCGCGAGGGCGAGAACGATCTCGGTGAGCTGCGTCGTCGTCGTGAAGGCGCGCTCGGCTGCGCCGCGATCGACGGAGGCCCGGTCGGCGTCGTCCACTGCATCGAGAGAGACCGGCGGATGCTCGGACGTCAGCGCCACGGAGCCGGGAAGACCGCGCTGCGGCCACTGGGCGAGCTCGGCGACCACCGTCGGCCAGACCGTGACGGTGTCGTCGACGAGGTCGATGAGTACAGCATCCAGAGCAGCATGAAGGTCGCTGCGCACCTGCTCGACCGGGCGGTCCAGCCGCCGCGCGACCTCGGTGACCGGCATCGACTCCGCCTCGCCCGCGGTCACGAGCGCGGCGAGCGTCGGCCTGGTCTGGCGCGCGAGTGCGATGCCGATCGCCGCAGGGTCGAGCAGCGCCTCGGCGAGGTCGAAGATGTCGCGCAGCGACGTCGGGGAGATTGAGCGCTCACGGATGATGCGCGTCACACTCGCGTCATCGAGGTCGCGCAGTCGCGCGGCGAGCGCGAGGGAGGCTGAGCTAGTTGCCGGCATCCTTGGCAGCTCGCCCCCGGCGCACAGCACTGACGACGAGCAGCACGATGATGAGGACGAAGCCGATCGGCAGGCCGACGAGCGGCATCATCGTCACGAGAGGCCAGATGCCCTCGGCGAAGTCGCCCCGTTCGAGACCCGCCGCAGTGCCGGCGATGAGGGCGACGAAGCTCGCGAGGCTCAGCAGGATGACGCCTGCGACCATGTAGGCGAGCACGCGCTCGACGCGGTTGCTCATCACGAACGATTCTTCTGGCACCCGTCCAGGGTAGTGCCGCATGCTGAAAGGCTCGTACCCCGTTTCCTGGGGCCATCCTGCGGCGGTATCCTCGGGGTTCGAGCACTGCGCTCGACACGACAGCGAACGCGAGGGGACACAACGCTCATGCCCACCGGCAAGGTCAAGTTCTACGACCAGGAGAAAGGGTTCGGCTTCATCGCGTCCGACGACGGCGATGAGGTCTTCCTGCACGCCTCCGCCCTGCCCGAGGGGGCGGTGGTCAAGGCCGGCACCCGACTCGAGTTCGGCGTCGCCGACGGCAAGCGAGGCGCACAGGCACTGTCGGTGCGCGTGCTCGAGAGCCGGCCGACACTGAGCACCCTCAACCGCAAGTCGGCCGACGACATGGCCGTCATCATCGAAGACCTCGTCGGCCTGCTCGACGGCATCGGTGCCAACCTCAAGCGGGGCCGCTACCCCGACGCCGCGCACGGTCGCAAGATCGCCACTGTGCTGCGCAAGGTCGCGGACGATCTCGATGCCTAGAGGCGCGCGCGGCGCGACCACGACGGCGGCAGCGCCCGTCGTCGAGGCGAGCGTGCTCGAGCCGATCGCCCGCGCGGCGCTCGAGGAGATCACTCCGGCGACGACGATCGGGGCCCTGCGCGACGTGACCGTGGCCGACGACGTCGCGACGGTGCGTTTCGCCACGCGGCAGGGCGGCTACCTCGGCTGGTTCTGGACGGTCTCGCTCGCGGTCAACCCCGGGCTCGAGCCGAGCGTGCTCGAGACCGAGCTCATGCCCGGCGAGGGCGCGCTCACGGCGCCCGACTGGGTGCCGTGGTCGGACAGGCTCGAGGACTACCTCGCGCAGCAGGCCGCCGACGCCGAGTCGGAGGGTGACGACGACTCGGACGGCGACGACGACCACGATCACGACGAGCACGACCTGCACGGCGACGACGGGGACGACGTCTTCGACGGCGTCGACATCGACGCGCACGACGACACGGTCGACGACGACTAGCCTGCTCGGTTCCCGGCGCCCCGGGCTGCGACGCCGTACCCCGTCACGCCGTTTGTGACAAGTCACGCCGAACGTTCGGCCCCGGTTGTCACGAACGGCGTGAGTTGATCGCTCGGCGCTCCTCCCCAGGGACGTCGCACGGGTAAGGCTCCGCCGTTCCCCGCAGCGTTGCGCCTCCTCTCGACGCGTGAGGGACATTGCTCGCATGCTCACCCCGCTCGACAACAGTGCTCTCGTCTTCCCGCAGCGCGAACTCGATCTCGGTATCCGGCGAGGGGTCTACCGTGGCGCGCGGGACGGTGAGTTTCTCAAGCTCGCGCCGGGCGTCTACGTGCGGGGCGACACCTGGAATGAGCTGGGCGTCGATGAGCGCTACTGCTTGAGGGTTCGCGCGGCGTGGGAGCGAGCTGCTTCATCCGACGTGCTGAGTCACTGGTCAGCAGCAGCACTGTGGCAGCTGCCCATCCTTGGTCGGTGGCCGAAGGATGTCCACGTCGTCGGCAGTGCGACCTCGAACAGTCGCTCGACGTCGGTCTTGCGCAGGCACACGGACTCCTGGGGCGCACACCCGGTGCACCTCGACGGGATGCGTCTCACCGCTCTCGGCCGAACAGTGGTGGACATGGCGCGAGTCGCCCGGTTCCCTGTCGCTGTCGCGATGGGGGACGCCGCACTGTGGCGTGCCGCGAATCCCCAAGACGCGGAGGGACTCGCGGGTGCATCACTCGAGGAGCTTGAGGAGCTGTGGTCGCTCCTCGACCACGGGAGGGGTTTCGCGCGAGCGCGACGCGTGCTCGACTTCATCGACGGGCGCGCGAACCGGCCGGGGGAGTCCCTCAGCCGCGTCACGATGCACGCTCTCGGTGTTCCGACTCCCGAGCTGCAGCACACCGTCTTCGGGCCGACCGGGCGTCGTTACGAGCTCGACTTCTACTGGCCCGAGTTCAACGTCGGTGCCGAGTTCGACGGGCGGGCGAAGTACACCGATCCGCGCTATCTCGCCGGGCGCACACCCGATCAGGCCGTGTATGAGGAGAAGCTACGCGAGGACGAGATCCGGCCGCAGCTGCACGGCTACGGCCGCTGGGACTGGAGCGTGGCGGGCTCGGAGGTTGCGCTCGCTCGACGCTTGCGCCGCATCGGCGTGCGATGGTGAGCCGCACGAATCAGTCGAAACCTGGGTCGCTGGGGTGTTGCGGGTGCGATCGACGCTTGGCGGATGACTGGGTCACGCCGTTAGTGACAACTGTGATCGAACGTTCGGCGTGTTTTGTCACAAACGGCGTGCCGGAGCGGCACGGGCTGGATCGGCGCGGGAGGGGCGCGGCGCGTGCGACTCAGGGGCGGGCGCGACGCGAGACGAGCAGCCCGGCGAGACCGAGCACGAGGCCGAGCGCGATCGTCGCGAGCGTCTGAACCGGGTCGAAGGCGATCGGGGTGGCGAGCATCCCGAGCACGATGATGAGTGCCGCGAGCCAGAGGCCGAGGCCGACCTGGAAGGCGAGCACGTCGTTGGTGCGCAGCGGCTCGGGCTGCGGCCGACGCTTCTCGTGCGGAACCCAGAGCCTCATGGCGCTCAGTCTGCCAGGGCGTCGATGACGTAGTCGAGGCAGCGCGTGAGCTGGCGCACGTCGTCGGGGTCGATGGCGACGAAGGTCGCGACGCGCAACTGGTTGCGGCCGAGTTTGCGGTACGGCTCGGTGTCGACGACGCCGTTGGCGCGCAGAGTCTTCGCAACGGCCGCGGCGTCGACCGAGTCGTCGAGGTCGATGGTCACGACGACGGGAGAGCGGTGCGCGGGGTCGGCCACGAAAGGGGTCGCGAGCGGGTGCGCCTGCGCCCAGTCGTAGAGGATGCCCGAGCTCTCCGCCGTGCGCTCCCCCGCCCAGGCGAGCCCGCCGGAGGAGTTCATCCATTGCAGCTGGCTGTCGAGCATGACGAGCGTGCCGATCGCCGGAGTGTTGAGCGTCTGGTCGAGTCGCGAGTTGTCGATCGCGGCGGTGAGGGAGAGGAACGGTGGGATGAAACGGTCGCTCGCGTCGAGGCGCTGTGCCCGCTCGATCGCGGCGGGGCTGAGGAGCGCGATCCACAGCCCGCCGTCGCCGGCGAAGTTTTTTTGCGGCGCGAAGTAGTAGGCGTCGGTCTTGCTCACGTCGATGTCGATGCCGCCCGCCGCGCTCGTCGCGTCGACGACGGTCAGCGCCTCGGGGGCGGAGCCGATGCGCGTGACGGGCGCGCTCACGCCCGTGGAGGTCTCGTTGTGCGGGTAGGCGTACACGTCGACGCCGTCGACCGGCTCGAGGGAGCCGCGGCTACCCGGATCGCTGGAGACTACGTGCGGAGCCTCGAGCCACGGGGCGCGGGCGGAGGCGACGAACTTGGCCCCGAACTCGCCGAAGGCGAGGTGCGCACTGCGGCGCTCGATGAGGCCGGCCGCAGCGACATCCCAGAACGCCGTGGAGCCGCCGTTGCCGAGCACGACCTCGTAGCCGTCGGGGAGGCGGAACAGTTCGGCGAGGCCGTTCCGCACGCTGCCGACGAGGTTCTTGACGGGGGCCTGGCGGTGCGAGGTGCCGAGCAGCTCTCCGGCGGCGGCGAGGGCGGCGACCTGCTCGGGGCGCACCTTCGAGGGTCCGCAGCCGAAGCGTCCGTCGGCGGGCAGAAGGTCGGTGGGGATGCGCACGTCGGCCATGGTTCGAGTCTACTGAGCGGCTGCGGGGGCGCGGTGCGGAGCATCCGGTGACGGAGCCCGCCGACGCCGCACGCGGCAGTCGGTCGCCGATGCCGAACGCTCATGCCGAACGATTAGGCTGGGCGAACGATCGCGTGCGTGTAAGGAGACAGGCCCATGACCGACCTCGTCGACACGACGGAGATGTACCTGCGCACGATCCTCGATCTGGAGGAGGAGAACATCGTTCCCCTCCGGGCGCGTATCTCTGAGCGCCTCGGGCACTCCGGCCCCACCGTCTCGCAGACGATCGCGCGCATGGAGCGCGACGGTCTCGTGCGCGTGGAGGGCGACCGCCATCTGGAGCTCACGGCGGAGGGCCGCCACAAGGCGGTGTCGGTCATGCGCAAGCACCGGCTCGCCGAGCGCCTGCTGGCCGACGTGATCGGTCTCGACTGGGCGTACGTGCACGACGAGGCATGCCGTTGGGAGCACGTCATGAGCGAGCAGGTGGAGCGCCGCCTCATGACGCTGCTGGACGGGCCGACCGAGTCGCCGTACGGCAACCCGATTCCCGGCATGGAGGAGCTGGGGGGTGCGCCCGCCGTCGACTTCCTGGACGGCGTCATCTCGCTCACGCACGCGACGGCGGCGGGGATGCGGCAGTGCACGATCCGGCGCCTGTCTGAGCCCGTCCAATTCGATCCCGACCTCTTGCACCAGCTGTTCGAGGCGGGGGTCGTACCGGGCGCGCAGGCCAGGATCCGGTCCGAGCCGAACGGCTACATCGCCGTGGATGTCGACGGTCGCGCCGAGGGCATCGAGCTGCCGGCGGAGGTCGCGCAGCACATCTACGTGGACGAGTGAGCTTTCACCACCATATGTAGTGCCAGCGCGTCGTTTTGTGACCTTCCCGTTACCTCGCGTGCACTCACCCAGTCGCGCATCTGACACCCAGGGTCGCGCGGCAGGAGGTTGATCTGTGACTACCCATGCCCGTGGCTCTGTGAAGAGCACCCTGACGAATGTCGCCGCTCTCGCACTCGCGACGGCGTTCGTCGCCACGTTCGCTCTTTCCGGCACGTCCCTGCAGGGGCCGGCCAACGCGCAGAGCTCGGCGAGCGCGGAGGCGATGGCGCAGCTGCGCGCGACCGAGTCGCAGACGATCTCAATCAGCGCGACGGCCGACGTGGCACAAGACCTCTCGCGTGACGAGTTCGACGCGACGAGCGTCGCCGAGTTGCGCCGTGTCCAGCTCGCCGCCGCTGCGCCCGTCTGGAGCGGCCCGACGGTCGGCGACTTCATCGCCAACCCGCCGTACCCGAACTTCAGCCTCGACCAGGTCGTGCAGGTGGGTCTGCAGTACCAGGGCGTTCCCTACCGCTGGGGCGGCGATACCCCGGCGGGCTTCGACTGCTCGGGCTTCGTGCAGTACGTGTACGCGCAGTTCGGTATCTCTCTCCCGCACAGCGTGCGCGGCCAGGCGGCGATGGGCACGCCCATCTCACGAGCCGATGCCCGCGCGGGTGACATCGTGATCTTCAACGACATGTCGCACAACGGCATCTACATGGGCGGCGGCCAGATTCTGGACGCACCGTACGCGGGCAAGAGCGTGACGGTGCGCCCGCTGTGGACGGACGCCTACTACATCGTGCGCCTCGGCATCTAGTGCTCGAGTCGCGCGGCGCAGGGTGAACGCCGCGTGAACCGGCGCGCCTCGCAGCGCACATACTCGGTTTCTCGGTTAGCCTGAAGTTCTTGGTGCCGCACGGGGCACTGGAGGAGAGGCCATGAGTGAGCGACGGGACATCCAAACCGTGGATGCGCGCGCCGTTTTTCGCATAGCCGTCAGCGTTCGCTGGATCGCGCCCTGTCGCGGTTCTGCGGGATCGAGCACTGCCGTCTGACGGCAGTGCTTTTTTTGTGCCCGAAAGGGCCGCGTTGACCCTCGCGCCGTGATGCGCCGGGAACCGATGGAACGCCCGCAGGCCATGCGGGCCCGTTCGACAGGAGCCTGTCAATGCGCACACTCGTCCTCAACGCGGGGTTCGAGCCACTCGCCGTGGTGTCGTTTCGCCGAGCCCTCGTTCTGGTCATGAACGACAAGGCGACGGTGCTCGCCTCGGATGGCGAGCACCCGGTCTTCGGCATTCACGACGCGTGGGACCGCCCGAGCGTCATCGTGCTGCGCCGGTACGTGCGCATTCCGCATGCGCGCCGCGTGCCGCTCACCCGCCGCGGGGTGCTGCGCCGCGACGGCAACCGCTGCGCGTACTGCGATGCGCACGCGACAACGATCGACCACGTGCTACCCCGCTCGCGCGGCGGCGCCGACACGTGGGAGAACCTCGTCGCCTGCTGCCTCAAGTGCAACAACATCAAGGGCGACCGCACGCCAGCCGAGATGCGCTGGGAGCTACTGTTCACCCCGAAGGCGCCGCACGGCACCTCGTGGCTCGTGCGCGGCATCGAGCGCCCCCAGCCCGCGTGGGACGAGTACTTGGCGCCTGCCGCGTAGGGTGCCGTGGCGCGCCTGGCTGCGCTGGTCTGCTTCACGACCGGGTTGCCGAGGGCAGCGGGGACGCGTTCGGGCTCTGTGCCTCGCGGGGCATGTGCCGCAGGAGGCACATAGCCCGTCAGCGCGCGCCGAGCATGCCGCGCAGGGCCTCGACCTGGCGGGCGACGAAGTCGCGCGAGACCGCGGCCTTCGGCTCGGCCGCGTCGAAGCCGTGGTACGCGCCCGGAATCACGTGCAGCTCGCACGGCACACCCGCTTCAGTGAGGCGACGAGCGAACTCGAGGTCTTCGTCGTGGAAGAGGTCCCACGTGCCGACGCCGATCCAGGTCGGCGGCAGGCCGCTGAGATCGGCACGACGGGCCGGCACGGCGAGCTCGAGAGCCGCGGCATCCAGGGGAGTGGCGGCGGGACCCGCCGTGCCGGCGCCGAGGTACATGCCCCAGCCCAGGCGGTTGCTGGGGCCGTTCCAGAGGCGCAGCATGCGCGGGTGGGCGGCCGCGGATTCGTCGGTGCGGTCATCCAGCATCGGGTACGCGAGTACCTGACCGGCGAGCGCGACCTCCCCGCGGTCGCGGGCGAGCAGGCCGAGGGATGCGGCGAGCCCGCCTCCGGCGCTCTCGCCGATCACGGCGATGCGCGCGGGGTCGACATCGGGCTGCGCGGCGAGCCACCGGAGCGCGGCGTAGCAATCCTCGAGCGGTGTCGGGTAGGGGTGCTCGGGCGGCATGCGGTAGTCGACGCTCGCCGCCACGACTCCGAGCTCGTCGGCCACGCGCCGACAGAGCGGATCGCCCTGGGTGGCCGAGCCGATGATGAGGCCTCCGCCGTGGAGGTGGAGGATCGCGGGGCGGCGAGTGCGAGCATCCGTCGCCGCTGGCCGGTGCACGCGCACAGTGACGCCATCACCGAGGTCGACGCGCTCGCCGTGCTTCGGCGCTCGTCCGCGCCCGATGCGCGTGAGCGCGCGCAGCAGCCGGCGGTTGCCCCGCGTGGCCGAGGTGCGCGGTGTGAACCGCGCGCGCGTGAGGTCGGGGTGAAAGGCGGGGGAGTCGTCGTTGACCATGCACTGAATCTAGTTCGCGGTGGCGCTACCCTGGCGGCATGCCGGTGAGCCGTTTCGAGAGCCCGTTGACGGGAGGGCATCCGAACTCGCTGGGCAACACCGTGAGCGTCGTCGATGAGGTGCTGGCTGATCGCGCTCTGCTCGCCGAGCTCGTGGCCTGTTATCGCAGCGAGGATGCCGTGGTGCGGCTGCGCGTCTCGAGCGCGGTCAAGCGGGTCGCACAGCAGCAGCCCGAGTGGGTGGCGGCTCATATCGATGACCTGCTCGGCTGGGTCGCCCAGGTCGATCAGGCCTCGACCAAGTGGACGCTCTCGATTCTCTTCGTGCTGCTCGACGCCCACATGACCCCGCCCCAGCGCGATGCGGCCATCGCCCTGATGAAGGCGAACCTGCACTACGACGACTGGATCGTGCAGAACACCACCGCCGAGTCGCTCGCACACTTCGCCCGGCAGCGCCCCGAGCTTGCCGCGTGGCTCCTGCCCGAGCTGCGCACGATGACGACGAGCCGCCACAAGTCGGTGCGCGGTCGCGCCCAGAAGTTGCTGACGTCGCTGGGCATCCCTGAGCCACCCTGAGGACTCGCTCGCGCCGTCGAGGCTGGGCGGACTTCTACACTCGCCCTATGGCCTCGTCGAACTCGGCAGCGATGACCGACCTCGTCCGCGCGCTCGACGATGACACGCGTGAACAGGTGCAACTGCTGCGCGACACCATCGGCTCGCTCGACGTGGACCTGACCGAGCACATCAAGTGGAACGCCCCGAGCTACATGCTCGACGGCGAAGACCGCATCACCATGAACCTGCGCAACAAGCAGGGGCTCGTGAAGCTCGTGCTGCACATGGGCGCGACGCGGCCGGAAGACAGGAAGGGCGCGCCGGTGCTGCTCGCGGATGAGGGGATCGTCGAGTGGGCATCCGACATTCGGGGGTTCGTGACGTTCGCCGACCTGGCCGACGTTCGCGCGAAAGAGGCCGGGCTTCGGCGCGTGCTGTCGAGCTGGCTCGCGATCGATCATCGGGCGCCTGAGTAGCGAACGGGGGCTAAAGAATGTTTCGCTCATGTTGTCGAATCTGGTCGACCTGTTCGTCATCTGAGTGAGAGCAAGCAGATCGCTGGCCCGAGAGAGAAAGAAACGACTATGGAATTCATGATCCTCATCCACGGCGACGAGTCCAGCCCGCGTCTCGCCCCCGGCGACCCCGGCTTCGACGAGTTCATGGGCGCGTGGTTCGCCTACAACCAGTCGCTCATCGAGGGCGGCCACTGGGTCAGTGGCGCCAACCTCGCCCCGACGAGCTCGGCCACGACGCTGCGCTTGACGCCGGGCAAGGCGACCGAGATCGTCGACGGCCCCTTCGCCGAGACGAAAGAGCAGTTCGGCGGCTACTACCTGATCTCGGCCGAGAACCTCGACGAGGCCATCGAGCTCGCGAAGAAGCTGCCCATGGATAACGGCTCGCTCGAGATTCGCCCGGTCGCGTTCCGGCCCGACGCAGGCTAACCACAGCGTGACCACTTCGGCGGAGATCGCCGACGCCGTCACCCGGTTGGCGCGTGAGGAGAGCGGGCGCGTGCTCGCCCTCCTCACGCGTCGCTGTGGCGACCTCGACGCCGCCGATGATGCGGTTCAGGATGCCCTCATCACAGCCCTGACCGCGTGGCAGTCGGGCATTCCCGAGCGCCCGGCCGCATGGCTCTACACCGTGGCCCGCAACACGGTGATCGACCAGGTGCGGCGAGACCGAGCATCCCGTCGCCGACTGCACGATGCTGCGCCCGAACTGACCGCGCACCACGCGACGACCGACGCAGAGGAGGAGGACGACCTGATCATGGATGCTTCTTCTCTCGGCGACGAACGCCTCAGGTTGCTCTTGCTCTGCTGCCATCCGGCGCTCGACCGTGACACGCAAGTGGCACTGACCCTGCGACTGGCGGGCGGATTGACCGCCGCCGAAGTCGCGGCCGCCTACCTGCTGCCCGAGGCCACGCTCACGCAGCGCGTCGTGCGCGCCAAGCGCAAGATTCGCGAGGCGGGAATGCCGCTCTCGATTCCTGCCAACCTTGACGAGCGCGTGGACGCGCTGTTGCGGGTGCTCTACCTGATCTTCAACGAGGGCTACCTCTCGCGCGGCGCTGCGCACGTGACGCGCGTCGACCTCATAACCGAAGCGATTCGGCTGACGCGCCAGGTGGTCGACGAGTTGCCCGCGAGCGCGGAAGCCGAAGGACTGCTCGCCCTCCAGCTCTATCATCACGCGCGCTCGGCCACCCGCATCGACGGGCTCGGCGAGCTCGTGCTGCTCGAGCACCAAGACCGCACCGGCTGGAACCTCGACGTCATCACCGAGGCCAACGCCTGGCTGCGCAGCGCGATGACGCGCATGTCGCCCGGACCTTACCAAGTGCAGGCGATCATCGCCGGCCATCACGCCAACGCGCGCACGGCCGCGGACACTGACTGGGCGGCGATCGCCGAGCTGTATGCGCAACTGGGGCGCATGGCCCCCAACCCCGTCGTCGAGCTCAACCGCGCCGTCGCGATCGCCATGGCTGACGGCTCGCTCGCCGGTCTCGCCGTGCTCGACCGCTTGACCGGGCTCGACGACTACCACCTGTTCCACGCGACGCGGGGTGAACTGCTCGCCCGCGCGGGTCGCCCCGCGGCGGCGAGCTTCGAGCGCGCGCTGCAGCTCGCGAGCAACGAGGCCGAGCGGCGGCACCTTGCGCGGCGGGCCGCCGAAACAGCCACGGTGCGGTGACGCAGGGCCTGGCCCTCATCGTCAGCGTGCGGCGTGGGCGGCGAGTCGCCGCAACCCTTCGTCGATGCTCACGGTCGGCGCCCAGTCCAGCGCGCGCCGGGTCTCGCGCTGGTCGAACCAGTGCGCGGTCGACAACTGTTCCGCGAGGAATCGGGTCATGGGCGGCTCGTCGGTACCCGGCCGAAGCGCCCATGCGCGTTCGATGAGGGAGCCGGCGGCGCGGGCGATGCCGGCCGGCAGGCTCCACTGCGGGGGGCGAACGTTGGATGCCCGACACATGCTGATGAGCAGCTCGCCGACGGGTCGCGGCTCGCCGTTGGTGAGCACGTACGCGCGACCGTGCGCGTGCTCGGCCCGGTGCAGTGCGGCCACGAGGCCGCTCGCGGCGTTATCGATATAGGTCGAGTCGATGAGGGCGCGACCGCCGTCGAGCAGTGGCAGTCTTCCGCGGCGCGCGCGGTCGAGGATGCGACCCACGAGCTGCGGGTCGCCCGGCCCCCAGACGAGGTGCGGCCGGATGACGACAACGCGCATCGCGTGAGAGTCACGATCGAGGGCCAGCAGCTCGGCCTCGGCTTTCGTGCGGGCGTACTCGCCTCGCGCGTGCGCGGGAGACGCCGGTTCGGCGCCGACGCCCTCGAGGGCACTCCCCGAGTGGGCGACCGAGGGGGAGGAGACGTTCACGAACCGCGAGACTCCGCGATGCTCGGCCTCGTCGAGCAGCAGCCGCGTGCCCTCGACGTTCACGGATCGGAATTCGGCCGGGTCGCCGGCGAGCGACACCTTAGCGGCGAGGTGAATGACCCCCTCGACTCCCTCGAGGGTGCGCGAGAGCGCATCCCGATCGGTGATCGAGCCGAGCACGTCTGTGGCGCCCATGACGCCGGATGCGCGCCTCTGCAGCGTGCGCACCTCGTGCCCTGCGGCGACGAGGTCGCGTGCGACCGCCCGGCCCAAGTAGCCGGAGGCACCGGTGACGGCGACGATCACGGTGACGTGATCCGTCCGCCGGCGAGTGTGCGCTCGGCCCACACCGACAGGCGCGTGCGGTCGATCTTCGAGTTGTGTCGAATGTCGGTCGGCAGGCTCGGCACGGCAAGCACCGCGACGAGCGGCACGCTGGAGCGCTCGCGAATGTCGCCGGTCACGTCGGGAGCGGCGAGGCCGGGGCGGGTGACCGCGGGAAGAGTCTCGATGACGGCGACAGCCTGCCGCAGCCCGGCGGGGCCGACGCCGACGAGCGCCGCGCGGCGCACGAACGCAGAGCCCTCGATTTGCTGCTCGGGCCCGACGGGGGCGAGGGGCCCCTCAGCGGTCGTCAGCACGTGCGGCAGGCGCCCCTCGATCCAGAGGCGCCCCTCGGCGTCGAGGTGCCCGACATCGCCCGTGCGGTGCCAGCGGCCGTCGTCGGGGGTATTGAGCGTCGAGATCCGGTCGGTCAGCCAGAGACGGTCGTAGGCAGTCTTCAGGTGGGCGGCCGAGATCACGACCTCGCCGAGAACTCCGGGCGTCGAGCGCGGGGCTCCGACGGCGGCGCCGTCGGCATCCAGCGCACTGATGAGCACTCGGTTCGCACCGATCGGTGAGCCCACGCAAACGCCGCGGTCTGCGGCGCCCCCGACCGCGCGAATGCCGTCGAGGGTCACGTCGGTCATGAGCAGGCACTCGGTCATGCCGTAGGGCGTGTGCGGCTCGGCGTTCGGCATGAGCTCGGCCGCGGCCGCGAGCAGCGCTTCGCCGACGGGTGCGCCCGTCGACAGGAAGGTGCGCACGGTGGCGAGGGCGGCGCGGTCGTCGGCGTCGAGCGCGCCGGCGGTCGCGACCACGTTGAGAATGGCTGCGGGGGAGAGGAAGACGATGCGCGAATCGGATGCCCGCACCGCCGCCGCGACCGCGCGCGCGGTCAGCGTGCGCGGTGCCGAGACGTCCATCGCGGGTGTCGCCGAGCGAGTGCCGAGCGCCGGGCCGAGCAGGGCGAAGGGCGCGAATCCCGTCACGAGCCCTGTCTCCTCGTCGATGCCGAAGTGGGCGGCGAGCACGTCGCGCAAGGCGGAGAGCTGCCGGTGGGTGTAGGCGACCCCCTTGGCCGGGCCCGTCGAGCCGGAGGTGAAGAGAATCGCTGCTGGGTCATCGGCTGCGGGCTCTACGGGCAGCGGCGCGCTCGTGCCCCGCTCGACGATCTCACCCAGCGTGTAGTCGACGGCGAGCAGGCGACGGCTCGCCCAGGGCAGCCGTGCGACCGAGATGCGCATGCCCGGCCACCCGAGCGCCCGGGCCGCGGCGAGCCCCCGCGCCTCGCCGATGATGACGTCGGGCCAGGCTCCGCGCACGGCTCGAGACAGCCCCTGCACCCCGAGCCCCGCGTCGGCGACGACCACGACGGCACCCATGCGCAGGCAGCCATAGACGATGGCCGTGAGCGTCGGGCCGGGCGGGACGAGCACCGAGACGCGGTGACCCTTCTGCACTCCGACGCTGGCGAGCCCCGCAGCGATACGCCGCACGCGGTCGTCGAGCTGCTGCCAACTGACGTGTCGCTCGCCGCCGCCGCGCACGGCCATGTCGATGACGGCGTCGTCAGCATCGGCGCGACGGTTGTCGAGAGCGGCCCAGAGCGGGGTGAACGACGCGGACATGTCGGTGTCGGTGTCGGGCGCTGTTGCCGTGCCGCTCGTCGTCCCTCGCTCGCTGAGCCAGTCGAGAACTGCTCCCGCGTAATCGCGCTCCTCGGCGATCAGGTGCCCGGCCCCTTCGAAGCGGTGCACGTCGGCATGCGGAAGTCGGTCGACGAGGTCGTCGAGGTAGCGATCGCCGAAGATCGGGTCGCGCGGGCCCCACAGCAGCAGCGCGGGCACGGTCAGCTTGGCGACGCCGGCGGCGATGCGCTGCAGCTCGGCGAAGCTCTCGTGACGGGCATCCGTCGGGATGTCGGCGACGAAGCCGCCGATGCCGCGCCGACGCTCGGCGGAACCATACGGGGCTCGGTACGCGTCGCGCACGGCCGGATCGAGCGCGGGCCGCGCGAGCCTGAGCGTCGTGTTGAGAAAGGCCGACGTCGTCTCTGTCGAGGCCGCCAGCACCCCGCGGGTTCCTGCGAGGCGCAGTGGTGCGGGTATCGGCACACCGGCCGGGTGGTGCGCGGCCGTGTTGAGCGACATGACGCCGGCGAGGAGGTCGGGATGATCGACCGCCCATCCGAAGGCGACGACGCCGCCCCAATCGTGGCCGAGCGTCACGACGGGCCCATCCAGAGCGAGCGAGTCGGTGAAGTCGGCCAGATCGCGCACGCGCTGAGCGAGGGGGCGGGTGACCCCCGTGCGGGCCGAGAATCCCATGTCGAGCTGGTCGACGGCGATCACGCGCCAGGCCGGCTGGCCAGCGTCGGCCGCGCGCACCGACGCCGAGACGAGGTCGCGCCAGAGGTAGCTCCACGTGGGGTTGCCGTGCACGGCGAGGATCGTGCCGACCGGGCGAACCCCGAGCTTCTGCAACTCGTCGAGGGTGTCCAGGTAGTGCCATTCGTGCGCCGAGCCCGAGCGGGAGTCGGGCACGAGACGGGTTCGGCTCCAGCGCGGGTCGAGGCCGGGCATCTCGAGGGGCACCCTATTGCTGCCGAGCACCGGCTTGCGGTGCTCGCTCACCAGGCCAGCTCGAGCATGGCGGTGTTGAGCCCCGAACCGACGCCGACGAGCAGCACCCGGTCACCGGTGCTCAGGCTCGCCTGCTCGCGATCGAGCGTGATGGGCACGGATGCGGGACCAATGTTGCCGAGCGTTGGAAAGGTGGTCGGCACGCGCGAACGGTCGAGCCCCACGGCCTTGATGATCGAGTCCGTGTGGATGGAGGAGACCTGGTGGGTGATGTAGCGGCTCATGCTCGACCAGTCCCAGTCGCTCGACGCTTCCTTCCACGCGGAGACGACGAGGTCGAGACCGCCCTTGAGCAGCGCCTTCGCATCGGTGAACATGCCATCGACGCTGCCGACGCAGAGACGGTGGAATTCGGTGGCTGCACGCGTCACGCCGCCCATGATGCGGTGACTGTCCGGGTGCTCATCGGCTCGCCCCAGCACGGCCGCCGCCGAGCCACTGCCGAGCGTGAGCGTCGCAAACTCGCTCATGAACTCGTCGCGGCCGCCATCGGTCTGCAGCAACCGCTCGATCGTGTTCACCTGAATCTCGTCGGCGTCCTCGCCGGCAACGACGATCGCGTGCCGAATCTGACCCGACTGAATCATGGTCGCGGCAAGCGACATGCCGTTGATGAAGCCGAGGCAGGCGTTGGCGACGTCGAAGTTGACGGCAGAACTCGGCAGCCCGAGGCCGTGGTGCAGCGCGACCGCGACCGAGGGCTCGAGGTTGGGGCGGCTGACCGACGTATTGATGAGCAGGCCCACGTCGCCGGGCTCGACGCCCGCCCGGGCGAGCGCCGTGGCGCCCGCGGTGATCGTTGCGGCATCGACCGTTTCGCCGGCCGCCCAATTGCGTCGCTCGTGCACCCCGGCGACGCGGCGCAGCAAACCAGGGCGAAGGTTCAAGCGCCGCAGTGACGGCTCGAGGCGGGCCTCGATCTCGTCGGATGTCGTCACCCTGCTCGGAAGCACGCTGGCGACAGAGAGCAGCGCGACATTGTCGAAGCGGGCAGTGGCATTGCCGTGCACGGAACCTCCATGGGCGGATCGAAGTACGGCCCTCTAGAGTTCTATCTCACATTTCCTCGTAGAGGATGCACCAGGGGTCCTCGCAGAGGGGCACGACGCCGCCCTCGGTCAGCGACCGCCGCCGCCTCCACCCCCGCCGCCTCCGCCGGAGAACCCGCCGCCGAACGAGCCGCCCGAGAAGCTGCCGCCCCCGCTGCCCGACCACGAGGAGCTCGAGGCGGGCGCCGTGGTCGTCGCGGTCATCCCGCGCACGGCCGAGGCGAAGAGGGCGACCTCGAAGCCGCTGCGGCCCACGAACCAGTCGGGAGACTCGCCCGTGGCGGCGACGTGCAGCTCGAGCTCGCGCATCCACTGATCTTCGACGCCCCAGACGACCGCCCACGGCAGCAGCTTCTCGTACAGCTTCACGAGCTCGAGCTCGTCGCCCACGTCGATGCGCTCGGCGCCCTGGGGGCTCTGCAGCATGCGCAACCTGTCCTGCTCGGCCACCGTGAGGTAGAGCTTCATGCCCTCGAGGTGGTCGCGTGCCTCGCGGCCCTTCTCCGTTAGCTGAAGCGGTCGCAGTGCGAGCGCGAAGGCGACGATCCCCGCCACGAACGTGACGGGGATTGCCAGCAGGGCGAAGGGACTCGCGTCGTTGAAGACCTCCACCGAGATGCCGACCGTGATGAAGGCCGCGAATCCGATCACCATCTGCGCCACGACCGTGAGCCAACCGAATCCAATGCCACTCGGCTTTCGCTGGAAGCCCTCGGTGACGAGCGAGGCGCGCGCCTCGGTGGACAACTTCGTGAGGCGCGCTCCGAGGGCGGAATCGTAGGTGCCGTACTCGCGCAGCTCGCCGGCGTCGCGCGTGCGACCGAAGAGGGCGGTGAGCACCGCGCGGTCGAGCACGTCGGTGCGGTCGTCACTGAGGTACTGCAGCGTGTACGGGGCTGCATCTTTTTCGACGGAGTAGGCAAGGATGCGCAGATTCTTGCGTACGGCCAGCCTGACGACGGCGGCAGGAATCGCCGAGGTGGATCGCCCCAGCAGTTGCGCAGACTGGAGGATGTCGATGCCGGAAGGCTCGGTGTACTGCGGAATGATGACGCCGCGCCCTTTCGCGCCGCCTCCCGCGCGCACGCGGGACACGATCGAGGCGACAAGGGCGCCCGCGCTTGCGAGACCCAGCCCGCCCGAGACGAGGTGCATCCACCACGGCAGCGGGGGCGGGGGCGGCGGAGCTATCGGGCGCACCGGATCAGGCGTGAGGAACGTGCCCGGCTCGAAGCCGATCGCGACCGTGACCGTCTCCCCGGGTGCGAGGTCGGCGGCGCTCGCCGTGAAGGTCGTGCCGTCTTCGTCGATCATGCACTGCTCGTCCTCGCCGAACGCGCCGACATAGCACGCGGCATTGCCCGTGAGTGCTTCGGCGACGTCCGGGGCGAGGGTCACCGTCGCGCTCACCTCGCCGAACGGCTGCTGCCAGCCGGTGCCGTTGACGTCCCAGTAGAACTCGTCGGATGCGGTGTCGTCGAAGGAGCGCACGACGTTCTGCTGCGTGTAGGAGATGACGTAGGTCTGCACGCCGCGCACGAACTCGTCGGTGCCGAGGGCGAGCTCGACGAAGTCGCCCGACGGGTACGACTCGAAGAACACCGGGTCGCCGTTCGCATCCGTGACGCCGTTGATTCTCGTGTTGAGCGGCACGCCGTCGTAGTCGTCGGGGATGGCGCGGATAATGCCGCGGTTCTGATCGAAGTCGGGGAAGCGGGCGACGATCGTCTCGACGACGTCGAGCGTGGCGGTGCCGTCGGCCTCGCGGCTGAGCGTGTAGTCGGCGTCGAAGGAGTCGAAGGTGAAGTCGCTCACGTCGCTCTTCAGCGCAGTGGCGATCGCGGCCGTCGGCGTGAGGGTGAGGGCGAACCCGGCGGCGAGCGCGAGGGTGAGGGCGAACCGTGCGGGTGTGCGCATGCCGGCAACACTAGCGAGCATCGCTCGAACGCTCAGGAAGGAGAGCCTCCGGCAAGATGGCCTCATGAGCAACGAGCACGGCGAGCACGGAGCGGCCGACGCTCTCGCCCGCCGCCGCGCCGAGGCTGCCGCCCGAGTCGAGCAACTTCGCCACGAGCTGCGCGCTGTGCAGAGTGCGCGATCGAACAATTCGGACGACGACGAGCATGATCCTGAGGGCGCCACGATGTCGCAGGCCTGGTCGCAGGTCTCGGGCGTGCTCGACTCTGCGGTGCGCGAGCTCGACGAGCTCGACACCGCGCTCGAGCGGGTGGCGACGGGCGACTACGGAATCTGCCGGCGGTGCGGGCGGGCCATCGACCCGGCCCGACTGGATGCTCGGCCCGCGGCCGCGCTCTGCATCGACTGCGCGCGGCTCGCCGGCTGAGCGCTGGCACTCCTGCTTTAGAGTGGATGCACCGCCTCTGTAGCTCAATGGAAGAGCAGTTCCGTCCTAAGGAAAGGGTTGGGGGTTCGAGTCCCTCCAGGGGCACTGCTATTCCGGTCGGCTATTCCGATCGGTACTCCGCTTGCCACCTCCGCGAGTCTGCGCCCTGGCGCGTTCCTTCTCTCGTCCAGCATTGCGCGCTCGTCCGATCCTTGGGCGGACGACCATCGATTGGCTTGCGCGCCGTGTCCTCCTAAATGCTGACAGGCGATGTTCTCTCATGAACCCTAGAGTCAAGCCTGATCCACCCTCACCTCTGCGGGTAGCTCACTTCACCCCTTCTTCAGTTCAGGAGCTCCGCCGTGGTTGGTCGGCTGTCATGGATGCGCGTAATCGGTGTGGCGACGGGGTTCTCTCTCGTCGTCGGCCTGTCGGTCTTGCCGGGGACGGAGGCGATGGCTGCGGCCGAAGAGTCGTCGCCGTCTCCGAGCTTGCTGCTGGACCCTGACCGTCCAGCGCCTGCGCTGGAGACGCCCGATTTCGAGGTTCCCGCGACGGAGTTCCCCGAGGGGGAGTTCGATGCCGCGGCGCCGGTGGCGGCGGCGGAGCCGGTGAAGTTCGTCGGCGGGGGCGATAAGGCGGTTCCACAGCTGGATGCTGCTGACCTCGCGAGCTTGCCGGTGGTGGAGAAGGACGAGTTCTCCACGACGTACGACCGCGGGGACGGTGTGCTGGCTGAGGTGATCAGTCAGGAGCAGGTGCACATTCTCAACGATGAGGGCGAGTTCGTCGATATTGCGACGTCGGCGTCGTACGTCGATGGTCGGTGGGTGGTGGATCCGCATCCGATGTCGCCGAGTTTCGCCGGTTCGGCCTCTGACACGGACGTGGTGCGTTTCAGCATGGACGGCTACACGGTCGGCTTCACGCTCATGGGTGCCCGCAATGCGCAGATCGAGTCGCCGTGGTTCCCGTGGTTCCAGGGGCCGCGCGATGAGGTCCGCTACCCGGACGTGTTCGAGAACGTCGACCTGTCATACACAGTGTCGGGCAACTCGATCAAGGAGATCCTCGAGCTGAGCGAAGCACCGGCTGCGGGCGAGAACTCGTGGACGTGGTTCGTGACCGCGAACGCGTTGAGCATGGACACGGATGAGTCCGGCGACATTCTGTTCCTCAATCGGTATGACGAGGTCGAGTTCGTCATTCCGGCGCCGATCATGTGGGATTCGGCCGGCATCGATGAGGTGCGCGAGCCGGCCTTGACGAACGTCGATACGACCATCACCGAAGGGGACGGCGGCTGGTACGTGACGATGTCCGCCGATGAGGCGTGGCTGAAAGACGACGACCGCGTCTATCCGGTGTTCGTCGACCCCACGGCAGAGCCGACACAGTGGAACCGTTACGCGAGCTCCTACAAGGCGTACCAGAACACCGGCGCGTCGCGCACGGACGCCATTCACGTCGGCAACTCTCGTGCCGGTGGGGACACGCTGTGGCGCACGGTGGTGCGCTACCCGCACTCGCCCAACACGACTCGTCAGGTGATTGACGCGTACGTGTCGGCGGCGTACGACGGGTACGGCACGACGTCGACGCAGAACGTGCGCGTCTATTCGGCCTCCTGCACGAGTGGCTTCAGCTGCTTGGGCACCCAGTTCGGGTCGTTCAACATCGGGTCGGGCACGGCGCAGTGGAGCACTGATCCGTTCGATGTGTGGATGGCCGATCGTCTTCGCGACGGACGCGACTACACCGACCTCGTGTTCCGCGGTTCGGAGTCAGCCGGCGCCTACACCTATAAGCAGTTGGACGCCGCCCTGGTGATCTTCTTCAAGTACTACCCGCAGCCCTCGATACCTGCGAATTCCCCGGTCGCGGGTGGTGTGAACGCTCCGCTGCGACCGACGTTCAAGGTCGAGGCAACTCACACGAGCGGCTACGACATGCAGTATGCGGTGGAAGTCATCAAGGCGGCATCTACAGGATCCGGTCCGGCATCGGGTGCGGTGTCGTTGGGTCGCACGCCATGGCAGGACTCCAAAGACGTCGTCTACACGCAGGACCTGGAGCCGAACACGCGGTACGTGTGGAAGGCGTGGGCGAAGGACGACTACGACGGCTTCAACAACATCCCCACGCAACGCTCGACCAGTTGGGGTGGCGCGTTCACAACGCAGACGACGCCGCCACCGCAGCCGACGGAGGCTTCAGCGATTCCTGCCGGTGATGATGCGGTGGTGATTTCAACCACACCGACCTTCCACGTCGATACCGTGGACCCCACGGGCAACGAGGGTGAGATCAAGTATCAGTTCCGCATTGCGACTGGTGATGATGCCAAAGACGGCATGATCGTGGAGTCGGGGTGGATCGATGAGAACGAGTGGACGCCGCCGGCGGGCGCCTTGCAGAACGGCAACACGTACACGTGGCAGGCGATGACGCGTGACGATATCGACGAGAACATGCGCCCGGAGTGGGTAAACAGTTTCCGCGTCGATCAGCGTTTGGGCACGTCTGGTCCGTCTCCGTTTGATGCGGCGGGGCCGGCGACGGTGAACTTGGCCAACGGCAATCTGGCGTTGAACTTCTCCTCCCCGATGGTCTCCACTGTCGGCGGCAGTATGGGGTTGAACTTCACCTACAACTCCCAGTCGCCGGTGGCCTATCAGCCGGGTTTGGATGCGGAGTACTTCAACGTGGACTCGTTCACGAACCCTCCTTCTTCGTTCCCGGCAGGGGAGCCGCAGTTGCAGCGCGTGGATTCTGCGGTGAACTTCAACTGGGGTGAGAACAGCGCCCCCGGTAGCGGTGTCACCAAGGACTACTTCCTGGCTCGGTGGAGTGGGTTCATCTCGGTTCCGGCGACGGGGGAGTACAAATTCGGGTTCAGTCGCGACGACGGCGCCCGACTGACCATCGACGGCAGCCTGGTGTACAACCAGTGGAATGCCGCCCACACCAAGGACTGGGCGGCCGAAAGCGTCTTCCTCGTCGGCGGCACACGGATTCCGGTACTCATTGAGTTCGCGGAGCGTCGCGGGGCGGCGCAGATCGAGATGCTCTCCAAGTTCGTCGCCTCAGGCACGGACATTCCCACGCCGAGCTTCACCGGGGTGGCGGAGAAGAAGGTTCCGGCGAGCTGGTTCAGCCGCGACGCCTCGATCCTGCCCGGCGGGTGGGCCTCCAGCGCTCCGATCGCCGGCAATGGTGGGTTCTTCACCTCCGCGCAGGTGAACGACAACTCGATCGTGCTCACCGACGTCTCCGGCAGCGTGCACACCTTCACACGCAAGGCCGACAAGTCGTGGAAGCCGCCCAGTGATGCCTACGGCACCATCGCCGTGGACTCCTCCGGCAAAGTCACCTACACCGACCTGGCCGGCTACACGCACGCCTTCGCCTCCAACGGCAACCTGACGTCCTCCTCCGGCCCGTCCGAGGTGACCCGCCCGGCTGAGCCTCAAGCGCAGTATGACGGCAACTCGCGACGGGTAACGAAGATCGTCGACCCCGTATCGAAGACCGGCACCAACGCGTGGGGTCGGGAGCTGAAGTTCTACTACGGCGGAGACTCCCAGTGCGTCTCCGGTGCGGGCGAGGGTTACGGGGATGCGCCGGAGGGGATGCTGTGCCAGATCGTCTATCCGACGCAGGGCAGTGTTGTTGCTCCAACCACTGACCTGTTCTACACGACGGTGGAGACCGGTGATGACGAGGTGGCGTTCCTGTCCGCCATTCGCGATCCCGGCAACGAGTGGACCGTGTTCGACTACGACTCCAGCGGCAAGTTGTCATCGATCACCGACTCGACGGGCAACGACTACCTGACCTACTACGAAGCCAACGTCAACGCTGACACCTCGGCGATCGACGACCTGATCCGCACCGACATCAGCTACGACGTCGAGGGGCGTGTGAGGCAGGTGCTGCTGCCTAGCGCTGATCCCGAGCAGGCGACCCAGCGCACCGGTCGCGTATATGAGTACGATGACGCCACGAACACCACGCAGGCGTTCGCCTACGCTCCGGGTTCGGGCAACAACGTGCTGCTGTCGACGGTGACCTACGACGACATCTGGCGTGCAACCTCGACCACGTCGCCGATGGGCATCACCTCCTCGCAGCAGTGGCACCCCTCCAAGGACATGCTGGTCGCCTCGATCGACCCGGCGGGGCGGAAGTCGACCACGGTCTACGACCGTGAAGACCGACCAGTCGCCTCCTACGGTCCAGCACCCTCGGGCTGCTTCACCGGCGCGGAGCCCAACGGCACATGTACTGATGAGCCTGTGCCGGCGTCGACGACCGGGTACGACGAGGGGTGGCAGGGTCTGCAGGTGCAGTACTGGGATAACCGGTACCTGTCCGGTCAGCCCAAGGACTTCACCTTGGAAATACCGGCCTACGCGGCCGGCAACGGTGTCGACCTCTACTTGGAGGGCGCGGGATTCCCCACCAACCCCTCGAGGGGTGATGACTGGAGCATCCGCCTGATCGGTGAGATCGAGTTCCCGTCGGTGGGTGACTGGACGTTGACGACCTACGCCGATGACGGCACCCGCGTGTGGGTGGACGACATCCTTGTCCTGGATGACTGGAGTACGACCGGATCGACCAAGGAGACCACCAAGGCATTCTTGCCGGTGTCGATTACCTCCTCAGATGACCGGACGCGGTCGATCCGTATCGACCACTATGAGGACAACGGCAACGCCCGCTTGAAGCTGGGATGGTCGAACGACGGTGGTAACACCATCACGGCGGTCCCCTTGACGGCCCTCAAGCCCGCCTATGGGCTTGCTACGAGCTCGACAGTCAACGAGTCCACACCTACCGAACCAGACACGGATATCACCTCGTTGACGACCGAGACCGGCTACTCGCACCCCTGGCTGGGCGCCGCCACCGAGGTGTCGGTGGATCCGAACGGCCTGAATCTCACGACGAAGACGGCATTCGAGCCGGAGTCCGCCTCAGCAGGATGGCTGCGCCGCATCGAGAAGCGCCTGCCGACCGCGGTCGCCAACAACGCCACAGCCCTGGATGCTGGCCTGACCTTCACCTACTGGGGCGACTCCGAGACATTCCCCAGCGCATGGGGTTCAACCGTGTGTGAGGTTCCGAACACCGTCAAGCAGTGGGGCATGCAACGAAGCAGCAAGAGCCCGACAGCAGCCGACGGGTCATGGGTCAAGAGCGAAACCGTCTACGACGCCTTGGGTCGGGTCGCGGGCACCCGCATCGTCACCGACCAAGGCCCCGAAGCGTGGTCGTGCATCACTTACGACGGGCGCAACCGTCCGGTCACGAGCGTCGTGCCCGACCAGGGCTCCAGCATGCGCACGATCACCAATGTCTACGAGGTGAGTAACGATCCTCGAGTCAGTACTGTCACCGATGGTGCGGCCGGTCAGGGTGCTATTCGGGTCGAGACTGATCTGCTGGGCCGGGTCGTCGAGTACACGGACGTGTGGGGCGTCACCACGCGCCCCAGTTACGAGCCGGTCGCCGGCCGTGTGCTGTCGACCACGATCGACCCGCCGGCCGGTGACGACATCACGCAAGAATTCACCTACGACGCCGACGGCAAGACCCTCACCGTCACCGACACCTCCGGCTCGACTGCCGTGCTGTTGGCGACCGCCTCCTACAACAGCACAACAGGAGAGTCGACAGGGGTGGTCTATGCCAACGGCTCTGAGCTGACCGGGCTGCAACGCTCCGGTGCGGGCGCACCATTGTCCATGACGTGGTCGTTCCCCGACCTGCCAGCGGTCGGGGAGGACCCGCCGATGTCGCAGCCGTCGGTGACTGACAGCGTTGTGCGCTCCCAGTCGGGTCGCATCATCGCAAACACGCTCACCGACGGCGGCCCACTCAACGCAGGTGTGGCATATCGCAGCGCGTACCAGTTCGACGCCGCATCCCGCCTGACGCAGGCCACGTTGCAGGTCAACGGTGTCACCGACCACGTGCTGGGCTACTCCTTCGCCGACAACCTCGCCGCCTGCACCTCCGCGGGCATCACGGGTGCGGTGGCGAACGCGGGCCTGAATGGCAACCGCACCTCCTACACCGACACCCACACCGTTGACGTCGAAGGCACCCCGACCACGACTGTCACCTCGACGTCGTACTGCTACGACCAGGCAGATCGCCTACTGGCGTCGACGGTGAGCGGTGATGCGATTCCTGATGCGAACCCGGTCGCTGACGGCCTGGCTGTGTCGGAGTTGGCGTATGACGCGCACGGCAACACCACGACGTTGGCGGACCAGCAGCTCGAGTTCGACCTCACCAACCGGCACCTGTCCACCACCGTCACCGACGCAGGCGTGGCGACCAAGGTGTCCTACACGCGGGATGTCACCAACCGGATCGTGGAGCGCACCATCACCGTCGACGGCGTCGCGGGCACACCCACCCGGTATGCGCACACCGCGGCGGCTGACGTGTCAGGGCTGGTGGTGGATGCTGCCGGTGCGGTGAAGGAATACACCGTCTCTCTTCCCGGTGGTGCGGCGGTGCGGTTCGTCATTCAGGGCACCGCTCAAGAGCAGTGGACGTATCCGAACCTGCAGGGCTCGGTCGTCCTGGAGGCCGATGGCGACGGAGTGCGCGCAGCCGCCGTGGTGCGATACGACCCTTGGGGTCAACCCGTCGACCCGGTAACGGGCCTGATCGGCACGCAGGCCGCCGACGATGCAGTGATCGACAACGCCGAAGGCGACGCCGACTATGCGTTCGTGGGCGGGCATCGGAAGTTGTATGAGCATCAGGGGTCGGTCGCGATCGTGCAGATGGGGGCACGGGTCTACGTGCCGGCCCTCGGCAGGTTCTTGAGTGTGGACCCAGTGGAGGGTGGAGTGGACAACGCGTACGTATATCCGACCGACCCGATCAACATGCTGGATCTGAGCGGCGCAATCCGATGTCGTCGGGGCTACAGCGTGTGCGGGGGTATGGGCTCCGGTGTGTCGACGTGGAGCTATAGCCACACCTACCGCGTCTCAAAGAAACTCTCGCCAGTTAAGGCGAAAGGATTTGTTGGATCGAATCTTGGGAAAGTGTTTCCGCCAGTCATGCGAGCAGAAGGATCCAACGACGATCTCAAGCTGGGCACCGAGGGTCAGAGGATCTTCACCACGCTACTGCCCGTCTCTGCGGACATCGCAGGGAGTAGCGGCTGGGTGGAGGTAGTTCAAGACAACGGCTCATCATGGACTTTCAAGGCACTCGAGGGGCATCCCGCCCACCCCGGCGTCGTGCACTTTCAGTTCTTCGAGTGCCGAGGCGAGGCTGCGACTTGCATGACGGTGACTGGTGTCAGTTCAGCCCCGAATCCGGCAGGAAGCGATTTCCTTTACGACCAGTTTTCGACCTACTACTGGGGCGCGCTCGCGACAGCAATACCTTAGGGAGCAAGCCCATGTGCCTCCTGCCCAACCGTCCGATCGCACCAAGGAGATCTTGTGACAAGAATTGAAGTCCGCAGGTGTATGACCTATGCACTAGCGATGGGGCTGTTGGGCTCGAGTCTCTCCGCGGCGGCTCAGTACTTGAATGCGCCCGGGTGGCTCTTCATCTTGATCTCTCTAGTTGCGTTTCCACTGATCGGCTTCTCGGTCGCAATCCAAGTCCCGGTCTCAGTCATTGCTGGGTATGCGTTCGGTGTCGAAGGCGGTGTATTGGTCACCGCGATCGTGCTCTTCTGCTTTTTCACATCCGTCGCCTTCGGGCAGGCCTACGTCTGGACGCGATCCCGACGAGCTAATCCGAGGCCCTGAGTAGCCCTGGCTCTTGCGATACCACCCCAGGTCCGACAAGACGCATCGAGTACTGAGCTTCAGGCACTTGCGGTCATTCCAGGTCCTGGCGCCGAACTCACGGGCCCAAAGCACGAACTGGTGACCGTTTCGGTACAAGCTGCGAGGTCTCGCGACTGGGTTGGGTTGGCTTCCAACCCGATGGGGGCCACGCGGCCGGGGCGTCTTGCGGGCGTTGCCGCTGGTACTTCCGTTCGGTTCAGATGACGGTCGCCGGGCGCACGGGATGGATCAAGGTCTAGGTGAGTCTTGCGCTCCTGTCGGTTCTATTCGGCTGTTGGCTGACTGCCCGTCTGATCGCAACGCCGCGACCTCGCAAGGCCTTCAAGATGGTGTGGTTGTCGAATCCCAGCTGTTGTCCGATGGCGGCGCTTGAGAGCCCTTGTTCGTAGAGCTCGGCTGCGATGGAGATCTGGGCCTCGGTCATCCTGCGGGATGCGTCGATTCCGTGTTTGGTGAGGATGCGGGCGACGGTCGTGCGGGAGACCTGGAGCTCTTTGGCGACGGTTCGGATGTTGCGGACGGCGAGGTAGCGAGTGACGAGGAGTTCGATGTCGTCCGGTCGCAGCTGTCGAGCTCGTCGGAGTGTGGCGCGGGGAGCTTGTTGTCGTTGTCGTGACGCCGATCGGAGGTGTCGACGACGCTTGAGTTCTGGACGGTTCCGACGCTGGAAAAGTGAACGGTTGCGGGCAGTCTAGCCAGCGGTGTTGTCGGTCGTGGTGCGGCTGCTGGGGAGACTGTCGATGCCTC
>NZ_VIKT02000018.1:0-31204 GCF_009371975.2 Microcella pacifica
CTGCTCGCGCAGCCATCGACAACCTGCTTCCCATACCTCGGATAATGCCCGCCATTCGCGGGCATTCTTATCTGAGGCACGGGAACCCACTCGCGGGCATTCTTCGTGAGGCACGTCGGCCCCTTGACGATCGTCCCCAAGAGGGGGACGATGATGCGTAGATCAACTCGCCGCCCAGGCGCGCCGGAGGCATCGCCCCGCCACTGGGCGGCGAGTCTGTTAACGGGGGTCGCGGCGTGCCAGCATGGGCGCATGGATCGCACGATCGACTACCTGCCGCTGTTCAGCCCGGTGGGGCGGCACGAGGTGCAGGACTACCGTCGACGCTCCCTCGCCGAGCGCGACCAGAGCGCGGCAGTCATCCAGACCGTCCTGCGGGTTGTCGCGATCGGTGTCGTGGTGATCGTGACGGCGGGCGTCATCGGCCCGTTCCTCGCACTGTCGATCGGCGGCGTGCTCTCGGGAGACCCCGTCGGCGTCGCCGGGCCGGCCGTGCTCCTCCTCATCCTGGGCGGAGTCGGCATCGCCGCCTGGCGTCTCGTGCGGGGCGCCGCGCCGCAGTGGGAGCAGCGCCTGCGCATGCACCGCTTCGCCGAGGTGAACGGGCTCGTCTACGAGATGGCGAGCCCCGCGCCGAGCTATCCGGGCGCCATCTTCGGTCAGGGGCGCTCCCGTCGCGTGAGCGACCACTTCCGCACCGCCGACGGCCGGTTCCTCGACTTCGGCAACTACCGCTACGTGACCGGCAGCGGCAAGAACAGCACGACGCACCACTGGGGGTTCCTGGCGCTGCATCTCGACCGGGCGCTGCCCCACGTGCTGTTGGACTCGCGGGCCAACAACGGGATGTTCGGCGCGAGCAACCTGCCCACGAGCTTCCGCCGCGACCAGGTGCTGTCTCTCGAGGGCGACTTCGACCGCTACTTCACGCTGTACTGCCCGCGCGAGTACGAGCGCGACGCGCTCTACGTCTTCACGCCCGACCTCATGGCGCTGCTCATCGACGAGGCGGCCCCCTACGACGTGGAGATCGTCGATCGCTGGCTCTTCGTCTACGCGGCCCGACCCTTCCCCCTCGCCGACCCGCACACCTATCAGCGCCTGCTGCGCATCGTCGACACAGTGGGCCGCAAGACGCTCTCGCAGACGGATCGCTATCGCGACGAGCGCGTGGGCGACTTCGACGCCAACATCGTGGCTCGGGAGGGGCGCCGCCTGCGCGCGGGAGTGCCGCTCGCGACGATCATCATCGGCGCCGCCTTCGCCCTCTTCTGGGGCTTCTCGTTCCTCGGAGGCCTGCTCGGCGGGTGATCAGCCCCCGCGGGTCTGCGCCGTGCCGCCCTCGCGCAGCGCGTGGCGCGAGCGCGCGAGAGCGGCGAGAAGGGTCGCCTCATCGGCGCGAGCCCCGATCGCATCGCGGTCGCCGAGGATGCGCTGCCGCGCGTAGGCGAGGCGCGTCGCGTCGCGGATGAACGCCGCCATGAGCGCTCCCACCCCGTGGCGCTGCGCCCACGCCGTCGCCTGCCGCCGCCCCGCGGAGCTCGCGATCATCGCGACCTCCTGCGGATGCAACCAGCCGACGGCGGCGTATTCGGCGAGCCGCGCCTCGGTGAGCCGCCTCTCCTGCCCGCGCAGCATCACGACGATGCCGACGCCGATGAGGAAGAGCGGCACCTGCACGAGCAGGTAGTAGCCGTAGAAGTCGCCCACGAAGAACAGGGCGCCGTTCCAGAAGGCGTGCAGGAGCACAGCCGGGACGAGGCCGAGTACGAAGTAGCCGAGCACCCCGAACGCGCCCGTGCGCCGGGCGGCGACGCCGAGGGCGGCACCGAGGCACGCCGAGAACATGACGTGCGCGAAGGGTGACATGAGCCCGCGCACGACGAAGGTCTCCACGGTCGTCGCGGTCGAGCCGTCGAGGAGCGACTGCCCGAAGTAGAGGATGTTCTCGGTGAAGGCGAACCCGCCGCCCACGCACGCCGCGTACACGATGCCGTCGACGGGCCCGTCGAAGTGCCGCCGCACGGCCCAGAAGAGGATGAGCACGCCGAGGCCCTTGCCGACCTCCTCGACGATGGGAGCCTGCACGGCGGCGCCGAAGAAGTCGAAGCCGGGCCCGGGGCCGCCGACCGCCGCGACGGCGTTCTGGATCTCCGCATCGACGGCGAGCGCGATGAGCACGCTCGCTCCCGCGCCCCACAGGAAGGCGAAGGCGAGGGCCGCGCGCGGCTCCGGCTCCCAGCGATCGATCCACCGAATACCCAGCAGGACGATCGCGAGGGGCACGAGGGCGAGCAGACCGCCGACGACGGCGCCGGCCGTACCAAGCGCGATGACAAGGTAGGCGAGCACGACCAGAAGCACGAGCGCGAGCACGATGAACCCGAGCACCGCGAGCACGATCAGGAGCGGGTTCGTGCGCCGCGGGGCGACCGCGAAGCCCGGCTGGGCGACGCTCGCCGCCTCCGATCGCACCGTCTCGGGTGCGCGCGAGACCTCGGGGGCGGGAGCTCGCCCCTGCCCGGTCGCGGTGTAGTCAGGCAGTCGACGAGACTCGGTCATGTGCGCCACTGTAGCCGTGCGCGTCGCTCTCGACCGGTCGACAGTGGTGTCCGATTTCCGCTGGTGCTGGGCCTCCGCACCTGCCACGCTGGCACCGTGCCCGCCCTCGACCACGATCGCTGCTACCGCGTTCTTGCCGCGCGCGACGCGCGATTCGACGGGCAGTTCATCGCGGGCGTGCACTCGACGGGCATCTACTGCCGACCCAGCTGCCCCGCGATGACCCCGCGCGAGCACAACGTGCGCTTCTACCCGACGGCGGCCGCGGCGCACGAGGCCGGGCTGCGGGCCTGCAAGCGCTGCCAGCCCGACGCGACCCCCGGCAACCCGCAGTGGAATCTGCGCGACGACCTCGTGGGGCGCGCCATGCGGCTCATCCTCGACGGCGTGATCGAGCGCGACGGCGTGCCGGGTCTCGCCGCGCACCTCGGCTACAGCCCGCGGCATCTCACGCGCGTCATGACGGCGGAACTCGGCGCCGGCCCCCTCGCTCTCGCCCGCGCGCACCGCGCGGAAACAGCCCGCACGCTGCTCGCCGGCACCGAGCTGCCCGCCGCGCAGGTGGCGTTCGCGAGCGGGTTTCGCAGCATCCGGCAGTTCAACGACACCGTGCGGGAGGTCTACGACCTGACCCCGAGCGCACTGCGCTCCCTCGCGCGTCGCGAGAGTCGCCCCCCGTCGGCGACGGAGGGCGGAATCGGTGCCGGCACGACCGTCACCCTGCGCCTCGCCGCTCGCGCACCCTTCGACGGCGTGGGCGTGCTGCGCTACCTCGCCGACCACGCCGTGCCGGGCGTCGAACGGGTCACCCACGTCGGCGTCGAGCGCTGGGTGCGCCTGCCCGGCGGACTCGCGCAGGTGCACGTGCGTCTCGACGACGAACGCGCCGGCGTGCGCTGCACGGCGACGCTCGCCACGCTGCAGGATGTCGGGCCGCTCACGGCGCGCGTGCGCCGCTGGTTCGATCTGGACGCCGACGCGACCGCGATCGACGAGTCGCTGGCCCGGGATGCCCGGCTCGCGCCCCTCGTCGCCGCTGTGCCGGGCATCCGTCTGCCGGGAGGGCTCGACCCAGCCGAGACCCTGCTGCGCACGATGGTCGGCCAGCAGATCTCCCTCGCCGCCGCGCGCACGGTGCTCGGGCGCATCGCGGCCGAGGTCGCCGAGCTCGACGGCCATCCCGCCGCCGACGGCGCACTGCTGCCCTTTCCCACCCCGGCGCAGCTCGCCGAGCACGGCGTCCACGTGCTGCGCGGCCCAGCACCGCGTGTGCGGGCCATCCTCGCCGTGAGCGAGGCGCTCGCGGCGGGCGACCTCGCACTCGATGTGGGGCTCACCGCGGCCGAGCTGCGTACGCGCCTGCTCGCGCAGCCCGGCATCGGTCCGTGGACGGCCGACTACGTGACCATGCGCGTGCTCGGGGCGCCCGACATCCTGCTCTCCAGCGACCTCGTGCTGCTCGCCGCACTGCGCAGGCGCGGGCTCGCGACGACGCCGCGCGACGCCGCCGCTCTTGGCGAGCGCTGGGCCCCCTGGCGCAGCTACGCGACGCTGCACCTGTGGCGCGCCCGATAGTGGGGTGGCACACGGCGCGAGGGCCGAGCACAATGGTGCGCACGCCGGCCCCGGCGTCTCGAGGAGCACCCCCACCCGAACGGGAGGACAGCATGGACCGCGAGTACGAGCCGAACAGCGACGACGAGCGCGAGGTCGACCTCGACGCGAACGAGGAGACCCTGCCGCCGCCGACGATCGATCCCGACGAGCGCGTCGAACGCCCGGAGGCCGAGGCCGCCGAGGGGCCGATCGACGAGGACGAGCGCCCCGCCTGATAAGACCGCCGCGCCTCAGTCCTCGGGCGGCACCATGGGCAGCGCGATCGCGCCCGTGGGCGGTACGACTCCGCTGAGCCGCTCGGGAGAGAGCACCTTCGCGATCTCGGCTTCAGTCATGAGCCCGCGCTCGATCACGAGCTGCCGCACCGGCACATCAGAGCTGAGCGCCTCGTAGGCGAGCGCCGCCGAGCGCTGGTAGCCGATGTAGGGAGTGAGCGCGGTGACGACGCCGACGCTCGACTCGACCATGCTCGCGAGCCTCGCCTCGTTCGCGGTGATGCCGTCCACGCAGTTGAGGCGCAGCGTGCGGCACGCGTTCGTCATCCACGCGAGCGACTGCAGGATGCTCGAGGCGATGACCGGCTCGAACGCGTTGAGCTGCAGCTGCCCGCCCTCCGCCGCCGCCGTCACGGTCGCGTCGGCGCCGATGATCGAGAAGGCGACCTGGTTGACGACCTCGGGGATGACTGGGTTGACCTTGCCCGGCATGATCGACGAGCCCGCCTGACGGTGCGGCAGCGAGATCTCGCCGAAGCCCGCCTGGGGCCCGCTCGAGAGCAGGCGCAGGTCGTTGCAGATCTTCGAGAGCTTCACGGCGGCGCGCTTGAGCGTGCCCGACACGGTCATGAAGACGCCCGTGTCGCTCGTGGCCTCGATGAGGTCGGGCGCCGTCACCATCGTGTAGCCGCTGATCTCGCTCAGGTGACGCCGCACCGACTCGGCATAGCGCGGGTCGGCAGTGATGCCCGTACCGATCGCGGTGGCGCCCATGTTGATCTCGTTGAGCCAGGGGATGATCTCGCCGAGCCGCTCCTGGTCCTCGCCGAGGGTCGTCGCGAAGCCCCGGAACTCCTGCCCGAGGGTCATCGGCACGGCGTCCTGCAGCTGCGTGCGGCCGACCTTCAGGATCGACGCGAACTCCTGCCCCTTGGCCGTGAACGACTCGATGAGCAGCCGGTGCTCGTCGAGCAGGCTGCGCAGGCTGAACACCATGGCGAGCTTGATCGCCGTCGGGTAGACGTCGTTCGTCGACTGGCTGCGGTTGACGTGGTCGATCGGGTGAAAGCTGTCGTAGTCGCCCTTGGGCAGCCCCATGAGCTCGAGGCACCGGTTGGCGATGATCTCGTTCGCGCACATGTTGGTGCTCGTGCCCGCCCCGCCCTGCAGCACGCCGAGCACGAACTGGTCGTGCAGCTCCCCCTCGATGATCTCCTGGCACACCTGGTCGATGAGGTCGGCGCGCTCGGGCCGCAGCACCCCGAGCTCCTTGTTCGCCCGAGCAGCCGCCTGCTTGACCATCGCGAGGGCGATGACGAGATTGGGGTGGTTGGAGAGCGCTCGACGCGTGATGGGGAAGTTCGTGAGGGCCCGCGCTGTGTGGATGCCCCAGTAGGCGTCGGCGGGTATCGGCATCTCGCCGAGAGAGTCGTGCTCGACGCGCATCTCGCGCGGAGCATCCTCGTCTTCGTCCAGCCCCGGTCGGTAGACGGGCTCTCCGTTGTCGCTCGTCATGAAGCTGGGGGCGGGGCCGGTTGTGCGCACCATGGAATGACTGCCTCTTCCTTGCAGATCGGGGAACAGTGCGGTGGCGAGCCTCACTCTAGACCCTGGCGGCACCGCGCGGGCTTGGTACAGTCTGCGACGTGCCGACAACTGATCCCCTCGCCCGCGCTCTCGACCTCGCCGCGCGCAACGTCGCCGCCGGTGGAGGCCCGTTCGGCGCCGTCGTCGTGCTGCCCGACGGCAGCATGGTCGACGGTGTCAACCGCGTGACGCTCGACAACGACCCGACCGCGCACGCAGAAGTGGTCGCGATCCGTGCGGCCTCGGCACGCCTGGGCACCTTCGATCTGAGCGGATGCTCGCTCTACAGTTCGTGCGAGCCGTGCCCCATGTGCGGTGCCGCCGCCCTGTGGGCCCGACTCGACACGGTCGTGTTCGCCGCCGACCGGCACGACGCCGCCGCCGCGGGCTTCGACGACTCGGCGTTCTACGCGCTCTTCGAGCAGCCCGGCGGCGAGTGGCCGACCGTGCTGCGGCATGAGGCCTCCCCCGACCGGCTCGCGCCGTTCGAGGCCTGGGGCCGGTTCGCCGCGCGCACCGAGTATTGAGCGCCGCGTATTGAGCGCTGCGCCGGCGCCTACCCCGTGGCGGTGACGCGAATGCGCTGGGTCACGAGCCGATCGGGCACGGGCGTGTGCGAGATGATGACGACCGCGCGGTCATCGCCGATCGCGCTCACGAGCTCGAGCAGCAGTGACTCCGCCCGCGCGGGGTCGACGTTCGCGGTCGGCTCGTCGACGACGAGCACCGCGGCTGACGAGAGCAGCGCTCGCGCGAGGGCGATGCGCTGCGCCTCCCCGCCCGAGACGAGCCTGCCGCGCTCGCCGACCGCGGCGTCGAGGCCACCGCGCTCGCGGCACCATTCGCCGAGCCCGACCCGGTCGAGCACGTCGAGCAGCTCGGCGTCGGTCGCCGTATCGCGTGCGAAGAGGAGGTTCTGGCGGATGCTCGTGTCGAACAGGTGCGGCGCCTGCTCGCACAGCACGACGTGGCGGCGCACCTCGTCGGGGTCGAGCTCGCGAACGTCGATGCCCCCCAGCAGGTAGTCGCCCTCGTGGTCGAGAAACCGCACGAGGACGTGTGCGAGCGTCGACTTGCCGGCTCCGCTGGGCCCTTCGACGACGACGCGGTCGCCGGGCCCGAGCTCGAGGTCGAGGGGCGCCATCGCAGGGGCGGACTGCCCCGGCCAGCGCGCCGTCACGGCGCGCAGGGTGAGCGGCGTGGCCGTCAGCGGCGGCGGCGCGGGCGCGGCGGGCGGGCGCGGTATCTCGCTCGGCACGTGCTCGGGCACGGCGGCGACGATGCGGTCGGCGCTCGCTCGCACGCGCCACCACGCGGTCATGGCGAGCGGCAGCGCGGCGGCGACCTCGAGCACGGCGAGCGGCACGAGCACGAGCAGCGCGAACTGCGGGCCGCTGAGGGCGCCGGTGCTCAGCGCGGGCTCGACCGAGACGAGGGTGGCGAGCGCCGTGGCTCCCGCGCCGAGCGTGAAGAGGGCGGCAACGCTGCCGGCGGCGGCCGACTGCCGCGTCTGCGCGCGGCGCAGAGCGCCATCGAGATCGAGGATGCTCGCCCGCCTCTCCTCGGCAGCGCCGAAGGCGTTCAGCACCTCCCAGCGCGTGACGTACTCGAGCACGGCGTCGGCGAGGCGCGCGCGCAAGGGGGCGACGCGGGCGTCGGCGGCCCGGCTCAGCAGGCGGAGGATTCCCAGTGCGGCAGCGATCGTCGCCACGAGCCCGAGTGCGAGCACGGCCGCCGCCACGGGCGAGAGCCACGCGACCCCCACGACGGCGAGCCCGGCCACGATGCCGCCGCTCACGAGCGGTTGCGCGACGCGCAGCGGCAGATCTTGCAGGGTGTCGACGTCGCGCACGAGCGTCGTGAGCAGGTCACCGCGCCGCACGCCGCGCACCCCGTCGGGGGCGAGCGGCAGCAGCCGCCGGAAGATCGCGACCCGCAACGACGCGAGCGACCGGAAGGCGCCGTCGTGCGCCACGGTGCGCTCGAGATAGCGGAACACCGCGCGGCCGAGCGCGAAGGCGCGCACGCCCACGATCGCGAAGCCGAGGAAGAGGATGGGCGGCTGCTCGGCGGCGCGCGCGATGAGCCACGACGAGGTCGCGAGCAGCGCGACCGCGGATCCCGCGGCGAGCACACCGAGCGCGAGCGCGGCGAGCAGGCTCGCCCGCGCGGGCATCGCCGCGCGCAGCACGGGCCGCCGACGCTCGCGGGCCGCGCGGGCGCTCTCGTGATCCGTCATGGTCATGCCCGCACCTCCGCCGCCACGAGCTGCAGGTCGAGATGCACATCGGCCGCAGCGACGACCGAGCGCCGGTGCGAGACGACGAGCACGAGACGGCCCTCGTCGGCGAGCTCGCGCACGCTCGCGAGCACGCCGGCCTCCGTCTCGCTGTCGAGCGCCGACGTCGGCTCGTCGAGAATGACGATCCGGCAGTCGCGCTCTCGCGCGCGGTAGACGGCCCGCGCGAGCGCGAGTCTCTGCGCCTGCCCTCCCGACAGCCCGTCACCCGCGAGGCCCAGTACGGTGTCGCGCGGCAGATCCTGCACCCGCGCCCACTGCAGAGCCTTCTCGACCGCCGCACGATCGACGCTCGCTACGCCGAGCGCGACGGCCTCGTCGAGAGTGCCCTCCGTGAGCTCGGCGGATTGCGGCGACCAGGCGATGCGGGCTGCGCGCTGCGCGGGCTCGAGAGGCTCGCCGCTCATGAGCACCGCACCCTCGGCCTCGTGCAGCCCCAGGATCGCGAGGAGGAGCGATGTCTTGCCCGTGCCGCTGGGGCCGGTGATCGCGACGACCTGCCCGGCCTGCCAGCTCGCCGAGAGGCGGTCGACGACGACACGATCGCCGCGCCGCACCGTGAGGTCGCGCAGGTCGAGCGCGGGCGCATCGTCGGCGCGGGCGAGCGGAGCCGCGGAGGTCGACTCGGCGCCCGCTGCCGGCACATCCTCGGCCTTCTCGAGCAGCGCGAGCACATCATCCGCGGCGGCGATGCCCTCCGCGGCCGCGTGGTACTGCGCGCCTACCTGGCGCAGCGGCAGGTAGGCCTCGGGAACGAGTACCAGCACGAAGAGGCCGAGAGCGAAGGCGATGTCGCCGTCGATGAGGCGCACTCCGACCGAGACGGCGACGACCGCGACCGAGAGGCTCGCAGCGAGCTCGAGGGCGAAGCCGGAGAGGAAGGAGAGCCTCAGGACGCGCATCGTGCGCTGGCGGTACTGCTCGGTGACGGCCTCGATGCGGGGAATCTGGCGGTGCTGGCGCCCGAAGATCATGAGAGTCGAGAGCCCGCGCACGACCTCGAGGAATCCCTGGGAGAGGCTGCCGAGAGCCTCCCACTGCCGACGCTGCATCGCCTGCGTGGCGAGACCGATGAGGATCATGAAGAGCGGGATGAGCGGCAGGGTCAAGATCACCGCGATGCCCGTGGCGAGATCGGCGGTGAGCAGGGCGAGCACGACGAGAGGCGTGGCAACGGCGGTGAGGATGAGCTGCGGCAGGTAGCGGCCGACGTAGCCGTCGAGGGCGTCGAGACCCTGGCCGATGAGGGTGGCGATACGCGCGCTCGAGGTCGTGCCGAGCAGCGCCGAACCCCCGCGGTCGAGCCCCGCGAGCACGCGACGACGCAGCTGGCTCTTGACGACCGCAGCGCCGCGCACGGCGAGGCCGTCGAGGAGAGCCTGCGTGCCTGCGCGGGCGAGGATGCTGCCCGCCGTCGCGAGAATCGTCAGGGCGACCCGCTCGAGAGACTCCCCCGCGATGAGACCGGCGATGCTGTGGGCGAGGAACCAGCTGAACGCGATGATGCTCGCCGTGTGCACGACCGCGACGGCCGACCCGATCACGAGGAGCGATCGGGCCGCCGTCGCCGTGCGCAGCAGTCGCGGGTCGAGCGGCTTCAGTGCGCGTCCGCCGGAATCAGGTCGCGCGTGAGCCGCTTGCGGAACACCCAGTACGTCCAGCCCTGGTACGCGAGCACGAGCGGCATCGAGAACACGGCCAACCAGGTCATGATCTGCAGGGTATACGCCGAGCTCGACGCGTTCTCGATCGTGAGACTGAAGGCGGGGTCAGTCGTCGACGGCATGACGTTCGGGTACATCGCCGCGAGAATCGTCCCCACGGCGAGGGCGATCGTCGTCGCCATGAGACCGAATGCCCACCGCTCGTGTCCACCGGCGTTGGCGAGCCAGGACCCGATGAGGGCGACCGCCGCCCCTCCGGCGAGCGCGACGATGAGGGGCAGGTGGGCGACATCGAGGTGCTGAACAGCGGTCCACACCAGGAAGGCCGCGGCCACGACGATCGTGAGCAGCCCCGAGCGCTTCGCGAGGGCGTGAGCTCTCTCGCGCATCTCGCCCTCGGTCTTGAGTGCCACGAACTGGACGCCGTGCGTGAAGAACAGCAGCAGGGTCGTGAGACCGCCGAGGATCGCGTAGACGTTGAGGAGGTCGAACAGCGAGCCCGTGTAGGTGCCGGTCTCATCGATCGCGACTCCCTGCACGATGTTGGCGAAGGCGACGCCCCACAGCAGTGCGGGAACCGCGGAGCCAACCACGATCATCCCGTCGAACCAGGCCTTCCAGCGGGGCGACTTACCCAGGCGGCGGTACTCGAACGACACCCCGCGGGCGATGAGCGCGAGCAGGATGAGCAGCAGGGCGAGGTAGAAGCCGTCGAAGAGCGTCGCGTACCAGTACGGGAAGGCCGCGAAGAGCGAGGCGCCGGCCACGATGAGCCACGTCTCGTTGAGATCCCAGACGGGGCCGATCGTGTTGATGAGCAGGCGCTTGTCGGTGTCGTCCTTCGCGAGGAAGGGCATCGACATTCCGACGCCGAAGTCGAAGCCGTCGAGCACGAAGTACCCGATGAACAGGAATCCGACGATGCCGAACCAGAGGAGTGCGAGATCCATGATGTGTCCTGACTAGGTGAACGAGACGACGGGCTAGTAGACGGTCGCGAGGGAGCGGGGGTCGACCGTGCCGCCATCCTCATCGGCGTCGTACTTATCCCAGTCCTTCGGGCCCTCGACGGCGGCCTTGACGATGAGCTTGAACTCGACCACGGCGAGCGCTCCGTAGATGAGGGTGAAGGCGACGAGGGAGAGCAACACCTCGAAGCCTGTCACGCCCGGTGAGACGCCGTCCTCGGTCTTCATGAGACCGAACACGATCCAGGGCTGCCGGCCCATCTCGGTGAAGATCCACCCGACAAGGCTTGCCACGAGCGGCAACGGCGCCGACCAGATCGCGACCTTCCAGACCCAGTTCTGCTGCGGAGTGCGGCCACCGCGGGTCAGCCACAGGCCGACGACCGAGATGAGCGCTGCGAGGGCGCCGAGGCCGATCATCCAGCGGAAGCTCCAGTAGGTGACCCAGATGATGGGCGTGTAGTCGCCGGGGCCGAACTCCGACTGGTACTGCGCCTGCAGGTCGTTGATGCCCTCGACCGTGCCCATGAAGTCCTGCGTGGAGAGGAACGAGAGCACGTACGGGATGCGGATCGAGAACAGCTCGCTCGAGCCGTCGGGCGTGCCCCACGTGAAGATCGAGAAGGATGCCCCCGCCGTCGTCGTGTAGAGCGCCTCGGCCGCGGCCATCTTCATGGGCTGCGTCTCGACCATGATGAGGCTCAGCTGGTCGCCCGTGAGAGCGACGCCGGCGAAGCACACGATGTTGGTGATGAGGCCGAACCGCAGCGCCGTGCGCATCTCGTCGATGTGCTGGCCGCGCGAGAGGTGGAACGCGGCGACGGCGACCATGACGACCGCGGCGAACATCGTCGCGGCGAAGATCGTGTGCGGGAACTGCGCGAGCGCCACGGGGTTGGTGAGCACCGCGACGATGTCGGTGAGCTCAGCACGGCCGCGCTCCTCGTTGATCGCGAACCCGACCGGGTTCTGCATGAAGGCGTTCGCGGCGAGGATGAAGTACGCGGAGAGGGTCGTGGAGATGGCGAGCATCCAGATCGTCGCCAGGTGGAGCTTGGCGGGCAGCTTGTCCCACCCGAAAATCCACAGACCGATCATGGTGGCCTCGAGGAAGAAGGCGAGCAGCCCCTCCATCGCGAGGGGTGCCCCGAAGACGTCGCCCACGAAGCGCGAGTAGTCGCTCCAGTTCATGCCGAACTGGAACTCCTGCACGATGCCCGTCACCACGCCCATCGCGAAGTTGATGAGGAAGATCTTGCCGAACAGGCGGGTCAGGTGCAGGTACTTGAGCTTGCCCGTGCGCACCCATGCCGTCTGCAGGATCGCCACGAGCACGACCATGCCGATCGTGAGCGGAACGAAGAGGAAGTGGTACAGGGTCGTGAGACCGAACTGCCAGCGCGCCAGCAGCAGCGGATCGAGCCATTCGAGCACGAGAGGCGACCTTCCGAGAGCGAGAGAGGGGGACGACTCGACCCTACGAGCAGCCCTCGCGAGCGGGTAAGGGTCGAAGGTCCCGACTGCGCGGGCCGCGCACAGCACACCACCGGGGCGCATCGCTAGGCTCGCGAGCGTGAACGAACTGCTCGACGACCTGCTCGGCTACGTCCAAGCCGTCGACCCCGTTCTGCGCACACTGCTCGCGGGCCTGTTCATCTTCCTGGAGACGAGCGTGCTCGTCGGCCTCGTGGTGCCGGGAGACACCGTCGTGCTCGTCGCGAGCACCGCCGTCGACTCCCCCCTCGGCTACTTCTCACTCGTCACGATCGCAATCGTCGGAGCGCTCGGCGGCGCCTCCGTGGGCTTCGCGATCGGTCGCTTCTTCGGCCCCCGGCTGCGAGCCTCGCGACTCGGCGCACGCATCGGTGAGAAGAACTGGTGCCGCGCCGAGAACTTCCTCGACCATCGCGGCGGCATCGCCGTCTTCATCTCGCGGTTCCTGCCCGTGCTGCACTCGCTCACGCCGCTCGTCGTCGGCATGAGCACGCTGCGCTACCGCACCTTCATGCTGTGGCTCACCCCCGCGTGCATCATCTGGGCGTTCGCCTACGTATCGGTGGGGTCGGCGGCCGCCGAGGGCTATCGCTCGATCTCGGGACAGCTGAGCTCGGCCGCCTACTTCTTCGTCGCCGCCATCCTCGGCTTCTGGCTGCTCGTCTACGCCGTCAAGCGGTTGCTCGACCGCTACGTCGCGCGCTTCGCCGACCGCGAGAGTGACCGCGACGCGACGACCCGCGACGACTGACCGCCGCGTGCGAATCACCCGGTTCGCGCACGCGAAAGGGGCGAGCGCCCGTGGGCGCCCGCCCCTCACGATGCGGGATGCTGCGGAGTGGTTAGCCGAGGAACCCGTTCTCGGTGAGCCACTGCGTCGCGATCACGGCCGACGAGTCCTCGTCGACGGTGCTCTGCACGTTGAGGGCCACGAGACCCTCCGCGGTGAGCGCAGCACTGACCTCGTTGATGACCTCGGCGGCCTCCGCGGGGAGGTCGGCCGAGGCGAGCGGCACGACGTTCGAGGCCAGGAAGAGGCCCTCGGGGTCGTCGAGCGTCACGAGGTCGTTCTGGCCGATGCGGGGATCGGCGCTGAAGACGTTGGCCACGTTCACGAGGCCGTCGAGCAGCGCGGGCACCGTCGTGTCGCCGGTCGCCTCGAACTCGACGGTCACACCGTAGACGTCCTGCAGGCCGGTCGGGCCGTAGGGGCGCTCCTCGAGCTCGGGGAAGCCGCCGAGCACGAGCCCGTCGACACCCGCGAGGTCGCCGATCGAGCTGAGACCGTTCGCCTCGGCGAACTCGGCGGTCACGTTGTAGGAGTCCTGGTCGCTCGCCGAGGACTGGTCGAGCACCTGCAGGCCCTCGGGAAGGGCATCCTGCAGCTCGGCGTAGACGTCGTCCGACTGCGTCGCCGTCGTGTCGGGGCTGTAGAACTGCAGCAGGTTGCCTGTGTACTCCGGGAAGAGGTCGACCTCGCCGCCCTCGATCGCGGGAATGTACGCGTCGCGCTGGCCGATCTGGAAATTGCGGTCGACATCGAAGCCGGCCTCCTCCAGTGCCTGCGCGTAGATCTCGGCGATGATCTCGTTCGAGTAGTACGCCTGCGAACCGACGGTGATCGTCTCGCTCGACATGTCACCGTCAGAGCCCGTGTCCGGCTCCTCCAGCGGGTCACCCGTTGCACACCCTGCCAGGGCCAATGACACCCCGACCACGGTCGCGCCGAGCGCGAACCGGCCCTTGTTCCTTGCTGTGAACATCACACACTCTCTTTCCTAGGTGGTGGCGGAAGCCTCCGCCGTCGCGCGGCGTCCGGATGACGCCGTGCGAACGTCTGGGATGCGGCCCGCGCGCACACCGCGCGGCACCGCGAATCGCTCGAGGATCGCGAAGATCGCATCGAGCAGGAGGGCGAGCACGATGATGAGGATCGCGCTGCCGAGCATTTGGTCGTAGCTGCGCAGGGCGATGCCCTGCACGATCTCGAAGCCGAGCGCGCCCAGACCGAGGAAGGCCACGAGCACGACCGTCGCCACGACCTGCAGGGTAGCGCTGCGGAGTCCGCCGATGAGGAGCGGCAGGCCGAGCGGCACCTCGACCTTCCACAGGATCTGCCACTCCGTCATGCCCATCGCACGGGCGGCGTCGACGACCCGTCGGTCGATGACCTCGAGACCGGAATACGCTCCGGCGAGAATCGGGGGGATCGCGAGGAGGACGAGGACGAAGATCGTCGACGGCTCGCGGAGGAGGACGCCCGCGATCATGACGAAGAGGAACAGGAGGCCGAACGACGGCAGTGCGCGCGCGGCGCCGGTGATGGCGACGGCGATGTCGCGCCCGCGCCCGGTGTGGCCGATGAGCCAGCCGAGGGGCACGGCGATCGCCGAGGCGACGGCCATCGCCGCGAACGTGAAGTAGAGCTGCTCGCCGATGCGCTGCGGTATCGAGCCGCGGCCCTCCCAGTTGGCGGGGTCGAGGATCCAGGCGAAGGCGTCGAAGAAGAGGTTCACGAGGCCGCTCCCTGCTGCACCGTCGGCGCCGTCGCCGTCGCGCGTGTCCACGGCATGAGGGCCCGCCCCAGGGCGACGAGGATTCGGTCGATGAGGAGGGCGATGAGCACGGTGACCACCACACCGGAGAGCACCTCGGCGAGGATGCCCCTCTGGTAGCCGTTCGTGAAGAGGTAGCCGAGCGTGTCGATGCCGATGACGACCCCGATCGTGAGCAGGCTCACCGTGCTCACGGCGACGACGCGCACACCAGCGAGCACGACGGGGCCGGCGAGGGGGAACTCGACCGCCCAGAACCGGCGCCAGGGCGAGTACCCCACGGCGGTCGCCGCCTGCTTGATGTCGAGGTCGACACTGGCCAGAGCATCCGCGATCGATCGCGCCATGATGGCGACCGCGTAGATCGTCAGCGCGATCACCACGTTGAGCTCACTCGTGTAGGGGATTCCCAGAAGCGGCGGGAGGGCCACGAAGAGCGCGAGCGAGGGGATCGTGTACAGCAGCCCCACCACGGTGAGCACGAGCCCGCGGGTGAGGCGATACCGGTAGGCGACCCAGCCGAGCGGCACCGCGAGCACGAAGCCGAGCAGAATCGGGATGGCGCTCAGTCGAAGATGCTCGAGCGAGAGGCGGCCGATGAGGTCGAGGTTCTCCCACACCCAGGTCACGCCGTGCCCTCCTCCGTGAGCGCACCGGCGACGTTGCCGTCGCCATCGACGAGGATGCTCGAACCGTCCACTTCGCGAATGCTCAGCGCGCGCTTGCCGCGGTCGGCGCCGATGAAGCTCGCCACGAAGTCGCTCGCGGGGTTCGCGAGAATCTCCTCGGGCGAGCCCTTCTGCGCGATGCGCGCGCCCTTCTCGAGGATGACGACCTGGTCGCCCAGGAGGAACGCCTCATCGATGTCGTGGGTGACGAAGACGACCGTCTTGTCGAGCTCGCGCTGCAGGCGCAGCAGCTCCTGCTGCAGGTCGGCGCGCACGATGGGGTCGACGGCGCCGAAGGGCTCGTCCATGAGGAGGATGTTGGGGTCGACCGCGAGGCCGCGCGCGACACCGACGCGCTGCTGCTGGCCGCCCGAGAGCTGCGCCGGGTAGCGCTCGGCCATGCTGCGGTCGAGCCCCACGGTGTCCATGAGCTCGAGAGCGCGCGCGTGCGCCTCCTTCTTGGGCACCCCGTTGAGACGCGGCACGGTCGCGATGTTGTCGATCACGCGGCGGTGCGGCAGCAGGCCCGAGTTCTGCATGACGTAGCCGATGCGGCGGCGCAGCTTCACCGGCTCGATCGTGGAGATGTTCTCGCCGTCGATCTCGAGCTCGCCGCTCGAGGCGTCGACCATGCGGTTGATCATGCGCAGCAGGGTCGTCTTGCCGCAGCCGCTCGACCCGACGAACACCGTCGTCTGGTGGGAGGGGAGCTGGAGGCTGAAGTCGTCGACCGCGGTCGTGCCGTCGGGGAAGGTCTTCGAGATGGAGCGGAACTCGATCATGCGGGTCTCCTCACGCCAGCGCGCACCTCATTATTCAGCGCTCGTTCAGTCAAGCAGGTTGCTCTGACGACGACGAAACCCGGCCCGCCCATTCTCGGCTGTTGTCCAGTACCGCTCAGCCTACGTTCAGAGAGTGTGCAGGCAGTTGTCGGTGCGCCGCCCGCGGCTCAAAGACGGTCGGCGACGACCGCGGCGACCGAGCGCCGCGCCTCCGCGACCAGGGCCTCGTCGCCGGACGACGACCGCGCGAAGGCGCGAGCGACGAGCGCGTCGGCGACCTCGACCGCAGAGCCGACCGCGAGGCGGAACTCGGCGGTGTCGGCCACGCCGAACCGCTCGGCGAGAGCGTCGCCCACTGCGGTGGCCACGACGACCGAGGCGGGCTCTTCCGTGGTCGGCGGGAGCAGGTCGAGCACGTCACCCGCGCGCAGCGAGCGGAAGCCCGGCTCCGTGCGGAACAGGTCGACCATGACGTCGACGACGGCGAGCAGGGCATCCTGAGCAGAAGCGTGCTCGGCGCGGGAGAGCTTCTCCGAGACGCGCACCATGAGCCGCTCGAGGTTGCGCGAGGCGAGCGACTGCAGCACGGCGATGCGGTCGGGGAAGTAGCGGTAGACGGTGCCGATGGAGGCACCGGCGCGCTCGGCGACCATGGCCGTCGTGAGCTTCTCGTAGCCGATCTCGTCGATCACCGCGGCAGCGGAGTCGAGCAGGGTCGCGAGACGCGCGGTGCTGCGAGCCTGCACGGGCTCGTTGCGGATCAGCGCCGAAGCGCTGGGGTGAAGAGTGTAGGTATCTGTGTTCGACACGATGGGGTCCTTTCGCTCGACCGATGCCCACAGTAGCGCTCCACCTGAGCAGAACGCACATAACTCCCAGGGTGCGTCGCGTTCGGGCTCAAGGGCTCTGACAGACTGGAGCCGTGACGGATGAGACGCCGGACCCCTCCGCGCCCTCCCGGTGGGCGACCTGGGCCTCGGGCCTCGAAGACCGCTTCCACCGCTTCCGCGAGCGGCGCGCCCGCAAGCGCGGACTCGTGCCGACGGTCATCCCCTATAGCGGCTACGGCAACGACGACTGGATCCGCGTGCTGTGCCGCGTGCTCCTCACGAGGCCGCAGACCTCGTCGAAGGCGGCGAAGAAGTCGATCCGCGGCTGGCGCAGCTTCGTGAGCATCCCGGTCGCGGACGCGGCCGTGACGGTGCGCGCCGACGGGCAGGAGATCACGGTGCACGCCGATCGCGGCGGCGTGGTCGACGCGGAGATTCCCGTGAGTCTCGCACCGGGGCTGCGCACGATCACGCTCGAGACCGAGGGCTCCGAACCGGTCACCGCGAACATCTACGTCGTGAATCCGGATGCTCGGCTCGGGGTGCTCTCCGACATCGACGATACGGTCATGGTCACGGCGCTCCCCCGGCCCTTCCTCGCCGCGTGGAACACCTTCGTGCTCGACGAGCACGCGCGTCGACCGGTGCCGGGCATGGCCGTGCTGCTGGAGCGCATCACGCAGGAGCACGCGGGCTGCCCCGTCGTGTACCTCTCCACGGGCGCCTGGAACGTCGCCCCCACCCTCGACCGCTTCATGGGCCGGCATCTCTACCCGCGGGGCACCCTGCTGCTCACCGACTGGGGGCCGACCCACGACCGACTCTTCCGCAGCGGACGAGACCACAAGCGCGAGAGCCTCGAGCGGCTCGCGCGCGAGTTCCCCGCCGTGAGCTGGGTGCTCATCGGCGACGACGGGCAGCACGACGAGGAGCTCTACCGGGCCTTCGCCGAGGCGCACCCCGAGAACGTCGCCGCGGTCGCCATCCGCCAGCTCTCCACCCCCGAGGCCGTTCTCGCGGGCGGGCGCCGGCACATCGATGCACCCGAGGGCGCGGCGCCGTGGGTGTGGGCGCCCGACGGCGCCGGGCTCGCAAAGAAGCTCGCCGAGGTCGGGATTCTGCGCCGCTACCGCTGAGCACTCCCCGCGAAGGTGTACGCGCTACGATCGAACACACGTTCGACAGTGGCACGGTGACGAGGCGAGGAGGGCGGCCATGGCGCAGCGCCTCACGCGCAGGGCGGGCCCCGAGCATCCCGTGCTGTTCGCGAGCGAGGCCGACATTCCGCCAGCGCCCGTTCTTCCCGACCCTGGTGCGGCAGTCGAGCTCGACTCCTATCGTGCGCTGCTCGAGGAGGCCGAGGCGATCGCGCTCGCCGCAGTTGCCGAAGCCGCCCCCGGGCGGGAGGTCGTCGTCGCGGGACGGCGTGAGGTACCCGCGGCCGACGAGGACGCGGCCGCGGTGCTCGACGACGGCACCGCGCGTATGCGCCTCCTGCTCGGGTCTGCGGCGAGCGCCGCCCTGCGGGAGAGCCTGCGAGCGCGCGTGCTGCTCGTGAGCGCCACGACCGCGCGCGCCGACGGTGCGACAGTGCTGCGGGTCAGTGCGGCGCACGACCTGCGCCGCCTCGGGGCCGAGCGCGAGGCCCTCGTGCGCGCGACCGGGCGCCGGCGCTGACACCGACGCCGACGCCGACGCATGAGAGTCCTCTCATGCGAGGTCTGCTCGCCTGCGCACCGCCGATAATGGGGGGATGCGCTCGCCCCTGCTCCGCGTCTCGGTGCGCTCGCGCATTCTCGCCGTCATCCTCGTCGTCACGGCGCTCGGCATGACGGTGGCGGGCCTGAGCGCCTACCTCGTCCAGCGAGACCGCGTGCTCGCGAGCATCGACACCGAGCTCATCTCCTCGGTCGAAGCGGCCCGCGCGATCGTCACGGGCGAGTCGACGGCGAACCAGGACGCCGCGACCGCGACCCCCGAGACCGACCCGGCGGCCTTCGCGACGGTCGAGGAGGCACTGTCGGCGATCATGTCGAGGCTCGTGCCGGGGCGCAACGAGAGCAGCGTCGCCCTCATCGACGGCGAGGCGCGCCTCATTCCGGGCACGCGCATCGCCTTCCACCTGGAGGACGACCCGGTCTTCATCGACCGGGCGTGGCAGGAGGCCACTAGCGGCGTCGTGACGCTCGGCACCGCGGTGACCCAGGTCGGCACGCTGCGCTACATCGCCGCGCCCGTCTCGGTGACGGGCGACGATCAGGTGGGCGTCTACGTGACGGCTGTGGATGCTCAGGCCGCGGTCGACGAGGTCGGCGGCGCCTTCCTGACCTACGCTGGTCTCGCCGTGCTCTCCCTTGCGGCCATCGGCGTCGCCGGCTGGTTCGTCGCCGGCCGGCTTCTCGCCCCGCTGCGGCATCTCACCGAGACGGCCTCGCGCATCACGGCGGAAGACCTGAGCGAGCGCATTCCCGTTCACGGCAACGACGACGTCTCCGCCCTCACGGAGACCGTGAACGCGATGCTCGAGCGGCTCGACGACTCGCTCACCGCACAGCGCCAACTGCTCGATGACGTGCGGCACGAGCTCAAGACCCCTCTGACGATCGTGCGCGGGCACCTCGAGCTCATGGACGCGAGCAGCCCCGCCGATGTCGACTCCGCGCGCCAGATCGCGATCGACGAGCTCGACCGCATGAGCGAGCTCGTCGAAGACATCGACGCGCTCGCCCGCGCCGAGAAGGCGCAGCTGCTCACCGAGCCGACCGATGTGGCCGATTTCACGGCTCTGGTCTTCAGCAAGGCCACGGCGATGAGCGGTCACGACTGGCAGCTCGCGGAGTCAGCGGAGGCGATCGCCCTCCTCTCCCCCTCGCGGCTCACCCAGGCCTGGTTGCAGCTCGCCGACAACGCGGCCAAGTACTCACCGCCGGGGTCGACGATCCGCCTCGGCAGCACGGCGTATGCCACGGCGGTCGAGTTCTGGGTCGCCGACGAGGGCCCGGGCATTCCGGAGGGCGCAGAGGAGCGCATCTTCGAGCGGTTCGGCCGCGCCGATACCGGGCGCGGCATCGCCGGCTCGGGGCTGGGCCTTCCGATCGTCGCCGCGATCGCGCGCGCTCACGGCGGCTACGTGACGCTCGACAGCTCGGAGGCCGGCGCCCGCTTCGGCATCGTCGTGCCCACGGAGGCCGAGCAGGATGCCCCTCCCCCGCCCGCGGCCGGCTTCGACGGCACCGAACACTCCAGGAGTGAACCGTGAGCAGCATTCTGGTCGTCGAGGACGAGGCGCGCATCTCGACCTTCGTGGAGAAGGGCCTCACCGCCGCGGGCTACACGACGACGGTCGTCACGGACGGACGGAGCGCGCTCGACTACCTCGCGACGGGGTCGTTCGATCTGGTGCTGCTCGATGTCGGGCTGCCGGGGCTCGACGGCTTCGAGGTACTGCGCCGCTTCCGGGCGGGCGGCGCGACCACTCCGGTCATCATGCTCACGGCCCGCACGAGCGTCGACGACACCGTCACGGGCCTGGACGGCGGCGCGAACGACTACCTGCCGAAGCCCTTCAAGTTCGACGAGCTGCTCGCGCGCATCCGCGTGCGCTTACGTGAAGCCGGCCAGCAGGGCGCGGCGGAGACCGTGCTGCGGCACGGCGAGATCACTCTCGACCTGCGCGCACGGCGCATCACGGTCGACGGCGCCACTCTCGACCTCTCGGCGCGCGAGTTCGGGCTCGCCGAGCAGTTTCTGCGCCACCCCGACCAGGTGCTCTCACGCGAGCAGCTGCTCAGCCGAGTCTGGGGGTTCGACTTCGACCCGGGTTCGAACGTCGTCGACGTCTACGTGCGCTACCTGCGCGCCAAGATCGGCGCCGACCGCATCGAGACGGTGCGGGGCATGGGCTATCGATTGGCCTCCGCGGGCTGACGCTGCTGAAGCCCTCAATCGGCGGAGTCGGCCGAGGCGGGACTGTCGACCGACGCCGGGCTGTCGACCGAGGCCGGGCTCGCCGCGGGTGCGGGGGCGACCGGTTGCGGCGCAGGTGCCGGTGCCTGCACGACCTCGGGTGCCGAACTGGGGCTCGGGGTGGGGGTTGCCGTCGGAGAGGCCGTCGGGGTCGCACCCGCGCTCGCTCCGGCACCGCCGACGCCCTTGACCTCCTCGAGGGCGATGCTCGAGATAGGGGGAACGGACGACTCGGTCGTCGAGTCTACGAGCGGCATGGCCCCCGCGATCGAGGCGGCACTGGCGGCGACGAGACCGAGCCCGAGCGCCGAGGCTGCGCCGACGGCGAGCCAGCCGCGTGCGGCGCTGTGCGATCGTGGCGTTCCGGTCGGCGAGGCGGTCATGCTTCCAGTATCGACGGCCCAGCCCGGCTCGTGGGTGAGAGTTCTCTCACGGAGGCGGCCGCTCTGCGGCTCGGGCCGCTACCAGGTGGAGGTGGTGAGCGGCCGCTCGTCGGCGGTCACGATGCGCTCCGCTCGCTCGAGCAGCAGCTGTGCATCCTCCGACCCTGCCGCGGAGCGCGCGAGCGCGTGACCGAGCAGCTGGGTGCCCGCGATCGCGTGAGCACGGTCGGCGAAACCCGGCTCGCGGGAGCCGAACCAGCGCCGCCGCCACCCGTCGGCGAGCACCGAGCTGCGGCGAGCACGCACGGTGGCCGCGCTGCCGCCGTCGTGGACGACGGTCGCGATGAGGTGGGCGTAGAGTGCTGCGGCGTCATCGGCCGGGTCGCCCCACCCGGAGGTGTCGATATCGAGCACGCCCGTGATGCGGCTCGGCTCGCTCGGGTCGACCAGCAACTGCGCGAGGTGCAGATCGCCGTGCACCGTGCGCGAAGGGGGCGGTTCGCCTCCCGCGCGATACCGGGCGGCGATCGCCCGCGACGTGCGTTCGATGCGCGAGTCGTGGTCGGGCAGCTGGTCGAGCAGGCGCTCCTCGTACCAGTCGAGGCGACGCACGAGCGAGGAGCGCGCGGGCGCTTCGGAGGGCACCGACGCGATCTGCACGACGAGGCGCTCGAGCTCGTCGAGGAGCGCGCGCGGGTCGGTCGCCCGGTCGAGGACGCTGATGAGCTCGGCCCCGGCGAGGGCTTCGAGGGCCACGAGCCCCTCCTCGCTCCACCCGAGCGCCGAAGGCACGGGCACTCCGTGCTGGCGCCACTGCGTGTGCTTGCGCTGCAGGGGCTCGGCCGTCGAGGGTCGCACGACCTTGAGGAAGTACGCGGTGCCCGAGGTGTCGACCCGCACGACCGCGCGCTTGCCGGGCCGGTAGGCAGCGAGGGAGACCTTGAGGTCATCGACGGGCAGGCCGAGGCGGCCCAGCACGACTCCTGCCGCTTCGGCATAGACCGCGGTGCGCAGCGCCGGCAGGGCGGGGTCGGCGGGGTACACCCAGACATCGACGCGGTCACCCGTACCCGGCTGGGTGAGCGTGAGCACCCCGGGCCGCGTCGTGTCAGGGGGCGAGGTCTCGACGAACACCGTGTGGTCGGCGGCCTTGCCGCCCGCGTCGGTGAGCGAGACCCGGTACCCGTGGGTGAAGCCTTGGCCGGTCGGCTCCACCTGCAGTGCCGTCACGTCGCCGAGCGTGGAGCCGAGGGACGACGCCACGGCGGTGAGCACGTCGTGGTGCGGAAGGGGGCGCGCGGTCGTCGACATCGTTCACATTCTGTCGGATGTCTCGGTCAGCACGTCAATTCGCCGCACCGGGTTGACGCGGCGGTTGTCGGTCCAGTACTCACACCGACTCACCCCTCCCCCGACGTGGGGGGCCGCGATTGCTGGAGAGCAGGCGGGCACCGGCGTAGGGTGTACACGTCGTGTCCCCCCTTTGGCGGACATTGCGAGCGCACCACACCCCAACTCCACACCCCCACTCCATACCCGCGAGACCCACCCCTTCGGCACCCGCCCCCCACGGGTCGCCCGCACCACCCGGTGCTGACACCCGCATAGGAGCGGCAGAGAACCGGGGACGGTTCATCCTTCACCCGAAAGGAAGGGCCGTCACCATGCCCGCACTTCTCGTCACCGCCGTCACTCTCATCCTCGTCGGCGCTATCGTCGTCTCCCTCGAGCGGCACCGCCGCCTCACACCCGTCACCGCAGCCCTGACGGGACTCTCCACGCTCGCGATCGTCGGCGGCGCCATCCTCGTCACGTTCTCGGCGACCGCTCCCGCTCTCGCGAGCGAGGTCGCCCCCCGCGGCGTGGGCGAGAACTCGCTCGAGCGCGTCGACGCGCTCGAGCTGCCCACCCTGTAGAGCGCCACGTGCCGGCGCGCGCAGAAGCCGCCGCACAGAACCCGCGCAGCAGCCGCGCACCAGCCGGCCGCGCCTACTCCTGCCCGCGGGCCGACTCGCCCCAGCACTTCGGGCCGCAGTCTCGATACGGCCCCGTCTCGCCCGATGCCGCGCGCCGGGTGCTGATGAGGCGCCGCACGGAGTCGTCGACCGAGGCCTGCGAGACGGTGCCTTCTTCGACCGAGGCGACCAGAGCATCCAGGAGGGACTCGGGGTCGATGCCGACCGATCGGGGGTCGCCGGGCAGTACGTAGAGCAGCAGGTCGTTGCCGGCGGCGAGGGCGCGCACGGCATTGCGCTCGGGGTCGGCGTACTCGGCGAGGCCCGAGCGCTGCAGCATGAGCATGTCGTCGGTCACGACGATGCCGTCGAAGCCGAGCTCCTCGCGCAGGATCGTGATCCACTCGCTCGAGAGGGTCGCGGGCACGGCGCTGATGCGGTCGAACTGCAAGTGGCCGGTCATGACGAGCGGGGCCCCCGCCTCGATGCCCGCGATGAAGGGCACGGCGTGCGTGCGCCGCCACTCCTCGAGGCTGATGCTCGAGCGGGGCACGCTCACGTGCGAATCGTCAGGACTCGCCCCGTGCCCGGGAAAGTGCTTGAGCGTGGAGAGCGCGGCGCCGCTCTCACCGCGCACGGCGGCCGCGACCCGGTCGGCGCTCGCGGTGGGCGATTCGCCGAGCGTGCGCGGGCCGATGAAGCTCGAGCCGTCCGGCGAGACGTCCGCGACCACGCCGAAGTTGATGAGCACGCCGGCCCGGTCGACGAGCCCCGCCCTCTCACGAAAGGCGGCCTCCGACGCGGAGGGCGGCGCCGACCACAGGGCGCGGCCGGCCGGCGCGACGTCGGCCAGGAGTCGACGCACGATGCCGCCCTCCTGGTCGATGGCGGTGAGGATCGGTAGGCCCGGCTCGGCGTGCAGCGCGGCCGTGAGTCTCGAGACGGTCGCGGCCGAGCCGCCGACGTTGTCGCCCATGAGGATGACGCCGCCGAAGCCGTGCCGCTCCACGACCGACCGGATGCGTGACGCATCCGTGCCGGGCACATGGATCATGACCTGTGCGGCAAGCTTCTGCCGCAGGGTCATGTCGGCCAGCCGCTGGTCGACGTAGAGAACGGTCGGGTCGAGCAGCGGCGGCGCCCCGGCGGCCCGCGCCTCGGGAGCGCGCGGCGCCGCCTCGTAGGAGACGCAGCCGGCGACGGCGAGCACGGCGAGGGCGGCCGCGGCGGCGAGGAGAGCGCGCGGTCGGCTCGAGCGTCGTCGCATCTGACGATGGTAGCCCGGGCGAGTCGACATACGATGGCCGCATGCTGACTCGCGCGCGTGCCCTGCTGGGCTCCGCGCACCCGGGGCCGAGCATCGTCGTCACCGTGGTCGCCGGAGCGCTCGGCGTCGTCTCGGGCCTGCCGCTCGAGCGCGTCGCGCTGCTCGGCGCCGTCATTCTCGCCAACCAGCTGTCGGTGGCGTGGTCGAACGACTCGCTCGACGCCGAGCGGGACCGCGATGCCGCGCGAGCCGACAAGCCGACGGTGCGCGGCGACATCTCCCCCCGCGCCCTGCTCGTGTGGGCGGTGGCGAGCGCCGTCGTCTCGATCGCGCTCTCGCTCCTGCTCGGCCTGGCCGCCGCCGCCGCGCACCTGGTCTTCCTCGCCTCCGGCTGGGCCTACAACGCGGGACTCAAGCGCACCTTCTGGGCGACCGCCTGCTACGTGGTCGGCTTCGCGAGCCTGCCGCTCATCGTGACCTTGGCGCGCGAGGCGCCGCAGCCGGCGGCGTGGTGGGCGATCGGCATCGGCGGGATGCTCGGCCTCGCCGCCCACGTGGCGAACGTGCTGCCCGATCTCGCGGATGACGCGCGGCACGGCATCCGCTCGCTGCCGCACGCGCTCGGCGCCCGCGGGTCGGGCGTCGTGGCCCTGCTGGCGCTCGCGATCGCGGCGGCGCTCGGCGCGCTCGGGCCGCCGACCCTCAGCCCTCTCGGCATCGCGGGCCTGGCCGCTTCGGCGGTGCTCCTCGTGGCGGGGCTCGTCGTCGTGGCCCGCCTGCCCGGCTCGCGCGCGCTCTTCCGCATCATCATGGCCTCGGCGCTCACCGCGGTCGCGACGCTCGCGGGCGCCGGGTCAGCGATTCTCGGCTGACACCTTCTCGTCGTCGGGCACGACCTCGTTGCGAATGCCGATCGCCGAGGTGATCGCGCCCGCGGCGAGCAGTGCCGCGCACAGGATGAGCGCGCGGTCGAACCACGCGCCGTCCACCTCGGTGCCGATGACGAGGCCGAGCACGGCGATCGCGATGAGCCCGGCGACGCGCGAGACGGCATTGTTGGTCGCCGAGGCGATGCCCGACTGCCGCGGATCGATCGCGCCGAGGATCGCCGAGGTGAGCGGCGCGATCGTCATGGTGAGCCCCAGCCCGAAGAGCAGCACGCCGGGCAGTGCCTGCGTCACGAAGTCGAAGGGCTCGTCGATCGCGAGCATGAGGAGGAAGCCGACCGAGGCGAGCGCCGGCCCGCCGGCCATGAACCACCGCGGCCCGTACCGCCCGGCGAGCGTGCCGAACCAGGAGGAGAGGGCGATGTTGAAGATCGTGACGGGCAGCAGCACGAGCCCCGCCAGCGTTGCCGAGAGGCCGATGCCCTGCTGCAGGTAGATGACGATGACGAGCGACCCGACCGCGAGGGCGGCGTAGATGGTGACGGTCGCGAGGTTGCCGACGGCGAAGTTGCGCGAGCGGAAGAGCCCGAGAGGCAGCATGGGATGCGCGGCTCGACGCTCGCGGACGAGGAAGCCCGCGAGACACAGCACTCCGATGATGAGCGGCACGAGCACGATCGGGTCGCCCCAGCCGTAGTTGGCCTGCTCGATCAGCCCGAAGACGAGCCCGCCGAGCCCGACCGCGCCGAGCAGCGCTCCGGGGTAGTCGATGGGCACGCGCGTCTCGGCGGGCTCGTTGCGCATGGGCAGCATGAGCACGAGCGTCACAGCGATGGGGATGACGTTGATGACGAACACCCACCGCCAGCTGGCGAGGTCGGTGAGCACGCCGCCGATGAGGGGCCCGGCGAGGAAGGCGGCCGACGTCCACGCCGTCCAGATGCCGATCGCCTTCGCCTGCGTCGCGCCGCGGTGGGTGCTCATGATGAGCGCGAGCGAGCTCGGCACGAGTAGCGCGCCGGCGACGCCCTGCGCGGCGCGCGCGACGATGAGCAGCTCCGCCGTGGGGGCGAGACCGCACGCGATCGAGGTGACGCCGAAGCCGATGAGCCCGATGCGCAGAATGGCGACGCGGCCGAAGAGGTCGCTGAGCGAGCCGGCGAGCAGGATGAGCGCACCGAGGGTGATGAGGTACGCGTCGACGACCCACTGCTGCACGGGCAGGCCGCCGCCGAGCTCGTCGGTGATGGCGGGCAGGGCCACGTTGATGACGGTGCCGTCGAGGAACGCAACGAAGGCGGCGAAAATCGCGACGGCGAGCGCGCGGCGGTTGAGGGTGTTCACACGGACGAGTCAATCACAGGCGAAGTGCAAGTAGAAGCGCTTGTTCCAGATACCCTGAGGGGTATTTAGTGTACTCTGGGGGGCCAGCCCCTCGAAATGGAGACCCGCCATGCGCCGCACCATCAGCACCCTCGCCCTCAGCCTCACCCTCGCTCTCGGCCTCGCGGCCTGCGCCCCGAGCGCCGAGCCGATCGACCTCGAGGAGGGCACCGTGCTGCTCGACGTACGCACCCCGGGCGAGTTCGCCTCCGGCCACCTCGAGGGCGCCCTCAACGTCGACGTGCAGGCCGCCGACTTCGACGCGCGCGTCGCCGAGCTCGACCCCGACGCCGCGTACGTCGTCTACTGCCGCACCGGCAACCGCTCGGGTCAGGCCATCGCGCGCATGGAGGCGCTCGGCTTCACCGACCTCACCAACGGCGGCAGCGTCGAGAGCGCGGCTGCGGCCACGGGCATCCCGATCATCACCGACTGAGCGCGGCGCCGCTTGCTCAGGCGGAGACGGCAGATGCCTCGGCCCCGAGCTCGCGCACGCGCGGCATGACCTGCGTGCCGTAGAGCTCGATCGCGTGCATGAGCTTGTCGTGGCTCATCGGGCCGGTGCTGTACTTCATGTCGAAGCGCTGCACGCCCAGCCCCGTGACGGTCGCGGCGATCTTGCGCGCGACGGTCTCGGGCGAGCCGACGTAGAGCGAGCCGTGGGCGATCTCCGAGTCGAACTGGGCCCGCGAGGTGGGGCCCCAGCCGCGCTCGCGACCGATGCGCGAGTACATGACCTCGTAGTGCGGCCACAGCTCTTCCGCTGCCTGCTCGTCGGTGTCGGCGACGTAGCCGGGCGAGTGCACGCCGATGGGCTGCAGGGGCTGCTCGAGCTGGGTGAGCGCGCGGTGGTAGAGGTCTACATACGGCGCGAAGCGCGCGGGCTCGCCGCCGATGATCGCGAGCATGAGGGGGAAGCCGTATCGGGCGGCGCGCACGACAGACTCGGGGCTGCCGCCCACGCCGACCCAGGTGCGGATGCTGCCGCTCTCCGTCGTCGGGTAGACCTGCACGCCGTTGAGCGGCGGGCGGATGGTGCCCTCCCAGGTGACGGGCTGCTCCTTGACGACCTCGGCGAAGAGGTTGAGCTTCTCCTCGAAGAGCACCTCGTAGTCCTGCAGCGCAAGGCCGAACAGCGGGAAGGACTCGGTGAACGAGCCGCGCCCCATGATGATCTCGGCGCGACCGTTCGAGACGGCGTCGAGCGTCGCGAAGCGCTGGTGCACGCGGATGGGGTCGTCGGAGCTCAGCACAGTCACGGCAGTGCCGAGCTTGATGCGCTCAGTCTGCGCGGCGATCGCCGTGAGCACGACGTCGGGCGCGGAGACGGCGAAGTCGTCGCGGTGGTGCTCGCCGATGCCGAAGAAGTCGACGCCGACCCGGTCGGCGAGAACGCCTTCCTCGACGACGTCGCGGATCACCTGCGGGTAGCTGACGTACTCGCCGCTCGACTCCTTGCTGCGGTCGCCGAAGGTCTCGAGCCCGAATTCGAGGGAACCGCTCGTGGCGGCGTCTGCAGTGCTCATCGTTTCTGTCCGTCCCGAGCGGGGTGTCCGCTCACGTTCCTAATCGCGTCGTGCCGTTGACTTGCAGTCAATTCACACGCATTGACATCACGAACGCGAGGATGCGCGCTGCTATTCCCGCGCACCCGTCACGGTTGCAGGCGCCCCAGCGCCCACTCCCCGCTCGCGTCGCGCGTGTAGACGAGCCGGTCGTGCAGGCGCGACGTGCGGCCCTGCCAGAACTCGACGCGGTGCGGCACGATGCGAAAGCCGCCCCAGCGCTCGGGCCGCGGCACCGTCTCGACGCCCTCGAAGCGCTCCTCGGCCTCGCGCACCTTGCGCTCGAGACCCTCGCGCCCGTCGATGGGCTGCGACTGGTCGCTCGCCCACGCCGCCACTTGCGCGCCGCGCGGCCGGTTCGCGAAGTAGTCGTCGCTCGTCTGCTGCTCGACCGGCCGCGCCTCGCCGTAGAGAATGACCTGCCGATGCAGCGAGTACCAAGGGAACACCGCCGAGATGCCCGGGGTCGCCAGCAGCGCCCGGCCCTTGCGCGAGGTGTAGTCGGTGTAGAACTCGAACCCGCGCTCGTCGACGCCGCGCAACAGCACCGTGCGCACCGAGGGTGCGCCATCCGGATCGACCGTGCCGACGACCATGGCGTTCGGCTCGTACACCTCGCGCTCGGCCGCCTCGGCGAGCCACGCACGAAACTGCGTGACCGGGTCGGCGGCCGCGTCGGCCTCCTCGAGCTTCTCGACCCCGTAGTCGGTGTGCGTGCTCAGCGCCGCGGTGAGGTCGTCAGGATCGGGGTTCGACGGTGTGGCGGGGTTCTCGCTCATGCCGTCAGCGTAGGCGGCGCCGGCCGAGAAGTCGCCCCGACCTCGGCCCAGCGTTCGTGCCGGTACGTGGCAACTGTGTCGGCACGAGCGGCCACAGTTGCCACGAACGCGCACAGTTGTTGGCACAGTGCGGTCGCACGCGCCCGCGGCGTCCACGAGAGTGATGGAAATGGTGGACCTGAGGGTGTCTGAGTTCATGACATAGGTCCCAACTTGATACGTCCCTGATGAGTCGCGACATAGGTCACAGTCGCCCTCATGTCGAAGAACCGGGTCGTGGTCCTGAAGATCATCGCGAAAGAGCTCACCATCAGCGCCGCCGCTGAACGCTATGGGGTATCCCGACGCCACATACACCGCCTCGACGGCCCGCTACCGCGACAACGGTTTGGACGCCGTCGACCCACGGCCGCGGCGACCCCACTCGAACCCGACCGCGACCACCCAGTTGGTGCGCGAGCGTGTCGTGGAACTACGCCTGGAGCTGACCGCGCAAGGACTCGATGCTGGCCCGCTGACCATCGCCTGGCACCTCGAGCGCGAAGGCCACCGGCCACCGTCGACATCAACGATCCGTCGCATCCTGCACACTGCCGGCCTCATCACCCCCGAGCCGCGCAAAAGACCCCGCAGCTCCTACATACGATTCCAGGCAGCCCAACCCAACGAGACCTGGCAATCCGACTTCACCCACTGGCGCCTGGCCGATGGCACCGACGTGGAGATCCTGAACTGGCTCGATGACCACTCCCGCTACCTCCTAGGCTGCACCGCAGCCAGCCGCATCACCGGCGACCTGGTCGTGACCGACTTCCTGCGCGTCACCGACCTACACGGCATCCCCGCCTCCACCCTGACCGATAACGGCAGCGTCTTCACCTCCCGCTTCACCGGCGGCAAAAACGCCTTCGAATACGTCCTGGCCCTGCAAGGTGTGAGGCAAAAGAACGGCTCCGCCTCCCACCCTCAAACGCAAGGCAAGATCGAACGGTTCCATCAGACCCTGAAGCGGTGGCTGGCCAAGCAGCCCTGCGCCGACACGATCCGCGACCTGCAAGAACAACTCGACAGATTCCGCGACCACTACAACGAGCGCCGCCCGCACCGAGCCAACGACCGCGCCACGCCCGCCACCGCCTACCGGGCCACCGCCAAAGCCACCCCAGCAACCACGACGGCAGAACCCCACTATCGGGTTCGCTACGACCACGTCGCAGACGACGGAAAAGTGAGCCTGCGCCGCGCCGGACGCATGCACCACCTCGGGATCGGCGTCGAGCACCGACGCAAACGGATCCTGGCCCTCATCGACGACACCACCGTCACCGTCGTCCACCTCGACACCGGCGAGGTGATCGCCCGCAACAGCATCGACCCCACTCGAAGCTACTGGCGCAACACGACCAAAAGCGCCGGCCGATGGCCGAGCAAATGAGACCCATGTCGCGACTCAGATGAGACCTATGTCGCGACTCATCACAGTGTGGACCTGAGGGGACTCGAACCCCTGACCCCCTGCATGCCATGCAGGTGCGCTACCAGCTGCGCCACAGGCCCGTGGCTAACCCGGCTCTCGCCGGGGACAACTCGACAAGAGTAGTACACCGACCCGGTGCCCACCAATTCACGTCGGCCGAGCATCCGGCGCCCCGCCACGGTGTTGGATAGGGGCATGACCGCGACCCCCGTGACCGTGTCGATCACCCGCTCCGTGCCGCCCGAGCGCGCCCGCGAGTTCGCCGCCTGGGCGCGCGCCGGCGAAGACCTCATGAGCCAGT
>NZ_VIKT02000018.1:31214-31643 GCF_009371975.2 Microcella pacifica
GACGAGACGGCGACCCTCACGCGACTACGGCGTACCGCCCAGAGTTTCAACGCGTTCACGGTATTCGTCGGTGGTCAGCTCGCCTCGGGCATACCGCTCATCGAGAATCTGTCGCGGCGTCGACGTCATCGCTACGGGCGGGGTGCCCGCGCTCGTTCTGGCCGTCGAATTGCGGACCAGAACCACCACAAGAACCACAACCCCGATGACGAAGAGACTGCCGACAACCCACATCCACGCCCAGCCGTCGTATCCGTATCCCCACATCATGATCGTGCCCTTCTGAGCATTTGCGCAGGTGCGCCGCAGTGAATCCCCCCGGCGTGTTCGGAGACTCGATTCCTTGGAAGGATCAGTCTCATGGCACGACCCAACAAGTATCCGCGCGAGCTTCGTGAGCGCGCAGTCCGCATGGTCGCCGAGGTGCGG
>NZ_VIKT02000018.1:31653-57727 GCF_009371975.2 Microcella pacifica
GGCTGGTGGGTCGGCACTATCAAGGAGTTCGCCGCCAATCAGCGCGTCGAAGAGCGCACCGGCATCGAAGGCTGGTTCGACGAGCCCAGCCGCGTCGACGTCATCGCACCCCCGCCGCCCGCACCGCCGCGGTGGAAGCAGATGATCGCCATCATCCTCGTCTTCTACCCGCTGAGCCTCGGCACCAACGCCGTCATCGACCCGTTCACCGACGGCTGGCCGCTCGTGCTGCGGGTGCTGCTACTCGTGCTCATCGTCTCGCCGATCATGACCTACCTCGCGCTGCCGTTCGTGACGCGCGCATTGCGGCCGTGGCTGATGAAAGGGCGCGTGTAGCGCTGAGTCTCGACGGCGCCGCTAGGCAGAATCGGTGGCGGGATGCTCGAGCTCAAGCGGCACGGCAGGGCAGTCCTTCCACAACCGCTCCAGGGAGTAGAACAGCCGCTCCTCCTCGTGGAAGATGTGCACGATCACGTCGCCGAAGTCGATGAGAATCCAGCGGCCCTCAGCCCGGCCCTCACGGCGCAGCGGCTTCACGCCCGCCTCAATCATCTTCTCCTCGACCTCCGCCGCGATCGCCTGCACGTTGCGCTCGTTGCGACCCGTGACCAGCACGAAGACGTCGGTGAGCGGCAGAGGCTCCGAGACGTCCAGCGCGACGATGTCCTCACCCTGCTTGGAGTCGGCGGCACGAGCGGCGAGCTGTGCGAGGTCGAGGGCGCGGGAAGTAGCGGTCACGGGGTCCTTGAAGAGTCGGGAGCGAAGGGAAGCACTCAGAATAGTCCGTTGACCGCCGCGAGCACGAACAGGCCTATCGCGACGACCGCCATGACGACCGTCGCCGCCACCAGTACCGTCGTGAGGGTGTTGCCGTTGCGCTGCGGCTTGCCGTGGACGATGTTGCCCGTACCGGTGTGCCCGCTCACCGCGCGCAGAGCGCTCACCGGCGCCGCGCCCGTCGACGTGAGCTCCGCATCGCCCGGCTCGACGTAGTCGTCCACGTCAGCACTGTCGTGCACCGAGGGCACCGTGCCCGTGCTCGTCACAATGCGCGGCACCTCGATCATGCCCGTCACGATGATCTCGCCCGTGCCCGTCACGGGGCCGCTCAGATTCGACTGGGGCATCTGCGGCAGGACGAGAGCGTTCGTCGAGTGCGACGCCGACCCGACCTCGCGGCTGAACGTGTTCGTGAACGGATCCTCGTCGTCGTGCACGCCCACCGACCAGTGACTGCCGGTCGTCGGCGCCGACGACGACGACGGCTCCACGAACTCGTCGGGGGTCGCCTCCGGCTCGACGAGCGGCGGCGGCACGGGAGCTGACGGCGGTAGCGGGGCGGGCGACGGGAGCGTGTGGCTCGGCGGAGGCGGAGCGGGCTCCTCGTGCTGCGGCACGGCGGGGGCGTCGATCGGGGGTACGACCGGGTCGCTCGCATCGCGCAGCGAGCGCAGCTGGCGGCGCGAGAGCGTGTGCTCGCTGATGACGTGCGGGGCCGACGCCTGGCGGGCACCGGGCCTCGGCTCGGCGACGTGGTGCGAGGCGGGCCCGTCGACCGGGCGCTCCGTGCGGTACTCGAGCGGAGCATCCTCATCAACGGTCGGGGCGAAGGAGGCGCGCGGAGCCTCCTGCTCCGACGGCGGGCGGAAGTCGCGGCGTCGCATGCGCTGCACGGGCTCGGCGGGAGGAGCGACAGGAGCAGAGGAGGCGAAACTCGGCGACGAAGGAGTCGGCGCCGGCACCGCTCTCGGCGCGCTCTCGCGGCCGGCAACCTCACGCTCGGCAGACTCGCGCGCGGCACGCTCTGCCGCTTCGCGGGCTTCGCGGCGGCTCATCGGCTGCTCGTGGTGACTGCTCATGACCTAGGTACTCCGGTACAGCTGGTGCTTGGAGATGTACTGCACGACTCCATCGGGGACCAGATACCAGACGGGTGATCCCTCCTCGACGCGTCGACGGCAATCCGTCGACGAGATCGAGAGGGCCGGCACTTCGAGCAAGCTTACGTCGCCCTCCGGCAATGCGCGAACGCTCAGCGGATGACCCGGCCGACTCACGGCGATGAAGTGGGCGAGCTCCCAGAGCTCGCCCGCGTCCTTCCAATCCAAGATCTGCGCGATCGCGTCGGCGCCCGAGATGAAGAACAGCTCGGCGTCAGGGTGCTGATCGTGCAGGTCGCGCAGGGTGTCGATCGTGAACGTCGGGCCCGTGCGATCGATGTCGACGCGGCTGACGCGGAAGCTCGGGTTCGCCGCCGTCGCGATGACCGTCATGAGGTAGCGATGCTCGCTCGAGGTCGCATCCGGCTTCTGATACGGCTGGCCGGTCGGCACGAACACGACCTCGTCGAGCTCGAAGTGGTGGGCGACCTCGCTCGCGGCGACGAGGTGGCCGTGGTGGATCGGGTCGAACGTGCCGCCCATGACGCCGATGCGCGCGCGGCGCTTCGTGGTCGAGGTCACGGTCGCGGGGGCGGCGATGGTGATCGCGTCGCTCGTCGAGAGGCTCGGATGTCGGCCGGCTCAGTGCCCGGCGCCGTGCCCGGTCTCGTGGCCACTCGTGGAGGACCCGGTCTTGTTGCTGTGCCGGTTCGCGACGTCGCGGTAGGCGAAGGTGACGACACCGAGCATGAGGAACACGAGAGCAGCGATGCCGCCCAGAACGGGCGCCGGCGCGATGAGCGGCGCGAGCTCGTGCTCGAGCTCTTCGGCGACGGTGATCACACTGGCCAGTGTCGACAACATGACGGCTCCTGAATCGTTGAGGTTCGAGGCACCAATCTACCGTGTCCTAGCCGCGAACCTGCCCGGCGCCGCGCACGATCCACTTCGTGCTCGTCAGCTCGGGCAGACCCATCGGCCCGCGCGCGTGCAGCTTCTGCGTCGAGATGCCCACCTCCGCGCCGAAGCCGAACTCGCCGCCGTCGCTGAACCGCGTCGACGCGTTCACCATGACGACCGCCGAATCGACCTCAGCCAGGAACCGCTCCGCGTTCGCCATGTCGGCCGTCACGATCGACTCGGTGTGCCGCGTCGAGAAGCGGCGAATGTGCTCGAGCGCGGCATCCAGGTCGTCGACGACCGCGATCGACAGCTCGAGCGCCATGTGCTCGGTCGCGAAATCCTCCTCCGTGGCCGCCTCGAGGCTCGCCTCGATCGCGCGGGCGCGGTCATCGCCGCGGAGAACGACGCCGGATGCTCGCAGCGACTCGATGAGCGGCGGCAGCAGGCGCGCCGCGGCATCGCGGTGCACGACCACCGTCTCGACCGCGTTGCACACGCTCGGCCGCTGCACCTTCGCGTTGTGGACGATGTCGACCGCGGTCTGCGCGTCGGCGGTCGCGTCGAGGAAGACGTGCACGACCCCCGCGCCCGTCTCGATCACCGGCACCGTCGACTCGCGTACGACCGTCTGGATGAGGTCGGCACTGCCGCGCGGAATGAGCACGTCGACGAAGCCGCGCGCGCGCATGAGCTGCTGCGCACCGGCGCGGCCGAACTCGTCGATCGTCTGCACGGCCTCCGCCGGCAGGCCGACACTCTGCAGCGCGCCCTGCAGCAGCCCGACGAGCTCGCGGTTCGTGTGCTCGGCGGCGCTGCCGCCGCGCAGCACGACCGCGTTGCCGCTCTTGAGCGCGAGCGCCGCAATATCGACCGTCACGTTCGGGCGCGCCTCGTAGATGGCCCCGACCACGCCGAACGGCACGCGAACCTGACTCAGCTGCAGACCGTTCGGCAGGCGGGAGCCGCGCACGACGACACCGACGGGGTCGGGGAGCCCGCGCACGTCGCGCACCGCCGCCGCGAGACCTGCCAGCCGGTCGGCGTCGAGCCGCAGGCGGTCCATGAGGCCCTTCGAGATGCCCTGCTCGCGGCCGCGCTGCAGGTCGCGCTCGTTGGCCGGCAGCACGCGGTCGGCGGCGCCGTCGAGGGCGTCGGCGATCGCCGTGAGCGCGGCATCCTTGCGCTCGGTCGTGAGCGTCGACAGCGCGCGGGATGCGGTGACGGAGGCGGCGAGCAGCGCCTCGAGAGCCGGGTCGACGGTGCGAGTATCGGGCGCGAGGTCGGTCAACGTCATGCGCGCAATTCTACGGCGCGGCGCCGCACGCTCAGTCGGCGGTCGTCGCCTCGAACCACGTGCCCACGTCGTCGCCGCGCAGGGCAGCGTCCACCGCGGAGGTCGACGTCACGATCGCCGGCACGCCCTGCTCGGCCGCGAAGCGCGCCGCCCCGATCTTCGTGCCCGCTCCCCCCGTGCCGACGCCGGCAGCGCCGATGTCGCCGAGCTCGACGTGCGCGAGGTCGTCGCCCGCCGGCACGTGCGCGATGCGCTGCGCCCCCGGCTCGTGCGGGGGCTTCGTGTAGATCGCGTCGACGTCGCTCAGCAGCACGAGAAGGTCGGCGTGCACGAGCTCGCACACGAGCGCCGCCAGCCGGTCGTTGTCACCGAAGCGGATCTCCTGCGTCGCCACCGTGTCGTTCTCGTTGACGATCGGCAGAATCCGCAGGCTCAGCAGTCGCTCCATGGCGCGCTGGGCGTTGCTGCGCGGCGTCGCGTGCTCGAGGTCGCCCGCCGTGAGCAGCACCTGCCCGGCGACGATGCCGTAGCGGTCGAGGCTCTCCTGATACCGAAAGATGAGCAGGTTCTGACCGACAGCCGCCGCGGCCTGCTGCGTGGCCAGATCGGTGGGCCGAGCATCCAGATTCAAATACGGGATGCCCGTCGCAATCGCCCCCGACGACACGAGCACGACCTCCACCCCGCGGGAGTGCGCCGCCGCGAGCGCGTCGACGAGCGGGCCGATCTGCGCCGTGTTCGCACCGCTGATCGAGGACGAGCCGACCTTGACCACGACCCGGCGGGCCTCCGTCACGATGCGGCGCGCGGCTGGGCTCATCGCTCGTCGTCCTCCTGGTCGTCACGCTGCTCGTCGTCCTGGTGCCACAGGCCCGCCTCGCGCTCGCGCTCCAGCTCGGCGCGCGCCTCGGCCTTCGCGTCCATGCGCTCGAAGTAGTTCGCGCGGCGCTCCTCGCGCGTCAGACGCGCGTTGCCGTCCAGGCGCGGGTCGCTGCCGCGCGGCGCCGTCATGAGCTCGGCGGCGCTCGTGAGCGTCGGCTCCCAGTCGAACACGACACCGTTCTCGCCGCCGATGACGACCGTCGCCCCCGCGATCGCGCCAGCCTGGAAGAGCTTGTCCTCCACGCCGAGCTTCGCCAGCCGGTCGGCGAGGTAGCCGACCGCCTCGTCGTTGCGGAAGTCGGTCTGGTGCACCCAGCGCTCCGGCTTCGCGCCGCGCACCCGGTAGACCGGGTCCTCAGCGCTGCCCTCGACAGTCACCGTGACCTCGACCTCGTCGACCGCGCGCGGGCGCAGCACGATGCGCTCGCGCACCGTCGTGTCCGCAGCGCGGGTGGCGCGGTCAGACTCGACGAGCTCGGCAAGCGCGAAGGTCAGGGGGCGCAGGCCCTCCCGGCTCACGGCGCTGATCTCGAAGACGCGGTAGCCGCGCTCCTCCAGCTCGGGGCGCACGAAGTCGGCGAGCTCGCGGGCCTCCGGCACGTCGATCTTGTTGAGGGCGACGAGCTGCGGGCGCTCGAGCAGCGGCGTCTGCCCCTCGGGCACCGGGTAGGCGGCGAGCTCGGCGAGAATCACGTCGAGGTCGCTCATCGGGTCGCGGCCCGGTTCGAGCGTCGCGCAGTCCAGCACGTGCAGCAGGGCGCTGCACCGCTCGACGTGGCGCAGGAACTCGAGCCCTAAGCCCTTGCCCTCGCTAGCTCCCTCGATGAGGCCAGGAACGTCGGCGACCGTGAAGCGGGTCTCCCCCGACTCGACGACGCCCAGGTTCGGGTGCAGGGTCGTGAACGGGTAGTCGGCGATCTTCGGCTTCGCCGCCGAGATCGACGCGATGAGGCTCGACTTGCCCGCGCTCGGATACCCGACGAGCGCCACATCGGCGACCGTCTTCAGCTCCAGCAGCACGTCGCCCGTCCACCCGGGCGTGCCGAGCAGGGCGAAGCCGGGAGCCTTGCGCTTCGTCGTCGCGAGCGCCGCATTGCCGAGACCGCCCTGGCCGCCGGGGCCGACCACGATGCGCATGCCCTCCGCCGTCAGGTCGACCAGCTCGGTGCCGTCGGCGTCGCGCACGACCGTGCCGACCGGCACCGGCAGAACGAGGTCCTCACCCGAGAAGCCCGAGCGGTTGTCGCCCATGCCGGGGCCGCCGTTGTCGCTCGTGCGGTGCGGGCGCCGGTGGTACGGCAGCAGCGTGGTCTCCTGGCTCGACGCGACCAGAACGATGTCACCGCCGTCGCCGCCGTTGCCGCCGTCGGGGCCGGCGAGCGGCTTGAACTTCTCGCGGCGCACCGACACGCAGCCGTGGCCGCCGTGGCCCGCAGTGAGATGGAGGGTGACGCGGTCGACGAACGTCGCCATGAGCGCGAACCTCCTGAGATTGGGATGCTCGATCCGCAGTCAGGGGACTGCGCGAGCCGAGCGGGGTGCTGCTGCGGGGCCGGTACGGCCCCTAACGGAAGAATGGGCGGGCCGAAGCCCGCCCATCCTCACCGAAGCTGTGTGCTGCGTGTCGAACCCGAATCAGCTCAGGCGCTCGCCACGATGTTGACGACCTTGCGGCGGCCCTTGGCGCCGAACTCGACCGCGCCCGCCTCGAGAGCGAACAGGGTGTCGTCACCGCCACGGCCGACGCCGGCGCCGGGGTGGAAGTGCGTGCCGCGCTGGCGGACGATGATCTCGCCGGCCTTCACGACCTGGCCGCCGAAACGCTTCACACCCAGGTACTGGGGGTTCGAGTCGCGGCCGTTGCGGGTGGACGATGCGCCCTTTTTGTGTGCCATGTCTTTTCGCGACCCTTCTTACTTGATGCCGGTGATCTTGACGCGGGTCAGGTCAGCGCGGAAACCCTGGCGCTTCTTGTACCCGGTCTTGTTCTTGAACTTCTGGATGACGATCTTCGGGCCGCGCAGGTCGCTCAGAACCTCGGCCGTGACCGTGATCTTCGCGAGCTTCTTCGCGTCGGTCGTGACCGTGTCGCCGTCGACGTGCAGGACGGGGGTCAGCTGAATCGTGCCGTCCTCGCCCGCCTTGACGCGGTCGAGCACGACGACCGTGCCCACCTCAACCTTTTCCTGCCGCCCACCGGCGCGCACAACTGCGTAGACCACTGTTTACCCTTAATTCTCGTCGAGGAGATGAAGCTGAAGAATGCGGTGACCCACGCGGGCTCAGCCCAGCGCACACCAGCGGTCAAGAATAGCCGACGCGAGGATAGGCGGTCAAACTGGCGGGCGTGTGCGGGGCGGTGGCGGTGCGGGCAGTGCGGGCGTGGTGGAGCTGCGGGCAGCGCGCGCGTGGTGGCGTAGCGGGCAGCGCGCGTGTGGTGGCGTAGCGGGCAGCGCGCGTGTGGTCGTTGCGTGCCCGCCTGCATCAGTCTCCTCCCCACCGGGACTCGAGCGAGGACTCTCCCCACTACCTGCACTCGCGGCGCGAATGTCGGCGGTCGAATGTATGTTCGAATCACGAACCGGCACACGGCACTGCGGAGGGAGGCGACCATGACGATCACGACGATGCTCGCGCCGCCGATGCCCAGGGCGCCTGCCGTCGCGCGACCCGTCGACGGTGGCTCCGAGGCGCACCCTCGCTCCGGTTCGGATGCTCGTGGCGGTTCGGACGCTCGCGGCGGTGCCCACGCTCGGCCGGATGCGGGCGCGGTCGCAGACGTGTCTGATGCCCTCACTGCTGCTCGGGATGCCCTTGCCGCCGTCCCCCGAGAGGTGCAGGTCTTTCGCGCTCTCGACGACGCCGAGCTGCTCGACCTCACCCGCCTAGCCGCCGACGAGGTGCGCCTGGCGCAACTACACGTGTCGCTCCTGGCCGGCGAGATCGCCCGACGCTCCGCCCCCGAGCTTGGCCACTCGGGTCTCGCGCAGCGCACCGGGCACCGCACCCCCGAGGAGATGGTGCGCGTCACGACCGGCACCCGCGTCGCCGACGCCCGCACCGCCGTCCGCGTCGGCACGACGGTGGGCGGCGAGACGCCGACGCCGCTGGGCGACGCCGTGCTGGCCGGGACGGTGAGCGTCGCCGTCGCCGACGCCGTACGCACCGGCCTCGGCCGCGTCGGCGGTGGCATCAGCCAAGCCGACCTCGACGCCGCCGCCGAACGGCTCCTGCCCCGACTGGACGGGCTCGACGCCGACCGCGCCGCCCGCGAGGCCCGAGCCGTGCGCGACGAACTCGACCTGGCCGGCATCGCCGAACGGGAGGAAACCCGCCGGCAGCAGCGCTCCTTCCGACTCGGCCGCCGCGCCGACGGCATGGGCTACGCCCACTGGGTCCTCGACCCCGAAACCTTCGCCCTCGTCAGCGACGTCTACGACCGCATCACCTCACCCCGACGCAACGAGCCGCGATTCCAGAGCGACACCGAGCGAGAGCACGATGCCCAAGAGACCGCGCATCCCGCCCTCGACGACGACCGCACCCCCGAACAGCGCGCCAGCGACACCATCGCCGAACTCCTGCGCCAAGGAGCCGCCGCCGACACCAGTCAACTGCTCGGCGACGAGCCGGTCGGGGTGCGCATGATCGTCGCCGCCCGCACCCTCGAGGAGCGCCGCGGCCAAGGCTGGATCGAAGGACACCCCGACGCCGTCTCCGTCGCCACCGTCGAACGCCGCGCGTGCACCGCCGGCACCATCACCCTCACCGTCGACGGTGACCCCGACAACGCCGGCCAGCCCCTCAACCTCGGCCGCGAGCGCCGCCTGTTCTCCCGCGCACAAAGACTCGCCCTTGCCGCCCGCGACGGCGGATGCCGGTGGCCCGGCTGCGAACGCCCACCCTCCTGGTGCGAAGCCCACCACATCCAGCACTGGCAGCGCGACCACGGAAAAACCGACATCGCCGACGGAATCCTCCTATGCCGCCACCACCACCTCCTGGCCCACAACAACGGGTGGGAAATCCAACGCGCCGGCCCCAGCTACCAACTCATCCCACCACCAAGCACACCGCCAGGCACACCGCCAGGCCCACCGCCAGGCCCACCCCATGACGCCCAGACCGGCGGCCATCCCGACAAGATGCCCGCTGAGCCGATCGACATGCCCAGCCGCAGCCCCGCACTGCGGGACGCGCTCGGCGCCTGAGCGCCGGCGCACCCACGCCCAAGGTAGCCACGCCCATCGCGCCAGCGCACCCGCATAAACTCGGTCGCACTATGGCTGTGCTCATCGACGAACCCATCTGGCCCGCGCACGGTCGGCTCTGGGGACACCTTGTGAGCGACACGTCCCTCGACGAGCTGCACGCCTTCGCGCGCGACGCCGGCATTCCCGCGCGCGGGTTCGACCACGACCACTACGACTACCCCGATGAACGCCGCGACGCCCTCATCGCCCAAGGCGCTCAGCCCGTCACCGGCAAAGAGCTCGTCGCCCGCCTCACCGCCGCCGGTCTGCGAGTGAGCCAGCGCGAGAAGCGCGGGCTCTAACGGAGCACACCGCCGGCACCAGAAGCGCGGGTTCTGGCGGAGCACCGCGCCAGCGCGGGAAGCTCGGGTTCTCTACGCGCGACCTGGTGGCTTGGCGCCTACCAGACCGGCGCGAAGCCCTCGAGGCTGCGCACCAGCGCACCCGTCTCGATGTCGATGATCTGCAGAGTGATTGACGTCGGCCGCGGGTTGACCCGGCGACCATCCGGCTCGGCGTCCTCGACCGACGGCGTCACCTCGATCGCCACGTACTGGTCGTTGGGCGACACCGACAGGGCGCCGATACTGCCGCGGTCGTCGATCGTGCGCGCCAACTGCCGCGACTCCCCCGAACCGTCGTCAACGACGACGACGATCGCGAACGACCCGCCTGAGGCGTCAGGCACGGCAACCTTCTGCACCCAGCGCTCATCGCTCAGCAGCACCGTCTCCCCGCCGAAGACCACCTCGCCCTCGAACAGGGACGGATTCAGTCGTGTCTCCTCCCCCGACTCGAGGTCGAGGAAGAGCCCGCCGAACGAATCCGACCCGCTCACGCGCGTGCCATCCGTGGACAGGTTCCACACCGTCGGCAGCTGGTCGACGGGCAGCACCAACTCGGGCGCGAGAAGGTCGATGCGCAGCAGCGACTGGTCGAGCGCGTGCACGAGCAGCGTCGACCCGCCCGGCAGGAATACCGCGTCGAGCGCCCGCACCGGCTCGCCGTCGAGACCCTCCAGCAGCCTCACCTCCCGATCACCCGCCAGATCGACGTAGGCGAGCGCACTCGAGAACTGCGGCGTGCCCTCATCGACGACCTCGGTGAGCACAAGCCCGAGCAGCGTGCCAGCCTGCGGCGCGATGATGCGATCGACTCGTGCACCGTCGGGCAGGCGCACGGTCTCCGCATCACCCGACTCGGTCAGTATCGACTCGAGCACGCTCGCTCCCGAGCCCGCGGCGCCGCCGCCCGTGCCCTCGTCGCCACCACCCGTGCCCGCTTCACCACCGCCCGTGCCCTCGTCACCACCGCCAGCGCCCTCGCCGCCGCCGCCCGGGGCCGCGCCAGACGCATCGGGCGCCGCCGACGACGCATCGCGCGCGACGACGAGCACGCCCTCGACCGGCGCGAAAGCCTGGATGCCCGGCGCAGCGTGCACGACCTCGCCACGACCCGTGCCGCTCACCTCGGCGCGCAGAATCTCGTCCTCGGTCTCGCCGCGGTCCAGGTACAGCACGCTCGCGCCCGCGGTCTCGAATGCGTGCGAGAACGTCGACACGGCATCACGGCTGCGCGCCGCGACATCGCTCACGGTGACCGTGTACTCGGTGTCGTAGCGCAGGCGCTCGTCGAACTGCACGACCAGGAGGTCGTCCTGCACGGTGACGGTCACGTCGGTCTGCGGCGAGACAGTCACCTGCGAGGGATCGACGTCGCGCAGCGGCTGGTTCGCGAACATGCGCAGCTGCTGACCGGACTGCTCCGTCGCCCGCTGCGGATCGACCTGCGCTGTGGCGAGCTTGGGGCCCTGCAGCGCACCGAGCAGGAGGAACACGGCGGCGACCGCCCCGAGCACGCCGGAGACGATCCAGAACGTGCGTTGGAAGCGCTGCAGCTCGCGCTGCTCGCGCAGCCGACGGCCCGCCTCGGCGGCGCGGCGCGTGCCCTCGCCCTCCGGGTGCACGCCACCGTGCCGCGCCGGCTCGTCGTGCCCGTCGGGGTGGCGCGCCTCGCCCGCCGTGCGCGGCTCACTGGGAGCGCGCGGGTCAACTGGCGCGCGGGGTTCACCTGGCGCGAGCGGCTCGCGCCCAGTGCGCGGCTCACCCGGCGCGCGCGGCTCGCCCGGCTCAGAAGAGGTAGGGCTCACGCGGCTGCTCCACAGGGTCGACGGTGTCGGGGATCACGGCCACCGGCTGCAGGCTGCTCGAGCTCGGATTGCTCGCGAACTCCCCCGAGACGCTCACCCAGCTGTCGGGCTCGAACGTCGCCGCCCAGTCGGGCAGGTGCACGGGAACTCCGAGCGGCTGCGCGTCGACCGCGCAGCACGTGACGACGAAGCGCGAGACGTAGAACACGTTCTCGGGGTCGTCCTCGTCGGCGATGACGAACCCGACGAGGTCGGTGACGGGCTTGTCGGCGAAGAACGACAGGTCGCTCGTCTGCCGCAGAATGGCGGCCCACTCCCGCACCGTGAATCGCGCGATCGACGCCTCATCGGCGGTCGCGGCCGCCGCGAGGCTCTCCTCGTCGCCCCCCGCGGTCGCGTTCATCTCCCGCTGGTCGGCCGTCGCCGTGCTAAGCGACGCCGGCGGCACGAGCACCATGCCGAGCGTGAAGAGCCCCGCGACGGCGGCCGCCGTGAGCCCGAGCGCGCGCTGCGAGCGACGCGGTGGCGGAGCATCCTCATCGTCATGATCGCGCCGACCGGCGACGGAGGCGACGGCGAGAACGACCGCGATGATCGACATCGTCACCGTGAACACGTTGTAGCGCGGGTGGATATAGAGGGCCAGCTGCCCGGTGACGGCGAGCCACAGGGTGATCGCCGCCATCGTGCCGATGATCACGACCCCGCGCCAGCGCTGCACGCTACGCCACATAGTTCACCACCAGACCGAGCCCCGCACTCATGAGCGCGACGATCGTCGTGAGCTGCACGAGCGTGCGCGTGGAGTAGGTGGTGCGCATGAGGGCGAGCATCTTGATGTCGACGATCGGCCCGAAGACGAGGAACGCGACGATCGAGCCGGGCAGGAACGTGGAGGCGAACGGCAGGATGAAGAACGAGTCGACGTTCGCGCAGATGGAGATGACGAAGGCGAGCACCATCATCGCGAGGACGCTCAGCAGGGGGTCGCTGCCGAGGGAGACGAGCACCTCACGGGGCACGATCACCTGGATTCCGCCGGCGACGAGGGAGCCGATCACGAGAGCCGGCATGAGGATGCTCGACTCGCGCACGAACAGGTCGAGGGTCTGCTCTCGCCGCGTGTGGGTGTGCCCGTGGCCGTCGTCAAGGCGGCACTGCTCGGCGAAGCGGCCGCTCAGCAGGGAGTGCGGGTCGGGGTGCTTGCTGAACAGCCAGCCGAGCACGTTGGCGATGAGGAAGCCGCCGAGCAGGCGCGCGACGAGGATGCCGTCATCGAAGCCGAACGCTTGGTGCGTGGTGATGATTGTCACCGGGTTGAGGATGGGCGCGGCGACGAGGAACGTCATCGACTCCGGGATGGTGAAGCCGCGCCGCACGAGGCCGCGCGCGAGCGGCACGTTGCCGCACTCGCACACGGGCAGGAACATGCCGAAGAGCGAGATGACGGCCCGGCGCCCCCACGGGTTGCGGGGCAGAATGCGCAGCAGCCAGTGCTCGGGGATCCACACCTGCACGAGGATCGACAGCGCGATGCCGAGCACGATGAACGGCAGCGACTCGACGACGACGCTCGTGGAGAGCGTCAGCAGATCCTAGACGGGGTTCGGCAGACCCCAGGGGCCGGTCTCGGCCGTGATGGAGCGCAGCGCGACCATCGTGACGAGCAGCCCGATGCCGCCGACAAGCCACAGGTGGTGCGCGGGCCGACGCCGTGCGCCGCGCGGCTGCGCGGCGTGGTCATGGCCGGAGTGGTCATGGCCACCATGGTCGTCGCCCGCGTGGTCGTGCTCGTGCGGGCCCGGCGCGCGCGACGAGCCGAGGGAGGGTGAGCTCACGCGGTCATCCTAAGCGCGCTCGATCAGCGCACGCTCGACCTCCGACGCGCGCTCGATCACTGCATCACCGACCACACCGAGTCCCCGGCCACTAGCCGGATGCTGCGCCGTCGCCGCTCGACCGCTCCGCCTCGCTCGTGCCCGCCGTGATGGTGCCCGTCGTGGCGCGACGCGAGCCGCGCTTACGAGTGCCGGGTGCGGGCGGTTCGGGCAGCGACTCGAGCACCGAGCCGAGCAGCTGCTGGGCGGCGTCCGGGTCGATCGCGGGGCGCGCGCGCTCGGGCTTCTTCGTGAGCGGGATGTCGAGGATCGCCGCAGCCTCTTCGACCGCCGCCGGGCTCGGCTCGACGACACCGGACTCGGTGACGCCAGAACCGGTGGCGCCAGACCCGGTAGCGCCAGACGCGCCTGCTCCGGTCGAGATCGGCTTGACGACGCCGGTCTTCTCGGCCGCTCCCACCGCGGGCGCGTCGTGGTGCACGGTCTTCGCGGCGATCGCCGCGAGCGCCTTGCTGACGTCGTCAGTGATCGCGTGCGTACCGTTGCCGTTGCCCGACTTCTGCTGCGAGCCGGAGGAGCCGCCACGACCGCCGGACGACCCGGAGCCGCCACGACCGCCACCGCTGCCGCCCCCGCGCCGACGGCTGTCGCCGCCGCCGCCGTCGTTGCCGCGGTGCTTGACCACGGGGTCGTGGTGCAGGATGAGGCCGCGGCCGGCGCACACGTCGCACGCCTCGCTGAAGGTCTCGAGCAGACCGAGACCGAGGCGCTTGCGCGTCATCTGCACGAGGCCGAGGCTCGTGACCTCCGCCACCTGGTGCTTGGTGCGGTCGCGGCTGAGGCACTCGACGAGGCGTCGCAGCACGAGGTCTCTATTCGACTCGAGCACCATATCGATGAAGTCGACGACGATGATGCCGCCGATGTCGCGCAGCCGCAGCTGGCGCACGATCTCCTCGGCCGCTTCGAGGTTGTTCTTCGTGACCGTTTCCTCGAGGTTGCCGCCGGAGCCGACGAACTTGCCCGTGTTGACGTCGACGACCGTCATCGCCTCCGTGCGGTCGATGACGAGCGAGCCGCCGGAGGGCAGCCACACCTTGCGCTCGAGAGCCTTCTCGATCTGCTCGTTGATGCGGTGCTCGTCGAACGGGTCGACGTCGCCGTCGTGCTTCTGCACGCGGTCGAGGAGGTCGGGGGCGACCGAGCTGAGGTAGCCGGTGATCGTGGAGTGAGCTTCCTCACCGTGGATGATCATGGCGCGGAAGTCCTCGTTGAAGACATCACGCACGATCTTGACGAGGAGGTCGGGCTCGCTGTGCAGCATCGCGGGGGCTTGCGCCTTTTCGACCTGCTTGCTGATCTCGCTCCACTGCTTCGTGAGGCGCTCGACGTCGAGCGTGAGCTGCTCCTCGGTCGCACCTTCGGCCGCCGTGCGCACGATGACGCCGACGTTCTCGGGCAGAACCTCCTTGAGGATCTTCTTGAGGCGCGCACGCTCGGTGTCGGGCAGCTTGCGGCTGATGCCGCTCATGGAGCCGTTAGGCACGTAGACGAGGTAGCGGCCGGGCAGGCTCACCTGGCTCGTCAGGCGGGCACCCTTGTGGCCGATCGGGTCTTTCGTGACCTGCACGAGCACCTTGTCGCCCGGCTTGAGGGCGAGCTCGATGCGGCGCGGCTGGCTCTTCTCGCCGGCCTCGGCAGCGGCATCCCAGTCCACCTCGCCGGAGTACAGCACCGCGTTGCGACCGCGACCGATGTCGACGAAGGCGGCCTCCATGCTCGGCAGCACGTTCTGCACCTTGCCGAGGTAGACGTTGCCGATGATGCTCGACTCGCTCGAGCGGGCGACGTAGTGCTCGACGAGAACCTCGTCCTCGAGCACGCCGATCTGAATGCGGTTGTCCTTGGAGCGCACGACCATGACGCGGTCGACGCTCTCGCGGCGAGCGAGGAACTCAGCCTCGGTGACGACCGCGCGGCGGCGGCCGGCGTCGCGGCCGTCGCGGCGGCGCTGCTTCTTCGCCTCGAGCCGCGTCGAGCCCTTGATGCGCTGCGGCTCGGTGATCGGCTCGGGCTGGCGACGCTGCCGGATGCGCGATGATCCTCCGTCGCGGCCGCCATCACGGGCGTTGTCGTCGCGCGCCGCGTCGCGGGCATCGTCGCGCTGGCCGTCGGTGTCTCCGGATGCTCCGCCTCGCCCGCGCCGCGAGCGCGAGCGCCGCCGGCTCGAGCCGGAGGGCTCGTCGCTCTCGGGCTCCTCGTCGCGCCCGCGCCCGCCGCGCAACGGCGCGACGGCCTCGGGCGGCGGGGCGAAGAACAGCAGAGAGGTGGTCGACTCGGGCTTGAGCTCAGGGAACGACCCGCCCGCATCCTCGGCCTTCGCGGCATCCGCCTGCACGTCATCCTGCGCGGCGTCAGCCTTCGCAGCGTCGTCCTTCGTGGCATCGGCCTTCTGTGCAGGAGCCTTCTTCGCGGGAGCCTTGCGGGCCGGCTTCGCCTTCGCCGGCGCCTCAGCGACTGGCGACTCAGCGGGCGCCTCCGCAGACTTCTCGGCAGGCGCCTCGGCGACGGCCTCCGGCTCGGGCGTCGGCAGCACGTCGGGGCGGCTCGCGCTGCCCGCGTGCTCCGCGGCCTTCTTCGGGGCTCGGCCGCCGAACAGTCCGGCGCGCTTCTTGGGGGTCTTCTTCGGTGTCTCGTCACTCACCATCGCTGGTGCACTCCTCGCCCGCGGGGGCCGCGCCCCACCCGGGTACTCTCTCCGCCGCACTCGGCCGGTCAGGGCCTGCGCGGAACTCTCTAAAATTGTGGTGAGCGGGCGCTCCCCGTTCTCGTCGGGTCGAGCGCTGGCTCCATGCACTGTCACTGCACTCTCACGCGAAACTGGCTATTCGCTTCCGACCGCGATATCGGTATCGCGGCACTGGTCCGGTCATGCCCGGAAAGCTTTGTTGTGGGTCACCGCGAGCGCGGCTGGCGGTGACTGTGACCGATTATCGCATGCGCGGGCCGCGGTCGGGACTTCCGACCCGGGTGCGGGCCTCGTGGCGTCCGCGATCATCGTCGGGTGAGCATCCCGACTGCGACGACCACCGACCGCGACCGGCGCCCGATCGGGTTCGGCATCTTCCTCATCGTGACCGGCGCGGTCGCCTGGTATGCGGCCATGCAGCTCATCACCGAGCGCATCGCGCTGCTCATCGACCCGGACCACGTGCTCAACTGCGACGTCAACCCGCTCGTCTCGTGCGCACCGTCATGACCTCGCCCGAGGCCTCGCTCTTCGGGTTCCCCAACCCGCTCCTCGGGGTCGCCGGGCTCGTCGCGCCGATCGCCGTCGGGTCGCGCTGCTCGCCGGCGCACGCTTCGCCCGCTGGTTCTGGGCCCTCTTCCTGGGCGGCGTGACCCTCGCCTGGGTGTTCGTGATGTGGCTGTTCGGCGAGGCCGTCTACGACATCGGCGCGCTGTGCCCGTGGTGCATGCTCGTGTGGCTCATGGTCATCCCAATGTTCTGGTGGCTGCTGACCTGGACCCTCTCCACCGGCGTGCTCGCGCGCGAGGGCGGCACTGTGCAGCGCGTCGCGGCCGCCGTGTGGCCGTTCACGTGGACGATCGTGTTCGTCAACCTCGCGGGAATCGCTCTGGCGATCCTCGTGCAGTTTCCGACGCTCATCCCCAGCCTGCTGGGCTGAGGCGCGGCGCTCCCGCTAGCGGCGACAGGCCACCACTCAGTCGAACCAGAGGGCCAGCTCGCGCTGCGCCGTCTCGACCGAGTCGGAGCCGTGCACGAGGTTCTGCTGCACGGCGAGACCCCAGTCGCGGCCGAGGTCGCCGCGGATCGTGCCGGGCGCGGCCGTCGTCGGGTCGGTCGTGCCCGCGAGCGAGCGGAAGCCCTCGATCACGCGGTTGCCGGCGAGGCGGATGGCGACGACAGGGCCGGACTCCATGAACTCGAGCAGGGGCGCGTAGAACGGCTTGCCCTCGTGCTCGGCGTAGTGCTGCGAGAGCAACTCGCGATCGGGCTGCACGAGCTTGAGGTCGACGAGCTGGTAGCCCTTCGCCTCGATGCGGGCGAGGATCTCGCCCGTGAGGTTGCGCGCGACGCCGTCGGGCTTGATGAGGACCAGGGTCTCTTCCACGGTCGTGGTCATGTCAGTCTCCAGAAGATTCGGTGTCGGATGATCGTTGGTCAGGGTCGGGAGGGTCTGCGCGCTCGGGCTGCTCGTCAGGCCTGCGCCGCGCGCTTGGCGGCGTCGAGCTGGCCGCCGCGGACGACGGCGTAGATCCAGAATCCCACGAAGATCGCCGCCGTCACGGCCGCGAGCACCTCGATGAACCCGGTCGCGAGCAGGAGCGCCTGCAGCACGCCGGTGAACCAGACGCCCCAGCGGTAGCGGGCGACGCGCACGCCGACCATGAGCAGCACGAGCAGCGCAGCGCCCCCGCCGAAGACACTCACGGCGGGGAGGACGCCCAGCCCGTTGATGGCGAGCATGCCGAACACGACGACGATGATCTCCATGCCGAGGGTGATGACGAGCAGCGACTCGGTCGCGCTGCGCTCGCGTCGCGGACGACGGGCTGGCGTAGTGGTCTCCGTCACGATTCCCCATCCTCCTGGGCGCTCATGAGCATCGCCTGACCGACGAGCGTGATCGAGCCGGTCACGAGCACGGCGTCGCCGGGCCCGGCCTCGTCGCGCGCCTCGGCGAGGGCGACCGCGAGCTCGGGCTCGATGCGCACCCGGTCGGGGCCCGCCACCGCCGTCGCGATCTCGGCGAGCACGTCGACGTCGAGTGCGCGCTCGGAGTCGGAGCGCGTCACGACGAACCGCGTGACGACGGGGTCGAGCGCCTCGATGATGCCGCGGGCGTCCTTGTCGTCGAGCACGCCCACGATCGCCGTGATCGAGTCGAAGGCGAACGAGCCGAGGAGCGTCGCGGCGAGAGCCCGGGCCCCGTGCGGGTTGTGGGCCGCGTCGACGATGACGCTCGGCTCGGTCGCGAGCACCTGCAGGCGGCCGGGACTCGTCACGGCTGCGAGACCGTTCGCGAGCACGTCGTCGGCGAGCGGCTGCGTGCCGTCACCCAGGAACGACTCGACGGCGGCGATCGCCACGACGGCGTTCTGCGCCTGATGCTCGCCGAAGAGGGGAAGCGCGAGATCGCGGTACTCCCCCGCTCGGCCCCGCACGTCGATGACCTGCCCGCCGACCGCGAGCCGAGCATCCAGGAGCGCGAAATCGACCCCTTCGCACTGCAGGGCCGCCTCGTCATGCTCGGCGGCGCGCACGAGCTCGTCCATCGCCTCCGTCTGCTGCAGCGCCGTCACGACGACCGCGGCGGGCTTGATGATGCCCGCCTTGGTGCGCGCGATCTCGCCGATCGTGCGCCCCAACCGAGCCTGGTGGTCGAGTGCGATGGGAGTGAAGACCGCGACGTCGCCGTCGGCGACGTTGGTCGAATCCCACTCGCCGCCCATGCCGACCTCGAGCACGACGACGTCGACGGGAGCGTCGGCGAACGCGGCGAAGGCGAGAAGGGTGAGCGCCTCGAAGTAGGTGAGCGGCTCCTCGCCGTTGGCGGTGAGCTCGGCGTCGACCATGAGCACGTAGGGGGCGATGTCGGCCCAGTTGTCGGCGAGAGCCCGGTCGCTGATCGGCAGGCCGTCGATCATGATGCGCTCGTTGACGCGCACGAGGTGCGGACTCGTGAGCAGACCCGTGCGGAGGCCGTAGGCGCGCAGGATGCTCTCCGCGATGCGACTCGTCGTGGTCTTGCCGTTCGTGCCCGTGATGTGGATGATCGCGTAGCTGCGCTGCGGGTCGCCGAGCAGCTCGGCGGCGCGGCGCGTGGGGGCCAGTCGCGGGCGCGGCGCGGCCTCGCCGATGCGCGAGAGCAGCTCCTCGTAGACCTTCTCGGCGTCGGCGCGGTCGACCGCGTCCTGCTCGGCGCTCATGCGCGCGCCACCGAGATCGTCACGGATGCCCCTTCCCCCACCGCGATCGCGGTGCCCTCGACAGCCTCCCCGACCTCGAGGGAGGTCGCAAGCACCTCGCCGCTGATGAGCTGCCGGTGGGTCTCGATCGCGGCGCGCGTCTCGGCCGACTGCGACCCGAGGCGCAGCGCGATGCGGTCGCTCACGTCAAGGCCGGCGTCCTTGCGCGCCTGCTGCACGGCGCGCACGACGTCGCGCGCGAGCCCTTCGGCGGCGAGCTCGGGCGTCACGGCCGTGTCGAGCAGCACGAAGCCGCTGCCGGGCAGGAAGGCGACGGCCGCGGCGGGGTCGGCGAGCTCGAGCTCGAGCGTGAACTCGCCCGGCTGCAGCGCGATGCCGCCGACGACGACGCCGTCGCCCTCGCCACCTTCCGAGACCACCCAGTCACCGGCCTTCGCGGCGCCGATGACCTGCTGTACCTGCTTGCCGATGCGCGGGCCGGCCGCACGCGCGTTGACCGCGAGGCGCCGGCTGATGCCGTAGCTCTCGGCGAGAGAGTCGTCGAACTCGATGAGCTCGACGCTCTTGACGTTGAGCTCGTCGCGCACGATGTCGCTGAAGTCGGCGAGCGCCGCCGCCTCCGGGGTGACGACCGTGAGCCGCTGGAGCGGAAGGCGCACGCGCAGGCCCTGGGCCTTGCGCAGCGCGAGCCCGCTGCTCGCGATCGCCCGCACGCGGTCCATCGCCGCGACGAGCGCTTCATCGGCCGGGAAGTCGTCGGCATTGGGCCAGTCGGTCAGGTGCACGCTCTCCCCGCCCGTGAGACCGCGCCACACCTCTTCGGTCACGAGCGGCGCGAGCGGCGCGGCGACGCGCGCGAGCGTCTCGAGCACCGTGTAGAGCGTGTCGAGCGCGTCGCGGTCGTCTCCGGCCCAGAAGCGCTCGCGGCTGCGGCGCACGTACCAGTTGGTGAGCACGTCGGCGAAGTCGCGCAGGGCCGCGGCGGCGAGGGGGCTGTCGAGCGCCTCGAGCTCGCTCGTGACGGTCGCCACGAGGTCGCGCGTCTTGGCGAGCAGGTAGCGGTCGAGCACGTGGGGCGAGTCGGTGCGCCAGCGGGCATCCTCGATCTCCCCGGCGTTCGCGTAGAGGCCGAAGAAGTAGTAGGTGCTCCACAGCGGCAGCAGGAACTGCCGCACCCCCTCGCGGATGCCCTCCTCGGTGACGACGAGGTTGCCGCCGCGGATCACCGAGCTCGACATGAGGAACCAGCGCATGGCGTCGGCGCCGTCGCGCTCGAACACCTCGCCCACGTCGGGGTAGTTCTGCAGGCTCTTCGACATCTTCTGGCCGTCGTTGCCGAGCACGATGCCGTGGCTGATGACGCTGCTGAACGCCGGGCGGTCGAACAGCGCCGTGGCGAGCACGTGCATCGTGTAGAACCAGCCGCGCGTCTGGCCGATGTACTCCACGATGAAGTCGCTCGGGTTGTGGCTGTCGAACCAGTCGGCATTCTCGAAGGGGTAGTGCACTTGCGCGAACGGCATCGAGCCGGAGTCGAACCAGACGTCGAAGACGTCCTCGATGCGCCGCATGGTGGAGGCGCCGCTCGGGTCGTCGGGGTTCGGTCGCGTCAACGAGTCGATGAACGGCCGGTGCAGATCGACCTCACCCTCGGCATTGCGCGGCAGCGTGCCGAAATCGGCTTCGAGCTCGGCGAGCGAGCCGTACACGTCGACGCGCGGGTGGTTCGGGTCGTCGCTCTTCCACACCGGGATCGGGCTGCCCCAGTAGCGGTTGCGGCTGATCGACCAGTCGCGCGCGCCCTCCAGCCACTTGCCGAACTGCCCGTGCTTGACGTTCTCGGGCACCCACGTGATCTTCTCGTTGAGCTCGATCGCCCGATCGCGAATGTCGGTGACCTTCACGAACCAGCTCGAGACGGCCTTGTAGATGAGCGGGTTGCGGCACCGCCAGCAGTGCGGGTAGCTGTGCTCGTAGCTGCGCTGCTGGAAGAGCCGGCCGAGCTCGCGCAGCGAGGCGGTGAGCGGCTTGTTGGCCTCGAACACCTGCAGCCCCGCGACATCCGGCACCGCCTGCAGGAACCGCCCGCCGTCATCGACGGAGATGATGATCGGGATGCCCGCTGCCGCGCACGTCGCCTGGTCGTCCTCGCCGTAGGCGGGCGCCTGGTGCACGATGCCCGTGCCCTCCCCCGTGGCCACGTAGTCGGCGACGAGGATCTGCCAGGCGTGCTGCGTGCCCCACTGCTCGGCGTCGGCGTAGTAGTCCCACAAGCGGTCGTACTGCACGCCGCCGAGCTCGGCGCCGCCCACGGTGCGGGTGACGGCGGCCTGCGCCTCCGCCGCGTCGGCATAGCCGAGCTCCTTGACGTAGGCGGGGATCGTGTCGGCGGCGAGGAGGAAGGTGCGGGCATCCGGCTCATCGCCACCGCGCGGTATGACCGCGTAGGCGATCTCGGGGCCGACGGCGAGCGCGAGGTTCGTCGGCAGGGTCCACGGGGTCGTCGTCCAGGCGAGCGCCTCGACGCCCGTGAGGCCGAGCGCCTCGGCCTTCTCGCCCACGAGCGGGAAGGTCACGGTGACCGACTGGTCCTGGCGCATCTGGTAGACGTCGTCGTCCATGCGCAGCTCGTGGTTCGACAGCGGCGTCTCGTCGCGCCAACAGTAGGGCAGCACGCGGTAGCCCTCGTAGGCGAGCCCCTTGCCGTGGAGGGTCTTGAACGCCCACAGCACACTCTCCATGAACGTGATGTCGAGCGTCTTGTAGTCGTTCTCGAAATCGACCCAGCGCGCCTGGCGCGTGACGTAGTTCTGCCACTCGTCGGTGTAGCGCAGCACGCTCTCGCGGGCCTTGCCGTTGAAGGCCTCGATGCCCATCTCTTCGATCTGCGACTTCTCGGTGATGCCGAGCTGCTTCATCGCCTCGAGCTCGGCGGGCAGCCCGTGGGTGTCCCACCCGAAGCGCCGGTGCACCTGCTTGCCGCGCATCGTCTGGAAGCGCGGGAAGACGTCTTTCGCGTAGCCGGTGAGCAGGTGGCCGTAGTGCGGCAGGCCGTTGGCGAACGGCGGGCCGTCGTAGAAGACCCACTCGTCGCAGCCCTCGCGCTGCGCGATCGAGCGGCGGAAGGTGTCGCGCGTCGCCCAGTAGTCGAGCACCTCGTGCTCGAGCGCGGGGAAGCTCGGGGAGGCGACGACGGCGTTCTCGTCGCGGTGGAGGGGGTAGCCCATGGTGTCTCCGGTCGTGTCGCGTGCACACTCACCGCGAGGACGACAGTGCCCGATGGGTCTGCCGCGGTACCACCCCGCTTGCCCTCGTCACCTCGCTCTCGCTCGTCGCGCTCGCACGAATCGCGGTACCGGATGCTCGGGCCCCTCATCTGCGGCTGTGACGGGCCTGCCCCGCTCGGGTCTAGTACCCCACCTACGGTGAGGGTTCTTCCGAGGACTCCCCGGTGATGGCCGGATCAACGCCTGTGCGACGAGTGTATTCGATGACGCGTGTGCGCGATGCGCACACCCGAGCTGTCCACTGCCGAGGTGTCACGCCCGCGTCACGCCCGCGTCACGCCGGAGGGAGCACTCTCAAGGTTGCGCGGGTTCTCTGCGCGCCAACACCGTTCGGGGGAACAGTGAAGACACAGCAGCACACCTCAGCATCACCGATCGCACGGTTGCTGAGTCTCTTCGGGGCGATCCTGCTCGCTGGTTCGCTGCTGAGCGTCAGTGGCGCCCGCGTCCCGGCCGAGGCCGCACTGGGCACCATCGGAACGCCCGACTACCTCGGTGACGCGGAATCATTCGCGGTCGTGGCCGGCACGGAGATCACGAACGCCTTCGGCCTGGGTCCTGCGGAAACCGTCGTCGACGGGGACATGGCGGTGTCTCCGGGGACAGTCGTCACGGGCTTTGGCACAGCGCAAGGAGTCAACGATGGTACGACCTACACAGGACCCACGGGCACTGCGGCCGCCGCGAAGCTTGACGCGGACGCTGCGTGGACCAATGTCGACAGCTACGGAACGGCAACCCCACTAGCCGGCGCCGAACTGGGCGGCCAAAACCTGGGCCCTGGCGTGTACACCCCTCCTGGTATCGCCAACTTCGGGCTGACCGGCACCCTCACGCTGACCGGTGATTGGGACGACATCTTCGTGTTCAAGTCGCCTTCTTTCAGCACAGCGAACGACAGCGTCGTCGTGCTCAACGGCGCGAATCCCTGCAACATCTACTGGCGCATCAACGAAAGCGCCGCCCTCGGAGCAAACACGACGTTCGTCGGCACGCTGCTCGCGGGAACGTCGATCACGGTGGGTAGTGAGACCGACGTGGAAGGTCGACTGTTCGCTGGCACAGGAAATGTCACGCTCATCCACGACCAGATCGCGACGCCCACCTGTTTGACGGCTCCGTCGGACGGTGACGGTGCTGGTGGCGGCCCTGATGGCGGCGCCGCGAGCGGGTCAGAACTTGCGGACACCGGGGTGGCGGGACTGCCCGTCATTGCGCTGGGAAGCGCGGCACTCGTCGTTCTGCTCGGTGCGGCCCTCGCCGCACGTGGGCGGCGATCGACCCTCAGCTGAGCTTCCAGGCATAGACTGCGCTCCGGGGGGTCGGACATGACCGGCACGGGGTTGCGCTTGCTCGGATCGTTCGAGATCACGCTGAACGACGTGCCCTCCGTCGCCCCGAGCCACGGATCGCAGCGCCTCGTGGTGTTGCTCGCCCTGCGCGACAGGACCGTCTCGCGCGTCGCCGCCGCGGGTGCGCTGTAGCCCGACGCCTCGACCGACCTCGCCGCCATGCGTTTGCGCTCGGCCCTCACGCGGCTCGACCCGGCGGCCAGATCCGTCGTCGAGCTCGTGCCCGCCGGCCTGCGCCTCGATGCGGCATGCGCCGTGGACTACCGGGACGCCCGGGCCTACGCCCAAGGGCTGCTCGAGCCGGAGCATCCGTCACCCCACGCGAGCGCGGCCGAGATCCGCACCTCGATCGCCCTGCTGTGCTTGGAACTGCTGCCCGACAGCTACGACGACTGGGTTCTCGACGAGGCGGAGGACTGGCGCCTGCTGCGAGCCTCGGCGCTCGAAGCTCTCGCGGCGACGCTCTCGACGGAGAACCGCCCCCACCTCGCCATGGGCGCCGCCCGAGCGGCCATCCGCAACGAGCCGCTGCGGGAGACGGCGCACGCGGCGCTCATTCGACTGCACCTCGTTGCCGGCAACCAGAACGAGGCGGTGCGGGTCTACGAGCGCTTCGCCCTCGCCCTGCACGACGCCCTCAGCGTGAGCCCGAGCGCCGCGCTGCGCGCTCTCGTCGGGGTACCGGGTGCGGCGAGGTCGTAGCACGGCGGGAATGAACTCGCGACCCGTTACGCTCGACTCCTTGTGACTGACAATTCTCGTGGCAAAGCGCCAACCACGTCCCCCTCGGTCACGGCCTCCTCCTCGGCAGCCGTGGCAGCACCCTCCGATCCCCGCATCGCGCGTCGCGCGCGCTGGGCATCCCTCGTCGGAACCTCCCTCGAGTCGTACGACTTCTACATCTACGCGTACTTCGCCGCGTTCTTCGTCGGGCCGCTGTTCTTCGACCCGCTCGGCGGGTTCGGCGGCACTCTCGCGGCGTTCCTCTCCATCGCTCTCGCCTTCGTGATCCGCCCGGTCGGCGCGATCATTTTCGGCCACCTCGGCGACCGGCTCGGGCGCCGCACGACGCTCATCATCACGGTCACCCTCATGGGTGTCGCCACGGGCCTCATCGGCGTCCTGCCGACCTTCGAGCAGGCCGGCTGGTTCGGCGCCGTGCTGCTCGTGCTGCTGCGCCTCCTGCAGGGCATCTCCCTCGGCGGCGAGTGGGGCGGCGCGGTGCTCATCGCGACCGAGCACGAGTCGCGCACGAAGCGCGCCTTCGCCGCCGCCATGCCGCAGCTGGGCTCGCCGATCGGCTCGATCCTCTCCGCCACCGCCTTCATCTGGCTCACCCTCGCGCTCACCAACGAGCAGATCAGCGAGTGGGCCTGGCGCTTGCCGTTCCTCACGGCGATCCCGCTGTTGCTCGTCTCGCTGTACCTGCGCATCACCGTCACCGAGACGCCGGTGTTCCGCGCCGTCGCCGCGACCGAGCGCCGTCCGCGCGTGCCGATCGCCACGCTTCTGCGCGCGCAGCCGGTCTCGATCATCGTCGCCGTGGGCGTAGCGCTGCTCGGCATCGGCTCGTACTCGCTCATGAACACGTACACGATCAACTACGGCGTGGCGCAGCTCGGCTTCGAGTACTACGAGCTGCTCATCGCCACGACGATCGGCGGGCTGCTGCAGCTCATCACCATCCCCCTGTTCGGAGCGTGGGCGACGCGCATCGGCTCCGGCACGGTCGTCGCCTGGGGCGCACTCGGCACCCTCCTGGTCGCCTTCCCGCTCTACTACTTCCTGCAGTTCGCCGACTTCGGCGGGCTCGTGGCGATGATGATCATCGGCGGCATCCTGCCCACCATGAGCTGGGCGGCGCTCGGCGGCATCTACACCGAGATGTTCGACGAGCGGTACCGCTACTCGGCGCTCGGCTTCGCCTACTCGATCGCGGCCGTGATCTCGGGCTTCGTGCCCGCCCTCACGCTCACGATCGGCGAAGCCTCCGGCAACGCCTGGTGGCACCCGGGCATCGTGCTCGCGGCCATGTCGCTCATCACGCTCGTGAGCGCGCTCATCGCGGTACGCATCCGCGTCGACAAGGACGAGGACGATCCTGCGGCGGATGCCCTGGCCGACGCCGAGCACGCCTCGAGCTCGACGGCCGCCGCGGGCGGCTAGGTGTACTCGGTCATGACGTTGGTGACACTCGGGTGATCGGGGGTTTGCCTCCGCAGGCGGTGTGGGCTCGAGTGTAGTTGTAGTGCTCCAGCCAGGGCTCCAGGGCGTCGTGGCG
>NZ_VIKT02000019.1:0-16920 GCF_009371975.2 Microcella pacifica
ATTCTGATGAGTACGGTGAGACACGAAGACCTCCGGTGGCGATCAGTGAGTGTGGTAACCCACATCGTTCCGGAGGTCTTCGCTCACCTCACCCGTTCACAACGTCCCGAGGAATTACAGCTAGCCGTCCTCAGTACGCGATTCGGTACGCGACGTCACGCGTCGTCGGCGTGAAGCCCAGCGCCGTGTAGACCCCCAGCGCGCCCGTCGGGCTCTCGGTGTCGACATCGAGCACAGCGCGCTCCAGGCCCTCGAGGGAATACGCCTCGAGCACCGCGCCGAGAAGAGCGCTCGCGAGGCCCCGTCGGCGCCAGGGCCTCACCGTGCCGACGAGCCCGATGTAGCCCGAGCTGAAGCCTTGACGCTCCCAGTCGTCTTCGTTGACCTCGGTCGTGACGAAGCCGACGACCTCGTCGTCGACGAGGGCGATGCGGCTGAGGTCGGGGCGGAAGCTCGAGAGCCCGACCATGGACTCCCACTGCTCGACGCCAGCAGGCTGGCTGCCCCAGTGGTCGACGAACGCGCTGTTCTTCGCCCGACGCACCCGCTCGCTCAACTCTGCGGTGAACGGGGTGATCGTCACTCCTTCTGGAGCCGGGGGCGCAGCCTGGTTCGCGTGGCGGGCCACCTCGCACTCGAGGGTCGTGAAGTAGCGCGCCGCCTCGAATCCCTGGCGCCGCAGCAGGGCGCCATGCTCGGGTGCGAGGTCGGCGGCATGGGACATGACCCATGCGGGCAGAGTCGACGGGGACGAAGCGAGCAGTTGCCGTGCCCGCTCGTGCTGCCAGGCGAGGAGCTCGCGCCCGATGCCTCTCGATCGATGCACGGGGTCAACGCCGCCGCCGAGGAAGACGCGCACGAGGGACTCCGGATCGGGCGGCATGGTGACCGTGCCGTACGCGACGGGAGCACCGTCAGGGCCCTCGCACAGTACGCCGTCGGTGGCGGGGCGAAACCAGGAGCGCCCGAGCTGGTCCTCGACCTCCTCGAGCGACTCGCTCCAACTCGGGTGATCCCGCACACTCATCCGCTCGGCCAGCACGGTCAGCAGGGGTGCATCGGTGTCGCGGAGCGTGCGCCAGCGAAAGCCCTGCGGTCCGCTCGGCAGCTCGAGTGCGGGTCGCGCCCGCACCCTGTCATGCAGGGGCCTGCGGTCATTCTCCATCACGTGCACAACAGTACGGCCCCCGTCCGCAAGGACGGGGGCCGCGATGCTGTGGCAGCGGGTGCTACTTGGTGTCGTCACCCTCGGCGGCAGCGCCCTCGGCCTCGGACGTCTCGTCCGCGGACTCCTGCGCGTCGCCGGTACCCTCGGCGTCGGCCTGCTCGGTGCCCGTCGCCTCGGTATCCATCGCCTCGGTGTTCGTCTCCTCAGGCTCGCTGGCCTCAGGCTCGCTGGCCTCAGGCTCGGCGGCCGGAGCCGACGCCGCCGCGGCGGCAGCCGACTTCTTGGCGCTCTTGGGCTTCGGGTTGACGGGCTCGAGCACGAGCTCGATGACCGCCATGGGCGCGTTGTCACCCTTGCGGTACCCGGTCTTGGTGATGCGCGTGTAGCCGCCCTCACGCTCGGCGACGAGGGGCGCGATCTCCGTGAAGAGCTCGTGCACGGCACTCTTGTCGCGGATGACGGTCATGACACGACGGCGCGCGTGCAGGTCGCCGCGCTTGGCGAACGTGATGAGGCGCTCCGCGAGCGGACGGAGGCGCTTGGCCTTCGTCTCGGTCGTCGTGATGCGCTTGTGGGTGAAGAGCGCGGTCGCCAGGTTGGCGAGGAGCAACCGCTCGTGAGCGGGGCCTCCTCCGAGGCGAGGACCCTTGGTGGGCTGAGGCATGATGTCTGTTCTTTCGTATCAGTGACGGTGCGGGGATCGAGTGCGGCGCGGGGCCTAGCTCGACTGCTCGTCGTCGTCGAAGCCGCCGTAGAAGTGCGCGCCGTCGAAGCCGGGAACGGCGTCCTTGAGCGAGAGACCCATCTCGACGAGCTTGTCCTTGACCTCGTCGACCGACTTCTGGCCGAAGTTGCGGATGTTCATGAGCTGCGTCTCCGACAGGGCGACGAGCTCGCTCACGGTGTTGATGCCCTCGCGCTTGAGGCAGTTGTAGCTGCGCACCGACAGATCGAGGTCTTCGATGGGCATGCTCAGCTCGGTGGAGAGCACGGCGTCAACCGGCGCGGGGCCGATCTCGATGCCCTCGGCCTGCGTGTTGAGCTCGCGGGCCAGACCGAACAGCTCGACCAGGGTGCGGCCGGCCGACGCGATCGCATCGCGCGGCGTGATGGCCGACTTCGTCTCCACGTCGACGACGAGACGGTCGAAGTCGGTGCGCTCTCCGGCGCGCGTCGCCTCGACGCGGTAGGTCACCTTGAGGACGGGCGAGTAGATCGAGTCAATCGGGATCTGACCGGCTTCACTGAACTCGCTGCGGTTCTGCGTGGCGCTCACATAGCCGCGACCGCGCTCGATCGTCAGCTCGAGCTCGAACTTGGCGCTGTCGTTGAGCGTCGCGATGACGAGCTCGGGGTTGTGGATCTCGACTCCCGCGGGTGCGGAGATGTCGGCCGCCGTGACCTCGCCAGCGCCCTGCTTGCGCAGGTACGCGGTGATGGGCTCGTCGTGCTCGCTCGAGACGACGAGGTTCTTGATGTTGAGGATGATCTCGGTGACATCCTCCTTGACACCCGCGATGGTGCTGAACTCGTGCAGCACGCCGTCGATGCGAATGCTGGTGACGGCCGCTCCGGGAATCGACGAGAGGAGGGTTCGACGCATCGAGTTTCCGAGCGTGTATCCGAAACCGGGCTCGAGCGGCTCGATCATGAACCGCGAGCGGAAGTCGGAAACGCTCTCCTCGGTGAGGGTGGGACGCTGTGCGATGAGCACTATGGATTCCTTTCGGCAAAGTGTCCGCCATATGACACTTGTGGCGCGGCGGGTGGCTGGCCCGCCGGATGTGTTGAGTTATTGAGTGCGGTGGAGCTGGAAGCGATGCATCGCATCGCCGCGACCCCAGCACCGACACGAGCTGGGCTCGGGTCGGGTCGCTGAGGCCGGAAAACTACACGCGACGACGCTTCGGCGGGCGGCACCCGTTGTGCGCCTGCGGAGTGACGTCGCTGATCGACCCGACCTCGAGGCCCGCGGCCTGGAGCGAACGGATCGCCGTCTCACGACCCGAGCCCGGGCCCTTGACGAAGACGTCGACCTTCTTCATGCCGTGCTCCTGTGCCTGACGCGCGGCGGACTCGGCGGCGAGCTGAGCGGCGAAGGGCGTCGACTTGCGCGAGCCCTTGAAGCCGACCTGCCCGGACGATGCCCAGCTCACAACGGCGCCGCTCGGGTCGGTGATCGACACGATCGTGTTGTTGAAGGTGGACTTGATGTGGGCCTGGCCCACGGCGATGCTCTTCTTCTCTTTGCGACGCGGCTTACGAGCGGCCGACTTCGGTGCTGCCATGGTGTTCTCCTAAAACGAGGTCGAATCGATAGTCGGGGCGAACCCGGGGACTATCGGGCCTTCTTCTTGCCGGCGACGGTGCGCTTGGGGCCCTTGCGGGTGCGCGCGTTGGTCTTGGTGCGCTGGCCGCGCACGGGCAGGCCGCGGCGGTGGCGGATGCCCTCGTACGACCCGATCTCCACCTTGCGACGGATGTCGGCGGCAACCTCTCGGCGGAGGTCACCCTCGACCTTGTAGGTGCCTTCGATGTGGTCGCGGAGCGCGACGAGCTGGTCGTCGGTGAGGTCCTTGACGCGGATGTTCCGGTCGATACCGGTCTCGGCGAGCGTCTGCGTCGCGCGAGTACGGCCAACGCCGTAGATGTAGGTGAGGGCGACTTCGACGCGCTTATCGCGAGGAATGTCGACTCCGGCAAGACGGGCCATGACGGCTCCTTCAGGGGATTCGTGGAGGGTGTGGAGCGTTCTCGGTGCCCGGGCCCTCCGCCCGAGGTGTCACCCGCGGCGAGCGCGGGATGGTGAGAACGCCGTGCGTTCATGTTCAGTTGTGTGGTTCGTGTGCTGCTCGTGCCGCGTCAGCCTTGGCGTTGCTTGTGCCTCGGGTTGTCGCAGATGACCATCACGTTGCCGTGACGGCGGATCACCTTGCACTTGTCGCAGATGGGCTTGACGCTGGGGTTGACCTTCATGGTGCGTGTCTCTCTTGTTCGCTGGCCTCGTGCGCCGAGTGGTTTCTCGGGCCGTTCCTTACCCAGCTCGACAAATCCGGTTACTTGTAGCGGTAGACGATCCGGCCGCGGGTCAGGTCGTAGGGGCTCAGCTCCACGATCACGCGGTCCTCGGGGAGGATGCGGATGTAGTGCTGGCGCATCTTGCCCGAAATGTGGGCGAGAACCTTGTGGCCGTTGCTCAACTCAACGCGGAACATCGCATTGGGCAGCGCTTCGACCACCGAGCCTTCGATCTCGATGACACCGTCTTTTTTGGCCATAGCCTCTTCGTCGCTAAAAGTGGGGATTGTCGAACTGGTCGTGCGGATCACGGTGCTCAGCCCTGTTGACTCCCGTCTGCACGGCGGGTGAGAGGCGGCGGACACGCCCGAGGCATGCCGAAAGCACCAAAGATTTAGCTTAGGTGATAGTGCACCCCGGGGCAAGTCGAGCGGGGCCGATCACGCGGGGACGCGGATGCCGCGCTCGGCCAGCGCGGAGCGAATACGCTCAGTGACCTGGTCGATCTCACCGATACCGTCGACCTGGCTCAGCAGGCCCCGTTGGGCGTACACGTCGATGAGGGGCGCCGTCTGCTCGCGGTAGACGGTCAGGCGGTGTCGCACGACCGACTCGTCGTCGTCGGCCCGGCCCTGGTCGAGGGCGCGCTTGCGCAGCCGCTCGACGACGACGTCGGGGTCTGCCACGAGCTCGATGACGGCGTCCATCGACGCGCCCTGGCCGGCGAGGAACTCGTCGAGGGCGCGCACCTGATCGGTCGTGCGAGGGTAGCCGTCGAGCAGGAATCCCCCGGCGCAGTCGTCCTGGCCGAGGCGATCGCGCACAAGGTCGTTGGTGAGGGAGTCAGGCACGTTGTCACCGGCATCCATGTACGCCTTCGCCTGGCGTCCGAGCTCGGTCTCGTTGCGCACGTTGTCGCGGAAGATGTCGCCGGTCGAGATGGCCGGCACTCCTAGCGCGTCGGAGAGGGCGTGGGCCTGCGTGCCCTTCCCCGCCCCGGGAGGGCCGATGAGGAGCAGTCGTGCTTCGCTCATCGCAGCAGGCCCTCGTAGTGCCGCTGCTGAAGCTGCGCATCGATCTGCTTCACCGTCTCGAGGCCCACGCCGACGATGATGAGGATGCTCGCCCCACCGAACGGGAAGTTCTGGTTCGCGCCCACCGACGCGAAGGCCAAGAGTGGAATGAGTGCCACGAGCCCCAGATACAGCGAGCCTGGCAGGGTCACGCGGGTCAGAACGTAGTCCAGGTACTCCGCGGTCGGGCGTCCTGCGCGGATGCCGGGGATGAAGCCGCCGTACTTCTTCATGTTGTCGGCGACCTCTTCGGGGTTGAAGGTGATCGCGACGTAGAAGTACGTGAAGCCGACGATGAGCAGGAAGTACACGACCATGTAGATCCAGTTGTCGCCGGAAACGAGGTTGTTCTGAATCCAGACGACCCACTCCGGGGCGGTCTCCCCCGCCGCCGGCTGGTTGAACTGCGCGACGAGAGCGGGCAGGTACAGCAGCGACGAGGCGAAGATGACGGGCACGACGCCGGCCATGTTGACCTTGATGGGGATGTAGGTGTTGTTGCCGCCGAACGTGCGCCGCCCCACCATGCGCTTGGCGTACTGCACGGGGATGCGCCGCTGCGATTGCTCGACGAACACGACCGCGCCCATGACGAGGATGCCGAGCGCGAGTACGAGCAGGAAGATTTCGAAACCGGAGGTGACGGCGATGGACCACAGCGCCGACGGGAAGGTCGCCGCGATCGACACGAAGATGAGCAGTGACATGCCGTTGCCGATGCCGCGCTCGGTGACGAGCTCGCCGAGCCACATGATGAGGCCCGTGCCGGCGGTCATCGTGATGACCATGAGGAGGATCGCGTACCAGGCGTCGTTCGTGATGAGCTGGCTGCACTCGGCGACGCCGCTCGTGGTCGGGAAGAGCGCTCCGGCCCGCGCAACGGTGATGAGCGTCGTCGACTGCAGCACGGCGAGCGCGATCGTCATGTAGCGCGTGTACTGCGTGAGCTTGGCCTGACCGGCCTGCCCCTCCTTGTGGAGCGTGTCGAAGTGCGGGATGACGACGCGCAGCAGCTGCGTGATGATCGACGCAGTGATGTACGGCATGATGCCGAGCGCGAAGATCGACAGCTGCAGGAGGGCCCCGCCGCTGAACAGGTTGACGAGCTGGTAGAGGCCCGTGGCTCCCTCGTTGCCCGCGAGACACAATTGCACGTTCTGGTAGTCCACGAACGGCGCGGGGATGAAGGAACCCAGACGGAAGAGCGCGACGATTCCGAGTGTGAAACCGATCTTCCGGCGCAGGTCTGGCGTGCGGAAGATCCGCCCGATTGCTCTGAACACGAGACCTCCCGTAGTAACGACATGAGCATCCTCCCGCCCGGCGGCGAAAGCTGCTGTGGCCCGTTCGGGCCGGTGGCGGGTGGCCCCGAAGGGCCACCCGAGCGGCTACTTGATGGAACCGCCAGCGGCGACGATCTTCTGCTCCGCGGAGCGCGAGACCTTGTCGACTGCCACAGTGAGCTTAACCGCAATGTCGCCGGAGCCCAGAACCTTGACCTTCTCGTTCTTGCGCACGGCTCCCTTCGCGACCAGATCGCCCACGGTGACCTCGCCGCCCTTCGGGTACAGCTCGGCGAGCTTCTCCAGGTTCACGACCTGGTACTCGACCCGGAAGGGGTTCGTGAAGCCGCGCAGCTTGGGCTGGCGCATGACGAAGTTGAGGTTGCCGCCCTCGAAGCCGGGGCGCACCGAGTAGCGAGCCTTCGTGCCCTTGGTACCTCGACCGGCCGTCTTGCCCTTGGAGCCCTCACCGCGACCCACGCGAGTGCGCTCCTTCTTGGAGCCCGCCGCGGGGCGGAGGTGGTGCACCTTGAGCACCTGAGCGCGCGCGACGTCGGAGGACGCCTTCTTCGCTGCGGGCTTCTTGGCGGGGGCCTTCTCGGCGGTCGAGTCGGACGACGTCGTGCTCGAGGTCGCCGCAGACTTCTTCGCGGGAGCCTTCTTCTCGGCAGCCGGCTTGTCGGCAGCGGCCTTCGCCGGAGCCTTGTCGGCCGCGGCCTTGGCCGGAGCCTTCTTCGCCGGTGCCTTCTTGTCGGCGGCCGGCTTGTCGGCAGCGGCCTTCGCCGGAGCCTTCGTGGCCGGAGCCTTCTTCGCAGCGGAGGGCTTGTCAGCCGACGCCGTGCTCGCACCCGAGGAGGCCGGAGCCTTCTTCGCGGGAGCCTTCTTGGCCGGGGCCTTTGCGGCCTCGTCCTTCTTCTCTTCTGCCATTAGTCAATCTCCTCGACCTTGACGAGGTGAGCAACCGTGGTGACGTACCCGCGGTTCGCCGGGGTGTCCTCGCGCACGACGCTGTCGCCGATGCGCTTGAGGCCGAGGCTGCGCAGGGTGTCGCGCTGGTTCTGCTTCTCGCTGATTACGGACTTGATCTGAGTGACCTTGAGCTGCGCGGCCATCAGGCACCACCCTTTCCGGCTGCGGCCTCGGCCGCGAGGGCCTCGGCGCGCACGAGGCGCGCGGGAGCGACATCCTCGAAGTCGAGCCCACGGCGGGCGGCGACGGCGCGCGGCTCTTCGAGCTGCTGGAGCGCCGCCACGGTCGCGTGGATGATGTTGATCGTGTTCGACGAGCCGAGCGACTTGCTGAGCACGTCGTGGATGCCAGCGCACTCAAGCACGGCGCGCACGGGACCACCGGCGATTACGCCGGTTCCCGCGGCAGCGGGGCGCAGGAGCACGACACCGGCAGCGGCCTCGCCCTGCACCGGGTGCGGAATCGTCTGGGCGACGCGGGGGACGCGGAAGAAATTCTTCTTCGCCTCCTCGACGCCCTTCGAGATCGCGGTGGGCACCTCGCGGGCCTTGCCGTAGCCGACCCCGACCATGCCGTTGCCGTCGCCGACGACGACGAGCGCGGTGAAGCTGAAGCGACGACCACCCTTGACAACCTTGGAGACACGGTTGATCGTCACGACGCGCTCGAGGAAGGGACTCTTCTCGCTGTCGCGCGCTCCACGGTCACGGTTGGGGTTGCGCTCGCGACCGCCGCGACGCGCCTCTCGGGGCTCGTTCGCGGTCTCCGACGACGCAGCAGTCTCCACGGGAGCCTCAGCGGCTGCCACGGTCTGGTCTTTCGCGTTCTCGGTCACAGGCTCAGCCCACCCTCTCGAGCTCCATCGGCGATCGCCGCGACGCGTCCTGCGTAGCGGTTGCCGCCCCGGTCGAAGACGACAGCCTCCACACCGGCCTTCTTCGCGCGCTCAGCGAGCAGCTCGCCCACCTTGCGCGCCTTGGCAGTCTTGTCTCCGTCGAACGTGCGGAGGTCGCCCTCCATGGTCGACGCGCTCGCGAGGGTACGACCCTGCGTGTCGTCGACGACCTGCACGAAGACGTGACGCGCTGAGCGCGTGACGACGAGGCGGGGGCGTTCCCCCGTGCCCGTGACGCGCTTGCGCAGTCTCGCGTGACGGCGGCCCTTGGCGGCCGTCTTGCTCTTGCCTCTTGTTCCGAGACCCATGATTACTTACCAGCCTTTCCGGCCTTGCGACGGACAACCTCGCCGGCGTAGCGCACGCCCTTGCCCTTGTAGGGCTCGGGCTTGCGCAGCTTGCGAATGTTGGCCGCGACTTCGCCAACGGCCTGCTTGTCAATGCCGCTGACGGTGAGCTTGTTGTTGCCCTCGACCGTGAAGGTAATCCCGGCGGGCGGGTCGACCGTGATCGAGTGCGAGTAGCCGAGCGCGAACTCGACCGCGGAGCCCTTCGACTGCACGCGGTATCCGGTGCCGACCACCTCGAGACCCTTGGAGTATCCCTGGGTCACGCCGATGATCTGGTTCTGGATGAGCGTGCGCGTGAGGCCGTGGAGCGAGCGCGAGTCGCGCTCGTCGTCCGGTCGGGTCACGACGACCTGGTTGTCGTCGAGGGCGACCCGGATGGGCTGCGCGACCGTGAGGCCGAGCTCGCCCTTGGGGCCCTTGACGGTGACGGCCTGGCCGTCGATCTTCACCTCGACACCACCGGGGATGTCGATGGGCATGCGTCCGATTCGTGACATGTCAGATCACCACACGTAGGCGAGGACTTCCCCACCCACGCCCTTCTTCATCGCCTCGCGGTCGGTGAGCAGACCCGAGGAGGTCGACAGGATGGCCACGCCGAGGCCGCCGAGAACGTTGGGGATCTCGGTCGACTTCGCGTAGACGCGAAGGCCGGGCTTCGAGACTCGCTTGATGCCGGCGATCGACCGCTCGCGGTTCGGCCCGTACTTGAGCGAGAGCGTGAGCGTCGTGCCGACGCGCGCGTCTTCGACCGCCCAGTCCGAGATGTAGCCCTCGCGCTTGAGGATCTCGGCGATGTGCGACTTGAGCTTGCTGCCGGGTAGCGAGACCGTGTCGTGGTGCGCCGAGTTGGCGTTGCGCAGTCTGGTCAGCATGTCTGCGACCGGATCTGTCATCGTCATAGTGGTGTCTTCCGTTTCTCACCTGGTTTCGCTCACCCGTTACACGAGTGACGACCTGGGCGATCGTGGTCCGAGTCGGACCGGTGGTGGATGCCCTACTGGGCGGGGTTCGCGAAGGGGAAGCCGAGCGCGCGCAGGAGCGCGCGACCCTCGTCGTCCGTCTTCGCGGTGGTCACGATCGTGATGTCGAAGCCGCGCACGCGGTCGATCTTGTCCTGATCGATCTCGTGGAACACGCTCTGCTCCGTCAGACCGAAGGTGTAGTTGCCGTGACCGTCGAACTGCTTCGGGCTCAGACCGCGGAAGTCGCGGATGCGCGGCAGCGCGAGCGTCACGAGGCGGTCCATGAACTCCCAGGCGCGGTTGCCGCGCAGCGTCACGTGGGCGCCGATGGGCATGCCCTCGCGAAGCTTGAACTGAGCGATCGACTTGCGGGCCTTCGTGACCTGGGGCTTCTGGCCCGTGATCGCGGTGAGATCCTTGATCGCACCGTCGATGACCTTGCTGTCGCGAGCGGCCTCGCCGACACCCGTGTTCACGACGATCTTGACGAGACCGGGAACCTGGTGCGGGTTGGTGTACCCGAACTCCTCGGTCAGCGCCTTCGTGATCTCGGCACGGTACTTCTGCTTGAGGCGCGGCTGGATTGTGCCAGCCTGCGCAGGGGCAGTGGTTGACATCAGAACTTCTCACCTGACTTCTTGGCGTACCGCACGCGGACGGTCTTCTTGACGCCGTCCTTCGTCACGGTCTCCTCGCGGAAACCGACGCGGGTCGGCTTCTTGGACTTGGGGTCGACGAGCGCCACGTTCGAGATGTGGATCGAGGCCTCGGAGGTCTCGATACCGCCCGTCTTGGTGCCGCGCTGCGTCTGACCGACGCGCACGTGCTTCGTGACGTAGTTGACGCCCTCGACGATGACGCGGTTCTTCTCCGCGAGCACCTCGATGACGCGACCCTGCTTGCCGCGGTCTCCGCCGCGGTCTTCCGTCGCGCCCGTGATCACCTGGACGAGGTCGCCCTTCTTGATGTTGGCCATGAGTTAGAGCACCTCCGGTGCGAGCGAGACGATCTTCATGAACTTCTTGTCGCGAAGCTCACGGCCGACCGGCCCGAAGATGCGGGTACCACGAGGGTCCCCGTCGGCCTTCAGGATCACGGCGGCGTTCTCGTCGAACTTGATGTACGAACCGTCGGAACGACGGGTCTGCTTGATGGTGCGCACGATGACCGCCTTGACGACATCGCCCTTCTTGACGTTGCCACCGGGGATGGCGTCCTTGACGGTCGCCACGATGACGTCACCGAGGCCGGCGTACCGACGGCCGGAGCCGCCGAGCACGCGGATCGTGAGCAGCTCCTTGGCGCCGGTGTTGTCGGCGACCTTGACGCGGGATTCCTGCTGAAGCATTGTTCTCTCCTACCCAATAGGCGCGAGGGCCTACTTGGCCTTCTCGAGGATCTCGACGAGGCGCCAGCGCTTCGTAGCGGACAGGGGACGGGTCTCGGAGATGAGCACGAGGTCGCCGACACCAGCGGTGTTCTGCTCGTCGTGCACCTTGACCTTCGAGGTGCGACGGATGACCTTGCCGTAGAGCGGGTGCTTCACGCGGTCCTCGACCTCGACGACGATGGTCTTCTCCATCTTGTCGCTCGTCACGTAGCCGCGGCGCACCTTGCGGTAGCCGCGCGCGCTCTCGTCGCGAACGTCGTGCGCGGCCGACTCGTGGCCGGCAGCGGAAGCCTTCTTCTCGGTCGTCGCCATTAGTTCTTCTCCTCGGTCTTGTCCGAAGCCCCGGTCTTGTCGTCGGCCTCGGCCTTGGCCTCGGTCTTCGCCTTGGTGGACTTCTTCGCGGGCTTCTCCGGGACCTCGATGGGGGCGGGCGTGGCACGGATGCCCAGCTCGCGCTCGCGGATCACGGTGTAGATGCGCGCGATGTCGCGCTTGACGGCACGAAGCCGACCGTGGCTCTCGAGCTGCCCGGTCGCGGCCTGGAAGCGGAGGTTGAAGAGTTCTTCCTTCGCCTTCTTCAGCTCGTCGACGAGACGCTCGTCTTCAAAAGTGTCGAGCTCGACAGGTGCCAGCTCTTTCGATCCGATCGCCATTACGCGTCGCCCTCCTCGCGCTTGATGATGCGTGCCTTGAGGGGCAGCTTGTGAATTGCGCGGGTCATGGCCTCTCGAGCGAGCTGCTCGGGAACACCGGCGACCTCGAAGAGGACGCGACCCGGCTTGACGTTGGCGACCCACCACTCCGGCGAGCCCTTACCGGAACCCATGCGGGTCTCGGCGGGCTTCTTGGTGAGCGGGCGGTCGGGGTAGATGTTGATCCACACCTTGCCGCCACGCTTGATGTGACGCGTCATGGCGATACGAGCGGACTCGATCTGACGGTTGGTCACATAGGCGGGGGTGATGGCCTGGATGCCGTACTCGCCGAACGACACGACGGTTCCGCCGGTCGCGTGCCCACCGCGCTTGGGGTGGTGCTGCTTCCGGAACTTGACCTTACGGGGAATAAGCATGTCTCTAGCCTTCCGCTCCGGCCGCAGCGGGCGCCTTGGCGGCGGCCGGACGGCCACCGTCGCGACGCGGGCCGCGGTCAGAGTCACGACGCTCGGGGCGCGACGACTTCTGGGACGCCTGCTCGCGAGCGAGTTCCTTGTTGGTGATGTCGCCCTTGTAGATCCAGACCTTGACGCCGATACGACCGAAGGTCGTCCGGGCCTCGTAGAAGCCGTAGTCGATGTTCGCGCGGAGGGTGTGCAGCGGCACACGGCCTTCGCGGTAGAACTCCGAGCGGCTCATCTCGGCGCCGCCGAGACGACCCGAGACCTGGATGCGAACACCCTTGGCGCCGGCGCGCTGAGCACCCTGGAGGCCCTTGCGCATCGCGCGGCGGAAGGCCACGCGAGCGCTGAGCTGCTCCGCGATGCCCTGGGCGACGAGCTGCGCCTCGGCCTCGGGGTTCTTCACCTCGAGGATGTTGAGCTGGATCTGCTTGGCGGTGAGCTTCTCGAGGTCGGAGCGGATGCGCTCCGCCTCGGCACCGCGGCGACCGATCACGATGCCCGGGCGGGCGGTGTGGATGTCGACGCGAACCCGGTCACGGGTGCGCTCGATCTCGATGCGGGCGACGCCAGCGCGGTCGAGGCTCGTGGTGAGCATCCGGCGGATCTTGACGTCCTCCGCGACGTAGTCGGAATAGCGCTGACCGGCTTTCGTGCTGTCGGAGAACCAGCGCGACACGTGGTCGGTGGTGATTCCGAGTCGGAAGCCGTACGGATTGACTTTCTGGCCCATGTCTACTTGCTCGCCTTCTTCTTGCTCGTGCTCGAGCCCGCGGCGGTCAGCTCATCCGGCGTCGCGAGGACGATCGTGATGTGGCTGGTGCGCTTGAGGATGCGGAACGCCCGACCCTGGGCGCGCGGCTGGAACCGCTTGAGGGTCGTGCCCTCGTCGACGAATGCGCGGGACACATAGAGGTCCTGCTCGTCGAGGAAGGAGTTCGCTGCATCCGCCTTGACCCGTGCGTTGGCCATGGCCGACGCGACGAGCTTGTAGACGGGCTCGCTCGCACCCTGCGGTGCGAACTTCAGGATGGCCAGGGCCTCGAGGGCCTGCTTGCCGCGGATCAGGTCGACGACGCGACGAGCCTTCTGAGGCGTCACGCGGATGTGTCGCACGCGGGCGATCGACTCCACCATGTGTATCTCCTCTTCAACCGTCCCCGCGTTAGCGGCGACGACCCTTCTTGTCGTCCTTCTCGTGTCCACGGAAGGTGCGGGTGGGCGCAAACTCGCCGAGCTTGTGCCCGACCATGGTCTCGGTCACGAACACGGGGATGTGCTTGCGGCCGTCGTGCACGGCGATGGTGTGGCCGAGCATCGCGGGCACGATCATCGATCGGCGCGACCAGGTCTTGATGACGTTCTTGCTGTTGGCCTCGTTCTGCGTGAACACCTTGCGAAGCAGGTGGTCGTCGACGAAGGGGCCCTTCTTGAGACTGCGTGGCATCTTTTTCGACTCCTACTAGCGCTTCTTGCCAACGGTGCGGCGGCGGACGATGAGCTTGTCGCTCTCCTTGTTGGGGCGACGCGTGCGGCCCTCGGCCTGGCCCCACGGGCTGACCGGGTGACGTCCACCGGACGTCTTGCCCTCTCCACCACCGTGCGGGTGGTCGACCGGGTTCATGGCGACACCGCGGACGGTCGGGCGCACGCCCTTCCAGCGCTTGCGGCCGGCCTTGCCCCAGTTGATGTTCGACTGCTCGGCGTTGCCGACCTCGCCGATCGTGGCGCGGCAGCGCGCGTCGACGTTGCGGATCTCGCCCGAGGGCAGACGCAGCTGCGCGTAGGGGCCGTCCTTGGCGACGAGTCGCACCGAGGCGCCGGCCGAGCGGGCCATCTTCGCGCCGCCACCGGGGCGGAGCTCGATCGCGTGCACGACAGTACCCACGGGGATGTTGCGCAGCGGCAGGTTGTTGCCCGGCTTGATGTCAGCCGAGGGGCCCGACTCGATGATGTCGCCCTGCGAGAGCTTGTTCGGCGCGAGGATGTAGCGCTTGGTGCCGTCCACGAAGTGCAGGAGCGCGATGCGCGCCGTGCGGTTCGGGTCGTACTCGATGTGCGCGACCTTCGCGTTGACGCCGTCCTTGTCGTTGCGACGGAAGTCGATCATGCGGTACTGGCGCTTGTGGCCACCACCGATGTGGCGTGTCGTGATGCGACCCGAGTTGTTGCGGCCACCCGTCTTGGGCAGCGGCTTGAGCAGCGACTTCTCCGGGGTCGAGCGCGTGATCTCGGCGAAGTCCGAGACCGACGAACCGCGACGACCGGGGGTCGTGGGCTTGTACTTGCGAATAGCCATGGTGTCTGTCCTTCCGGGCCTAGCCGACAGCCGTGAAGATGTCGATCGAGCCGGACTTCAGGGTCACGATCGCGCGCTTGGTGTCCTTGCGCTTTCCCGTGCCGAAGCGGGTGCGACGGGTCTTGCCCGTGCGGTTGAGCGTGTTGACCGACGCGACCTTGACGCCGAAGATCTTCTCGATCGCGAGCTTGATCTCCGACTTGTTCGCGCGGGGGTCCACGATGAAGGTGTACTTGCCGTCATCGATGAGCGCGTAGCTCTTCTCGCTCACGACGGGCGCGATGATGACATCGCGGGGGTCCTTGTTCTGGGCGACCTCGTGGACGCTCATGCGCTGACCTCTTCCTTCTTGGTCTTGGCCGACACGAAGGCCTCGAACGCAGTCTTCGTGAAGACGATGTCGTCGCTGACCAGCACGTCGTAGGCGTTGAGCTGGTCGGGGCTGATGACGTGCAGGTTGCGCAGGTTGCGCACGCTCTTGAGGTTGACGTCATCACCGCGCTCGATGACGACGAGCACGTTGCGGCCCGAGGCGACGGCGGCGAGCGTGGATGCTGCTGCCTTCGTCGAGGGCGTGTCCGAGCCGAACGACTCGACGACGTGCAGGCGGTCGCCACGAGCGCGATCCGAGAGTGCTCCGAGGAGGGCCGCGGCGATCATCTTCTTGGGGGTGCGCTGCGCGTAGTTGCGCGGCGTCGGCCCGTGGACGATGCCACCACCGGTCATCTGAGGAGCGCGGATGGAGCCCTGACGAGCGCGGCCCGTGCCCTTCTGCTTGAAGGGCTTGCGGCCCGCACCGGAGACCTCGCCACGACCCTTGGTCGAGTGCGTACCCTGGCGCGCGGCAGCGAGCTGGGCCACGACGACCTGGTGCAGCAGCGGCACGTTGGTCTGGACGTCGAACAGCTCGGCGGGCAGGTCGACCGATCCGGTCTTCTTGCCTGCGGCGTCGACGACGTTGAGAGAAGCAGCCATGGCGATCACGCCTCCTTCACGGCGTTGCGGACGAACACGAGGCGGCCGCGAGCACCGGGGACGGCGCCCTTGACGAGCAGGAGTCCCTTCTCGAGGTCGACCGAGTGCACGGTGAGGTTGAGAACGGTCACGCGGTCGCCACCCATACGGCCCGCCATGCGCATGCCCTTGAACACGCGGCTGGGGGTCGAGCTGGCACCGATCGAGCCCGGCTTGCGGTGGTTGCGGTGCGAACCGTGCGAGGCCGAGACGCCTTTGAAGTTGTGGCGCTTCATGACACCGGCAAAGCCCTTTCCCTTGCTCGTGCCGACGACGTCGACCAGCTGGCCGGCTTCGAAGATGTCGACAGCGAGCAACTGGCCCGGCGTGTACTCGGCGGCGTCGGCCGTGCGCACCTCGGTGAGGTGGCGGCGCGGGGTGCTGCCGGCCTTCTCGAAGTGGCCGGTGAGGGGCTTGGTGACTTTGCGCGGGTCGATGGCGCCGTAGGCGATCTGCACGGCGGCGTACCCGTCAATCTCGGGGGTGCGCACTTGCGTCACCACGTTGGGGGCGATCTCCACCACGGTGACGGGCACGAGCTTGTTGTTCGCGTCCCACACCTGCGTCATGCCGAGCTTCGTGCCCAGCAGACCCTTGGTCGTCTTGATTGCAGACATGTCGGGGTTCCTTAGAGCTTGATCTCGATGTTGACGTCGGCGGGCAGGTCGAGGCGCATGAGCGAGTCGACCGCCTTCGGCGTCGGATCGATGATGTCGATGAGACGCTTGTGCGTGCGCTTCTCGAAGTGCTCGCGGCTGTCTTTGTACTTGTGGGGCGACCGAATGACGGCGATGACGTTCTTCTCCGTCGGCAGGGGCACAGGGCCCACGACCGTGGCGCCGGCACGGGTCACCGTGTCGACGATCTTGCGCGCCGATGCGTCGAGACCAGCGTGGTCATACGACTTAAGCCGGATGCGGATCTTCTGTCCCGCCATGCTCAACTCTCTTCCTTCTTAGACGTGATGCACCCCTGACGGGCGCACCTCACGCGGAGCGCAATCGCTGTCGCACCACTGTTCTTCTGTCAAACGAACGCTTGCTTGTCGCCTGCTCACCCCGACCCCCGCGCTCGGGCGTGTCGCCCTCGCAACGCACGGCATCCGCACACAAGGTTTCCCTTGAAGAGGGTGCAGGGGGGTGTGAGCTGTGTTCTGCTGCCCGCGGCCTAGGCTCATCACGACCCGCTGCCGATCACTCGGTGCGACGCTCGTCCTATGCACTGCCTGGCAGTGAGCCGCGCACGAAAACGCGGCGTGTGGAACTTGAAGAGTCTGCCACAGCGCGCGACGTGCTGCAACCCGGGCGTGGGGGGGGGGGGGGGGGGGCGCCGCGGACCCCCGCCCACCCGCCCGCTCCGGGGGGGCGCGCGGGGGCGGG
>NZ_VIKT02000019.1:16930-57448 GCF_009371975.2 Microcella pacifica
TAGCACGGCCACGGTTCCCGCGACGAGCAGCATGCCCCCGGCCGCCACAGCGATCGCGACCACGATCATGCCCCAGTCTTCGCCCTGCCCGCCGCCGGAGACGACGCTCACGATCGTCAGCACGCCGACGTTGACGAGCAGCGCGGCGACGAGCGAGAAGAGATGGGTGGCGATGCGCCAGCCGACCGCGCGGCGTCGCTGCACGATCGCCCCGATGACGACGAGCACGGCCCAGAGTCCAAGCGCTGGGCCGAGTAGACCGAACAGCACGCGGGGGGTCTGGTCGACGAGGGTGCCGATCGGATCAGCGCTGTCGGTCATCGCGAACGCCGCGAGCACGAGCCAGGCGAGGGCGATCGTGATGGCAACGATGAGCACGATCTCGAGCACGACGCGACGGACCATGGGCGAGCCTTTCGAGAGCGGGAGCCGAGCGCAAAGGTTGCGCGGGGGGCGGCCTGAGCCTACTCGCGCGGCGCGTGCAGGGCGACGTCGGGCTCGCCACTCACCAGCACCCGCCTCACGAGCGGAACGCCCGGCCGGGAAGCCAGGTGACGGTAGTCGGGAGCATCCAGGATGACCGCGTCGCCCCGCGCGCCGACCCCCAAGTGGCCGGCGTCGGTGCGACGCAGTGCGCGGGCTCCCCCGCGGGTCGCTGCGGTGAGCGCCTGGAGTGGAGTCATGCCGAGCTCGCGCACCGCGAGCGCGACGGCCAACGGCATGCTGCTCGAGAAGTTCGAGCCCGGGTTGCAGTCGCTCGCGAGCGCCACGGCGACACCCGCGTCGAGCAGTCGGCGGGCATCCGGATACGGCTGGTTCGTCGAAAACTCGACGAGCGGCAGCAGGGTCGCGACGGTGCCGTCGCCAGCGCGGGCACTCGCCGCGAGCAGCTCGACGTCATCATCGGTGAGGAACGTGCAGTGATCGACGCTTGCGGCGCCGAGCTCGACGGCGAGGGCGACCCCTCCATCAGGGGCGAGCTGGCCGGCGTGCACGCGCAGCTCAAGGCCAGCATCCCGCCCCGCCAGCAGAACGCGCCGCGCCTCGTCGACGGTGAACGCACCCGAGTCGATGAACACGTCGATAAAGCGCGCGTGCGGAGCGCACGCCGCGAGCATGTCGCCGCCCACAAGGTCGACGTAGGTCTCGCGGTCGTCGGCGAATTCGGCGGGCACGACGTGGGCGCCGAGGAAGGTCGTCTCGGGGGTGACCTCGCGCGCAAGGCGGAGGGAACGTGCCTCGTCATCGACCGTCAGCCCGTAGCCGCTCTTGATCTCGAGCGTCGTCGTGCCCTGGGCGTGCGCTTGGGCGACGAGGTGACGCAGTCGCACGCGCAGCTCGTCGTCGCTCGCTGCGCGCGTGGCGGCGACCGTCGTGCGGATTCCACCCGCCGTGTACGACCGCCCGGCCATGCGCGCCTCGAACTCGTCGACGCGGTCGCCCGCGAACACGAGATGGTTGTGGCTGTCGACGAAGCCCGGGATGACCGCCGCGCCCTCCGCGTCGATGCGCGTGTCGGCGGCGGGGGCATCGACCGTGTCGCCCACCCAGGCCACGCGCCCGTCGGCGATGACGAGGGCGGCCCCGGTGCGGATCGGCCGCTCGGGCTCGGCGGGGTCGAGGGAGACGAACTGGCCGATATTCGTGATGACGGTGGTGGTCGCGGCGCTCATGATGTCATCCTTTCGCGCGCGCAGCGGGCGGGCGGCTCGCCAGTCCGGCGAGGGCTTCCAGCACGCACAGCGCCGCGAGACGCACGGTGCGCTGGTCGGCGGTGTCGCGCGCGGCGTCGAGCTCGGTGAGGTCGATGCTCACGACGGCGGGATGCGCTCCCGCCAGCCGCGCCGCGGTGCGCAGCTCGATCGCACTCAGACCGCCGGGCACGCTCGCCGGACAGCCCGGCGCGACGCTGCGGTCGCAGACGTCGAGGTCGAGGTCGACGTGCACGGGGCCGCCCGCCGACGCGGCGCGGTCGAGCGCCGCGGTCATGGCAGCCGCGATCGGGGTGCGCAGCAGGTCGGCACGGGTGACCACGGTGATGCCCTTCTCGGCGGTCCGCGCCGCGTAGGCCCGTGAGTTCGCGAGCGGCTCGATGCCGAGCTGGCTGGTGCGGTCGCCGCTGAGCCCGGCCTCAAGCAACCGCCGTACGGGCGAGCCGTTCGTGGTGCCGTCGCGCAGGTCGTGGTGGGCATCCAGCGTCACGAGGCCCGCGGTGCCGATGCGCGTGCCCCAGGCCCCGAGCGCGGCGGGAACAGTGGCGGCGTTGTCGCCGCCGAGCACGATGACGAGGGATGCCCCCGCCGCGACCTCGGCGACTCGAGCCGTCGCGGCCTCGTCACCGGCGCCGTCGGGCTCGGGCGCGTCGCCCGCGTCGAGCACGGTCACGCGCGAGCCATCGGGCCGGGCGAGCGCGTCGGCGGAGTAGTAGCGGAGGGCATCCCGGATCGCCGCGGGGGTCGTGTGCGCCTGCCCCGGCGACAGCGAGGTGCGCCAAGTCGGGATGCCCACCAGAACGGCATCCGCCCGCGAGCCCGGCGTCCACGAGGGCCAGTCGCCCGCGCGGGGCCACAGCGGGTCGTGACTCAGCACGCTCCGGCCAGACACAGTCAGCCCTGCTCGCGCATCGGGATGCGCACGCCGAACTGCTCGACGACCGCCTCGCCCTCGATGTAGCCCGCGTCGATGTGGCGGATGACGCCCATGCCCGGGTCGTTCGTCAGCACGCGCTGCACCTTCTCACCGGCGAGCGCCGTGCCGTCGGCCACGACGACCTGGCCGGCGTGGATCGAACGGCCGATGCCAACTCCCCCACCGTGGTGGATCGACACCCACGTCGCGCCCGACGACGTGTTGACGAGCGCGTTGAGCAACGGCCAGTCGGCGATCGCGTCGCTGCCGTCTTTCATGGCCTCGGTCTCGCGGTACGGGCTCGCGACGCTGCCCGAGTCGAGGTGGTCGCGGCCGATCGCGACCGGTGCGCTGAGTTCGCCCGACGCGACCATGTCGTTGAAGCGCTCGCCCGCGCGGTCGCGCTCGCCGTAGCCGAGCTAGCAGATGCGCGCCGGCAGCCCCTGGTAGTGCACGCGCTGCTGCGCCATCGGAATCCAGCGCTGCAGACTCTCGTTCTCGGGGAACATCTCGAGCACTGCGCGGTCGGTCGCCGCGATATCGGCCGGGTCGCCGCTCAGGGCAGCCCAGCGGAACGGACCCTTGCCCTGCGCAAAGAGTGGGCGGATGTAGGCGGGCACGAACCCGGGGAACGAGAACGCATCGGCGTATCCGGCCGCGCGCGCCTCGGTGCGGATGTTGTTGCCGTAGTCGAAGACCTCGGCGCCCGCGCGCTGAAACCCGACCATGGCCTCGACCTGCAGCGCCATCGACGCCCGGGCCGCGGCCGCGAAGCCGAGGGGGTCGCGCTCGCGTGCGGCGTGCCACTCGTCGACCGTGTGCTCGACGGGCAGGTAGGCGAGCGGATCGTGCGCACTCGTCTGGTCGGTGACGATGTCGATCGGGGCGCCCATGGCGAGCAGGCGCGGAAAGACCTCGGCCGCGTTGCCGAGCACGCCGATCGAGAGCCCGCGGCGGGCATCCCGCGCCTCGACCGCGAGTTCGAGCGCGTGCTCGAGCGAATCAGCGACGACGTCGAGGTAGCGGTGCTCGAGGCGGCGGGCGATGCGGCTGGGGTCGACGTCGACGCAGAGCGCGACGCCGTCGTTCATCGTCACGGCGAGGGGCTGCGCGCCGCCCATGCCGCCGAGGCCGCCCGTGAGGGTGATGGTGCCGGCGAGAGTCCCTCCACTGTGCCCATGGAGCCCGCCCTTGCGGGCGGCGAGCTGCGTCGCCACGGCGGCGAAGGTCTCGAAGGTGCCCTGCAGGATGCCCTGCGTACCGATGTAGATCCACGAGCCGGCCGTCATCTGGCCGTACATCGTGAGGCCGAGCTGCTCGAGCCGCCGGAACTCGTCCCAGTTCGCCCAGTCTCCGACGAGGTTCGAGTTGGCGATGAGCACGCGCGGCGCCCACTCGTGCGTCTGCATGACGCCGACCGGCCGGCCCGACTGCACGAGCATCGTCTCGTCGTTCTTCAGCGTGCTCAGGGTGCGGGTCAGCGCGTCGAAGCTCGCCCAGTCGCGCGCGGCCTTGCCCGTGCCGCCGTAGACGACGAGCTCGTCGGGATGCTCGGCCACCTCGGGGTCGAGGTTGTTCTGCAGCATGCGCAGCGCCCCCTCCTGCTGCCAGCCGAGGGTGTGCAGCTGGGTTCCGCGGTGGGCGCGCACGGGGCGGGCTCCGGATGCTGCGCTCACGCTGATCGCGTCGGTGAGGGTCATGGCTGTTCTCCTGTCGGCGGGTCTAGCGGATCTCGGTGACGGCCCGGGCGGCCGCGAGCAGCGTGCCGTCGTCGGTGAGCCGCACGGCGTGCTCGATCTCGGGGGCGAGATAGCGGTCGGGGCCGGGGCCGTCGACGTGCTCGCGCAGGGCGGCGACGACCGCGGCGGTCGCGGGGGCGGACGCCACGCCGAGCGCGGCGCACCGCAGGTCGAGCCCGCGCGCGGCGGTCAGCAGCTCGATCGCGACGACGCGCGTGAGCCCGTCGATCGCGCGGCGCAGCTTGCGCGCCGCCGACCAGCCCATCGCCACGTGGTCCTCATGCATCGCGCTCGAGGGGATCGAGTCGACGCTCGCGGGCACGGCGAGGCGCTTGAGCTCGCCCACGATGCCGGCCTGCGTGTACTGGGCGATCATGTGGCCCGAGTCGACGCCGGGATCGTGGGCGAGGAACGGTGGCAGGCCCTGGCTCCGGCTGGCGTCGAGGAAGCGGTCGGTGCGCCGCTCGCTCATGCTCGCGAGGTCGGCCACGGCGATCGCGAGGAAGTCGAGCACATAGCCGAGCGGGGCGCCGAGGAAGCTGCCGTTCGACTCGACGCGACCGTCGAGCGTCACGACGGGGTTGTCGATCGCGCTCGCGAGCTCCCGGTTCGCGACGGCCGCCGCGTGCGCCATGGTGTCGCGCACGGCGCCGTGCACCTGCGGGGCGCAGCGCAACGAGTAGGCGTCTTGCACGCGGGTGCAGTCATGCGTGCCATCGTCTCCCGGGCGGTGGCTCGCGACGACGGCCGAGCCGCTCAGCACGCGACGCAGGTCCTCGGCGCTGGTCGCCTGACCCGGGTGCGCGCGCAGCGCGAGCAGATCCGCGGCGAAGGGGCGGTCAGTGCCGAGCAGGGCCTCGACGCTCAGGCCCGCGGCGAGGTCGGCTGTGGCCACGAGGCGGTCGAGGTCGGTGAGGGCGAGGGCGAGCATCCCGAGCATGCCGTCGGTGCCGTTGATGAGGGCGAGCCCCTCCTTCTCGCGCAGCGCGACCGGCTCGATGCCCGCCGCGGCGAGCGCCTGCGCGGCGGGCATCAGCGCGCCCCGCGCATCGCGCACCGTGCCCTCGCCCATCACGGCGAGTGCGCAGTGCGCGAGCGGGGCGAGGTCGCCCGAGCAGCCGAGGCTGCCGTACTCGCCGACGATCGGCGTCAGCCCCGCGTTGAGCACGGCCGCGTAGGTCTCGGCGACGATCGGGCGCGCGCCCGTACGTGCGGTCGTCAGGGTCTGCAGGCGCAGCAGCATCGTGCCGCGCACGACCTCGCGCTCGACCTCGGGCCCGCTGCTCGCCGCGTGCGAGCGCACGAGCGAGCGCTGCAGCTCGGCGCGCTTCTCAACCGGGATGTGCGTCGTCGCGAGCGCCCCGAACCCGGTCGAGATGCCGTAGTGCGGCTCGACATCGTCGGCGAGTCCCTCGACGATCGCGCGGGTCGCGGCCATCGCCGCGAGCGCCTCGGCGTCGATGACGACGGTCGCGTCGTGCCGCGCGACCGCGACGACCTCATCGATCGTGAGGGGGCGGCGGCCGAGCGTGATCTGCATGAGCCCAGTGAACTGCGCGGCACCGTCGTGCGCATCGGGCACCGGGCATAATGTGTCTGAGATACCAGACGATTGGCGGTGGATGCTCGTGCCCGACGTGCCCGCCGCCCGCGCCGCCCTGCGCATCGTCGCGCACCTCGCGCACCACAACGACCCCGTGCCCGCCTCGACCCTCGCGCGCGAGCTGGAGCTGCCGCGGTCGAGCGTCTACCAGCTGCTGCGCGTGCTGCAGGAGGAGGGCTTCGTCGTGCACTACCCCGAGGCGCGCGCCTACGGCCTCGGCGCCCTCGTCGCCGAGATCGGCGGCTCGGTGCTGAGCGCGAGCCGGCTCGCCCGGCTCGGGGGGCCGCTGCTCGAGCGGCTCGTGCGCTCGACCCCCGTGCCCGTGGTCGCGCAGCTCGCCGTGCTCGCGGGCGGCGACGTCTCGTACGTCGGGCAGGCGTCGGCGCCGCGCGCGCCGACGACCGTCGTGCGCGTCGGCGTGCGGCTGCCTGCGCACCTCACCGCCACGGGCCGCGCCATGCTCGCGGCGCTCCCGGCCGCGCAAGTGCGCGCGCTCTTCCCGCACCGCGAGGCCCTCATCACGCGCCGCGGCGTCGGGCCGCGTTCGCTGCCCGAGCTCGACCGCATCCTGTTCGCCGCACGCGAGGCGCGCGTCGCGACGGAAGACGGCGAGATCACCGCGGGCTACGCCTCGGTCGCCGCGACCGGCATCGACCGCACGGGCTACCCCGCCGCCGCCCTCGGACTCACCTATCGCGCCGAAGCCGTCACCGCCGAGCACGTGGGTGCTTTGGCCACCGCGGTGCGCACAGCGGCTGCCACCTTGTCGGCGCGACTCGCTGGAAAGAGGCCGGCCCCGACGGACGAAGAGCCGACGACGCGGGCGCGGTTGAGAGCAAACCTATAGGTTCACAGTGAGACGATGTCGTCGTTAGAAGCCGCCCACCTCGACGGAGCCATCATGCTGCTAGGAACCCGATCGTGGGCCAGCGTTGCGCGTCGGCACCTTCTCACTGCGAGCGTCGCGGCGATTATCGGGCTGGGAGCATGGCTCCTGTATTCGACCTGGAGCCCCGACATGCGGCTGTGGAAGTCGTTCGGCGTTTCCGCGATCGGTCTGCTGTGGTTCGCTATCGTCGCCGGGCCCCTCGCACGCATTTGGCCGCGATTGCTTCCGATTGTGCCGTGGCGTCGAGAAGCCGGCATCTGGTTCGCGGTCGTGAGCTCTGTGCATGGCTATCTCGTTTGGGACGGCTGGGCTCGTTGGGACGTCGCGGGTTTATTGGGCTACCAGCTCTCACCGGAAACCGGTCTGTACTTGCGCGCTGAACCAGGCTTCGGGCTCGCCAACCTGCTCGGCCTTGTGGCGCTCGCGCTGGGTTTGGCTCTTGCTGCGACCTCCTTTGATCGAGCGGTCGCCTTCTTGGGCGTTAGTTCGTGGAAGTGGATGCACACTCTCGCCTACGCGGCCTTCTACCTTGTCGCTCTGCACGTGATCTACTTCGCTTTCATCCACTACTCGCCTTCGCCCGTCCGAATGACGCTGTATGAGCCGAATCCTCTCCGGTACTACTACATCGCACTACTCGTAACAGCAGTCGGCACTCAGGCGGTCGCGTTCGTGATGACCGTCTCGCGACGGCGACGTGTGGGGGCTCTGTGACGCACCTGAGTAGCGGCGACTGTCTGACACGGTGCACGCCATGACCACCATCGGAAGCCAAGCCCGTTTGTGGGCAGTTGGAGCGGCCCTTGTGTTGCCGATTGTGCTGCTCGCCGGCGCCCTGATAGTCGCCGAACGTCAGGTGACGGTCGCGGCAATGACGGGAGGCCAGCAGGAACCACCCCCGGGCGTGTATGCCCAGGGGTTCTCGATGACCATCTTCGAGCAAGGACGCACCGTCCAATTGTGGTTGGTAGACCTTGATACCGCGCCGTACTTTCGCCAAACCGTGTCGACGGATGGTCAAGTGGAGTCTGATCAGATCTACCGATTCGACGAACGGACTCTGTACACAGCTGATGCTGAGGTGCCGGATGGCACACGATGGAACAGCATCACTCCGGTCGAACCACAGGATCTCGGTCTTGCAGACTTGGCTACCGGGCCTGCTGCATGGGCAGCGGAGTTCGGGCCGGGTGAACACGAAATTCCCGTCGGGCAGGGGGTTGTCGTACGCGTGCTGATAGACAGCGTCGACGAGCCCATCGATTCAACAGTGTTCATGGTGCCGCCGGGTGCCGCCGTCACGCCGGTCCAGCCATGAGACGAACGCGATGACACACCTCCGACGTCTGCCCGTAGCGATAGTGGGTCGGCGAAATATTGCGGGCGACGTGATCGAGGTGTTGGTCGCCCGTCCCCCAGACTTTGTGTTCGCCGCCGGGCAACATGTGCAGATCGAAGTGGATAAACTGCATCAGCGGGACCAGCGAGGTACCTCGCGTGTCTTCTCGCTCTCGTCGTCGCCACACGACACCGACGTTCTGAGCTTCGCCTTCCGGCGCTCAGAGAGCGGATTCAAGCAGACGCTTGAACGTCTTTCGATCGGAAGTCGGGTAAGAATCTCTGGGCCGTACGGCCATGTCACCCTGACCGACGAATCACGCCGCCCGCGCATCCTGCTCGCTCACGGTGTCGGCATCACCCCGTACATCAGCATGGCTAGATTCGCTGCTGAGTCGATGCTCAGCGTGCCCTTGACTGTGCTGTACTCGGTGGTATCCCGCGCACACGCCGCGTACCTCAGCGAGTTGCAGGTCTGCGCGAACGCGAACCCCTCGATGACCCTCCAGCTGCGAACCGGGGCACTCTCGTCGAATGACCTCTCGCAGGCCCGCCGTGATTGGCCAGACGCAGTGTGGTATCTCAGTGGCCCACCGACCCGAGTGCATCACCTTTCGCTGGCACTGCGCGACATCGGCGTTCCTGACGACGACGTTGTGTCAGAAGAGTTCATCGGGTACTGAACGACGCACGAACGACGAAGCGGGGCCGCGCCCGAAGGCGCGACCCCGCTCGAGTCGTGAATCAGAGGATCTACTTGAGAACCTTCGTGACCGTTCCGGCGCCCACGGTGCGACCACCCTCGCGGATGGCGAAGCCGAGGCCCTCCTCCATGGCGATGGGCTGGATCAGCTCAACGGTCATGTCGGTGGTGTCGCCGGGCATGACCATCTCGGTGCCCTCGGGCAGCGTGATGACGCCGGTGACGTCGGTGGTGCGGAAGTAGAACTGCGGGCGGTAGTTCGTGTAGAAGGGGTTGTGCCGCCCACCCTCGTCCTTGGAGAGGATGTACGCGGTGCCCTCGAAGTTCGTGTGAGGGGTCACCGAACCCGGCTTCACGACGACCTGACCGCGCTCGACGTCCTCGCGCTTGGTGCCGCGGAGGAGAAGGCCGCAGTTCTCGCCGGCCCACGCCTCATCGAGCTGCTTGTGGAACATCTCGATACCCGTGACGATCGTCTTCTGCGTCGGACGGATGCCGACGATCTCGACGTCGGAGTTGATCGCGAGGGTTCCACGCTCGGCGCGGCCCGTGACGACCGTGCCACGGCCGGTGATCGTGAAGACGTCCTCGATGGGCATGAGGAACGGCTTGTCCTTGTCACGCACGGGGTCGGGGATCGACTCGTCCACGGCGTCCATGAGGTCGAGAACGGACTGAACCCACTTCTCGTCGCCCTCGAGCGCCTTGAGGCCCGAGACCTGGATCACGGGAGCGTTGTCGCCGTCGAAGCCCTGGCTGGCGAGGAGCTCGCGAACCTCGAGCTCGACGAGCTCGATGATCTCGGCGTCGTCGACCATGTCGGACTTGTTGAGCGCGACCAGCAGGTAGGGAACACCGACCTGCTTGGCGAGGAGCACGTGCTCGCGCGTCTGCGCCATCGGGCCGTCGGTCGCCGCGACAACGAGGATCGCGCCGTCCATCTGCGCGGCACCCGTGATCATGTTCTTGATGTAGTCGGCGTGGCCGGGGGCATCGACGTGCGCATAGTGGCGCTTGGGCGTCTCGTACTCGACGTGCGAGATGTTGATCGTGATGCCGCGCTGACGCTCCTCCGGAGCCGAGTCAATCGAGGCGAAGTCACGCTGCACGTTGGTGGCCGAAGGGTACTTGTCAGCAAGCACCTTCGAGATCGCCGCGGTGAGCGTGGTCTTGCCGTGGTCGACGTGACCGATGGTTCCGATGTTGACGTGCGGCTTGGTCCGCTCGAACTTGGCCTTAGCCACTGTGGGTCCTCCTCAGGACTTGGTCGCAGGTTTCCTCTTGCAGTTGGATTCCCGCAGTTGGTTGATATGTATCGTACTGAAGGCTCTCAGCGAGCCCTCGCGGGCAGGGCGATTACTCGCCCTTGTTCTTCTGGACGATCTCCTCGGCCACGGCCTTCGGGACCTCCGCGTAGCTGTCGAACGACATCGAGTAGACGGCTCGACCCGAGGTCTTCGACCGAAGGTCTCCCACATACCCGAACATCTCCGACAGCGGCACGAGGGCGCGAACGACCTTGACACCCGTTGCGTCCTCCATCGACTGGATCTGACCGCGACGGGAGTTGAGGTCGCCGATGACGTCGCCCATGTACTCCTCGGGGGTGCGCACCTCGACCGCCATGAGCGGCTCGAGGAGCACGGGGCTCGCCTTGCGAGCGGCCTCCTTGTATGCCATCGAGCCCGCGATCTTGAACGCCATCTCCGAGGAGTCGACGTCGTGCGAGGCACCGTCGAGCAGCGTCGCCTTGACGCCGACCGTCGGGAAGCCTGCGAGGACGCCGACCTGCATGGCGTCCTGGATGCCCGCATCGACCGAGGGGATGTACTCGCGCGGAACGCGGCCTCCCGTGACGGCGTTGACGAACTCGTAGCTCGTCTCCGGCGTCACCTCGAGCGGCTCGAGCATGATCTGGATCTTGGCGAACTGACCGGAGCCACCCGTCTGCTTCTTGTGGGTGTAGTCGTACTTCTCGATCGTGCGCTTGATCGTCTCGCGGTAGGCCACCTGGGGCTTGCCGACGTTGGCCTCGACGTTGAACTCGCGCTTCATGCGGTCAACGAGGATGTCGAGGTGCAGCTCGCCCATGCCCTTGATGACCGTCTGACCGGTCTCGGTGTTCTGCTCGGTGCGGAACGTCGGGTCTTCCTCGGCGAGCTTCTGGATGGCCGTGCCGAGCTTCTCCTGGTCGGCCTTCGTCTTCGGCTCGATGGCGACCTCGATGACCGGCTCGGGGAACGTCATGGACTCGAGGATGACCTGCTCGCTCGGGTCGCACAGCGTGTCGCCCGTCGTGGTGTCCTTGAGACCGATGACCGCGTAGATGTGACCGGCGGTCACGCTCTCGACGGGGTTCTCCTTGTTGGCGTGCATCTGGAAGATCTTCCCGATGCGCTCCTTCTTGCCCTTGGTCGAGTTGATGACCTGCGAACCCGACTCGATGGTGCCCGAGTACACGCGAATGTAGGTGAGGCGACCGAAGAACGGGTGCACCGCGACCTTGAACGCGAGTGCTGCGAAGGGATCGGTCGAGTTCGGGTGGCGCTCGACGATCTTCTCCTCGTCGCGCACGTCGTGACCCTCGACGGCGGGCACGTCGAGAGGCGACGGCAGGTAGTCGATGACGGCGTCGAGCATGGGCTGCACGCCGCGGTTCTTGAACGCGGAGCCGCAGAACACCGGGTAGATCTCACTGTTGACGGTGAGCTTGCGGATCGCGGCCTTGATCTCCTCGACCGTGAGCTCTTCGCCACCGAAGTACTTCTCCATGAGTGCGTCGTCGGTCTCGGCGACGGTCTCGAGAAGAGCAGTGCGGTACTCGTTGGCCTTGTCGATGAGATCGGCGGGGATCTCCTCGATCTCGTACTTGGCGCCGAGCGCCACGTCACCCTTGGAGTCTCCGCGCCAGGTGAGGGCACGCATGTAGACGAGGTCGACGACGCCCTCGAAGGTGTTCTCGAACCCGATGGGGATCTGCATGACGAGGGGCTTCGCGCCGAGACGCTTGATGATCGTGTCGACCGTGAAGTAGAAGTCGGCGCCGAGCTTGTCCATCTTGTTGACGAAGCAGATGCGCGGCACGTCGTACTTGTCGGCCTGACGCCACACCGTCTCCGACTGGGGCTCCACGCCCTCCTTGCCGTCGAAGACCGCGACCGCGCCGTCGAGCACGCGGAGCGAGCGCTCCACCTCGACGGTGAAGTCGACGTGGCCGGGCGTGTCGATGATGTTGATCTGGTGGTCGGCCCAGAAGCACGTCGTCGCGGCGGACGTGATCGTGATGCCGCGCTCCTGCTCCTGCGCCATCCAGTCCATCGTCGCGGCGCCGTCGTGCACCTCACCGATCTTGTGGGTGATTCCCGTGTAGAACAGGATGCGCTCGGTGGTCGTCGTCTTGCCGGCATCGATGTGCGCCATGATGCCGATGTTGCGGACCTTGTTCAGGTCGGTGAGCACGTCAAGTGCCACGGGGTTCCTCCGGTCAGGTTGAGGGGATTCGTGAGTGGGGCGGGTTGGCCGCCCCACTCACGCGATAAGTGCTACCAGCGGTAGTGAGCGAACGCCTTGTTCGACTCGGCCATCTTGTGAGTGTCTTCGCGGCGCTTGACCGCGGCACCCAGGCCGTTGGAGGCATCCAGGATCTCGTTCATGAGACGCTCGGTCATCGTCTTCTCGCGACGAGCCTTCGCGTAGCTGGTCAACCAGCGCAGCGCGAGAGTGTTTGCGCGGTGCGGCTTGACCTCGACGGGCACCTGGTAGGTCGAGCCACCGACGCGGCGGCTGCGCACCTCGAGGGTGGGGCGCACGTTGTCGAGGGCCTTCTTGAGCACGACGACGGCGTCCTGGCCGCTCTTCGTGCCGACGCCTTCGAGCGCGCCGTAGACGATGCGCTCGGCGAGACCCTTCTTGCCATCGAGGAGGATCTTGTTGACGAGCTGGCTGACGATCGGAGCGCCGTAGACGGGGTCTGCGACGACGGGGCGCTTGGGCGCGGGTCCTTTACGAGGCATTACTTCTTGTCCTTCTTCGCGCCGTAGCGGCTGCGGGCCTGCTGACGGTTCTTGACGGCCTGGGTGTCGAGGGCGCCGCGCACGATCTTGTAGCGCACGCCGGGGAGGTCCTTCACGCGACCGCCGCGCACGAGCACCATCGAGTGCTCCTGCAGGTTGTGGCCCTCACCGGGAATGTAGGCGGTGACCTCGGTGCCGTTCGAGAGCTTGACGCGAGCGACCTTGCGCAGAGCCGAGTTCGGCTTCTTCGGGGTCGTCGTGTAGACGCGCGTGCAGACGCCGCGCTGCTGGGGGTTGGCCTTCAGGGCGGGTGCCTTGGTCTTGACGACCTTCGGGCTGCGACCCTTGCGGACCAGTTGCTGAATTGTGGGCAAGATTGCTCCTCGTAAAGCTGCACGGTGACAGCGGTTGCGGTGGTGTTATGCCCCGACCGTGCTGCGCACGATGCGGGCTCACGCGAATCCGCCGGGCTCCGCGATCGGCTCGCGGTGACGGATATGCCGTGGGGGTGTCGCGATCGACCGCCGGAGCGGCGTCCCGCGAGGGACCCGATAGTGAATGCTCGTCACTCGCGTTGCTCGCGCCACCGCGGTGGCACAGCGCAAGCGCGCGCCGAAGCACACACCTGCCCAAGAATAGCCGTCGTGCCCCTACCGGTCAAACGGCGGTCTGGCCTCCGACCGAAGCCCGGTGGGCCTCGAGGTCGCGCTGGTACGCGGCTCGCGCTTCGGCATTGCGCGCCGTGACCGTGCGCCCGCGCTTGGCGACGAGCCCGCCGACCCAGATCGGCACCTCGCGCGCGGCGATGGCCGCGACGAACCCGAGGGGGCTCGTGAGCTGCGCGAGCACGATCGAGCCGACGACACTCGCCTCGGCGCCGACGGCGCCGGCCATGATGAGCGCGGCGCCGATGAACGACACGTAGACGAGCACGGCGACGATGAAGCCGCCCAGGACGTGAGCCCACCATCCCGCGCGATTCACGATGATGACGAGCAGCAGATAGCTGAGCGCGAAGACGATGACGGGCACCCAGTAGATCGGGGCCGCGAAGTACTGCAGCATGGCCCCGGCCGAGACGGGCGGCGCGACCAGGCTCACGAGGAGCACGAGGGCGGCGTACACGGCGGCGAAGATGGCGGCACCGAGGAGGACGACGAGCGTGCCGACGCCGCGGGCGCCCTTCTTCTTGGGCTCGGGCGGGGCGCTCACGTAGACGACCTTGGAGTCAGCCGCGGTCGTCGTCGGCTGATCGGCCGTCGCGGGCTGCTCCGCGGTGGACGACCGTGCCGTGGTCTCGCCGCTGGCAGGCTTCGCCTCCGCGGGCTTCGCCTCTGCAGGTGCCTCCGGCGTCGCCGCGGGCCGCTCCTCGGCGGGTGCCGCGGGTGCGGCAGCCGCCGCAAGGGTCGAGTCGTCGGTCGTGGGCGTCGACGACTGCGGGGCCGACTCCTGCTCCTCCTGCGTCGCGTCGGCCGGCGCGGGCTTCCGGGCCGCGGCCGACTTCTGCGAGTCGGGGGTCGAATCCTTCTTGTCGGATGACGGTGTGCTGGTCATGACACGCTCCTGAGACGTCGACGATGCTGGCCGCTCACCCTAGCAAGGCGAGGTGACGCGATGCGAGGGTTCCGCGCGAGAGTGCTCTCAGGACGCCCTCAGGACTCGCCCTCGGTGGCACCCTCAGTTTCACCCTCCGCCGGTTCGTCGTCAGCGGTGCCGTCCGGCGATTCCTCCGGCGCCGTGCCGTCGAGCGGCAGAACATCCGGAGCAGGTTCGCCAGCGATCATGTAGAGAGCAATAGTGATCGTCGTGGATCGCGCGTCGGGGTTAGTGCCCTCGGTGAAGATGAAACTCGGCACGATGGTGAAGCGACCGGCGCCCTGCAAAGCCTCGATGTAGGCGAGCGTCGGCGGAAGCTCACCGAGCACAGTTGCGACGACGTTCAACTGGAGAAGAGTGCCAGCAGGAACCTGGCCGAACTGGTCCGGCACAACGGCAGGGTCGGCAGGCATGGGCTCGTCAACCACGAGGTTCTCGAGAATGAGCCCCTCGCTCACGAGCTCTCGCAGGAAGGTCTCGACAGCATCCGCATACTCCGGCAGTTCCGGGAATTCGGCCTGAAGCTCGGCGAGCTCTTGCTCAAACTCGTCGAGCCGCTCGAAGTCGGCCTCGATCTGGGCGAGCGTCGTGCGACTGAGGTCGTTCTGCACCAGCACAGCGGCGCGCTCGGTGTCGTAGCGCGCCATCTCTGCGAGCTTGGGCGCGGCACCGAGGAACCATCCCAAGGCGACGACGACGATGATGACGATGACCGTCGCGAAGGTCCAGATGCGGGTGGATGCAGAGTTCACTCGGAGGCCTCCTGCTCGGTGAGGACAGCACTCGAGAGGTTCAGGGTCACGATCGTCAGGTAACCGTCTTCGCCATCGAGAGCGATCGAATCGATGCTCGCGTCCGCAAACCCCTCCAGCTGCTGCCACTCCCTCAACCACCTCGATGGATCGGGCAGATCGTTCGTGGCGACTGTCAGGAGCACCGTTGCCGAGCGAGCCGATCGGAGCGGCCCCTCCTGCGTGAGAGGAGGCTCGAAGGGCGTGTTGCCTTCGGTGGCGATCGCCTCGACGATCTCATTCGAGTCGAGGGCAGCGAGATAGGGCTGAAGCTCGTCCCGCCATAGCACCTCCACGCCCGCGAGCGCCTCGCGCTGCGCGACGACAGCGTCGAGCCGGTCTTGAATGCCGAGAACCTCGACGTACTCGAGCTGCTCGGCGAGCAACTGTTGCGTGATGGCGCGCTCGGCCTCGAGCCTCTGCTGCGCTGCCGCCGCGAGCCAGTGGGTGGCGACGATGCCGCCGACGACGAGGAAGAGGACGACCGCGACGAGGGCGATGAGCCCGCGTCGCCGTGAGCTCTCCCGTCGACGCAGCGCCACCTCGGGTGGCATGAGCTGCGCGCGGGGAATGGCGCCGTAGACGAGGGCCGACGACGCGTCGCGCGACTGCTGCCGACTCATGAGCCGCCCCCGATCGCGAGACCGATCGCTGTGGACCAGGACTGCAACCGTTCCTCGCTGACCTTGCCGCGCAGCGACCTCGAGAGGGTCACGGCGCCGAGCGGGTTGACGGGCACGACCGCGATGCGGGTCGACTCGGCGAGCGCGACGCTGAACCCGCGCATCTGCATGGCGCCGCCGCCGGCGGAGAGGTGGTCGTACAGGACGCCGGGGCGCACGCTCGCAAAATAGGCGAGCGTGTTGCGCACGGCGGTGAGCAGCTCGCTCGTCGACTCGTGGATGATCTCGGCTGCCCGCCGCTGCTCGTCGGTGTGCGCGAGCGGCGAGAGGCCCAGCTCGCGCTTGAGGCCCTCGGCATGCTCGCGCGACACGCTCAGGCGGCTCATGAGCGCGCGCGTCGTGTCGTCACCTCCCGCAGGGACGATACGGATGAACTGAGGCACGCCGGCCTGCACGATGACGATCGTCATCGCGTTCGCCCCGATGTTCATGTGCACGGCGTAGCCCTCCGTGGGCGAGGAGAGAGCGTGCACACGCGTCGTGGCGAAGGGCAGGAGGTCCATGCTCACCGCGGTGAGGCCCGCCATCGTCACGGCCGTGATGTTCGTCGTGACCGCCTGCTTGAAGGCGGCGATGAGAAGGCCGTTGACGGCGGGGCCCGACTCGCTCTGGTTCTCGCCGATCGGGTAGTAGTCGAGCACAGCATCGCTCACGGGCACGGGCAAGAGGTCCTGCACCTGGAACGGGAGCGACTCCTTGATCTGCGCGAGGGGCATGCGGGGCACGGTGAGGTCGCGCACGATCACGCTCTGCCCTCCGATGCCAAGCGCGACGTCCTTCGTGCGGAATCCTCCGGCTGCCCAGAGCCGCTTGAAGGCGGAGGCGAGGGTGTGCACCTCGATCACGTCGCCGCGCTTCACGGAGCCCTCGGGGAGGGGCACCTCGTGCGCGCGCACGATCGTGGGCTTCGCCTTGGCGGCGTCATCGAGCTCGACAGCGCGCAGCGTCGTGCTACCGATGTCGACTCCGACTACTGGCCCCGCCATAGTTCGCCTCTCACTCCAGCCCGAACACGGCCAGGTAGCCGCGTGCGATCGGTTCACCGAACAGGATGCCCAGCCACGCTCCTGCCAGCATCCACGGCCCGAAGGGAATTCCCGTGGTGCGACGCGCCCGACGGGCGAGGATGAGGATCACTCCGTAGAGGCCGCCGAGCAGGAATGCGGCGAGCGCGCCCACCGCGAGGGCCTCCCACCCGAACCAGCCGAGGAAGAGCCCGAGCACTCCCGCGAGCTTCACATCGCCCATGCCCATGCCGCGCGGGGCGATGAGGGCGAGCACGAGGTAGAAGGCGAAGAGGATGCCCGCTCCCGCTGCCGCGCGGGCGAGGCTCACGAGGTCTCCGGTCGAGATCGCCGCCACGGTGAGCGTCACCCCACCGACAAGGTACGTCGGCAGCACGATGCTGTTGGGCAGCCGGTGGACATCGAGATCGATCGCGGCGAGGGCGATCGAGACGGCGGCGAGGTACAGGAGCGCCAGGAGCACGACGAGCTCGGCGATGAGGGGCAACACCGCCGTGCCGATCACGAGCTGCGGGCCGAGCATCGCGGCGACGACCACGAACGCGGCGGCCGTTCCCAGCTCGACGAGCGGGTACCGCGCAGAGATCGGCGCACCGCAGTCGCGGCACTTCGCCCGCAGCACGAGCCACGAGAGCACGGGCACGTTGTCATAGGCGCGCACCGGGGAGGAGCACACCGGGCACGCACTCGGGGGGCGCACGACCGAGAGCCCCGCGGGCACGCGGTGGATCACGACGTTGAGGAAGGAGCCGACGACCGCGCCGAGCACCCCGGCGAGCGCCGGCAGGAGAACCGCCATGACGCCCTAGGAGCCCGCCGCGGCGAGGTCGCGGTACTCGAGCAGTTCGCCGAGGCCGCCGGCCCCGCCGCCGCCTCCGGCGCCACCGCCCGAGGGCTCGCCGCCGTCGAAGTTGTAGCCGGGAATGCCGATCGGTACGAAGGTCAGCTCGCTGTTGTTGCTGAAGTTGACGATGCCGCCGTAATAGTGGCCGCGCCACGTCAAGCGGTTGCTGTTGCGGATCGTACAGGGAGAGTAGATGAGCACAGCGACGGGCTCGGCGATGGTGTTGGTGTTGTTGACGTCGAACTGGCCGCAGCCCGAGGTCGTCGGCCGAGCATCCGGAACTGTGTCGGGCGTGATGAAGCGCAACCGACGCTCGGAGTTCGGGTCATCGGAACTCACCTCGAACTGACCGATGTTGACGGTCTTGGGCGTGATGAAGGTCAGATCGGTCTTGAGCTCGAGCTCGTACGTGCTGTACCAGATCGTGAACCCGCCCGTGCAGCCGCGCACGTCGATGACCGTCGGCGTCGTGTACTGACTGAACGCCTGTACGGCCGCAGTCTGCGAGCCGTTGCGGTCGATGTTGCACGGCCCCGAGTAGGTGACGACGTTCCACCCCTCGTCCGTCCAGTCCGACGCCCGGAAATCGACGTCCACCCAGTCGGGCACGACGGGCATCGGCAGGTCGGGCTGGTTGTAGAGCACCGGGTCCGCCCCCGAGCTGCGGGCGAGGGCGCACGCGTTGCCCGCGGCGTCCCAGCCGGTCGCGCCCGAGGAGCAGCGCTGGCCCCACGTGTTGATCGTGCCGCCGAGGTAGACGCCGCCGCCAACCGACACGCTCGGGCCGAAAGTGGACTGACCGGAGCCAACCGCGATGACGTCGCCGCCGATGACCTGGTTGTTGTTGAGCGCGACCGTGCCCGAAGCCCACACGTCGCCCTCCGCGCTGCACGTGTTGCTGAGCGTGATGTTGCCGTTCGCCGCGACGATGTCGCCCTCGATCGTCACGGAGTTGCTGCACTGGATGCTGCCCTCGCGCACCATGACGTTGGCGGAGTTGCCGTTGAGCTGCACGAGCTCGAGGTTGTTGCTGAGCCCCGGGCTGCCGTAGCTGAACACGGCGGCGCCGCTCGCCGCGGCAGAGGGGGCTCCGGGCAGCCAGTCGTAGACGACCTCGACGGCGGCCGAGTCGAGAGCGGATGAGCTCTCAGAAACACCCTCGGTGAGCGCGAACCCGGTGGACTGGATGCGCACGTGCGTCGAGGAGCCCGTCGGGCATCCCGGCGTCCACACCGCTGTCGCTCCGGCACGCTGCTCGATCTCCACGGAGTAGAACGGCTGCGCGGCGGCCGCTCCCGTGATGGTCGCGTCGATGTCTCCGTACGTCGCGTCGAGATCGCCGTCGGAGGGGCACGCGTCGGTCTCGAGAGCCGCGCGCATGGCCTCAGCACCGGCCTCCGCGGCAGCCTGAGACTGCACTCCTGCGCGCGTGAGGGAGGTGTAGCCCACGGCCTGCACGGTCGCCGACGAGATCGTGAGCGTGATGATCGAGGTTACGGCAATGAGCCCGATGACCGCGATCATGACGTTGCCGGTCTCGTCATCGTGAAGACGGCCCTGGCGCAGGCTGCGCATCATGGGAAGCATTGCGGGCTCACATTCGTCGAGGGCGCGCGGCCCGTGATAGTGGTGATGAAGAGTGAAGAGGGCCCGCTGCCGGTCTCGACCGCGTACCGCAGGCCGAGACCGCGGGCGCCCTCGGCCGCGAAGACAGGGTACTCCGTGCCGGAGCCATCGACATCGGGCACGATGCCGCCGCTCAGCGGGATCCAGTCAGCGCCGACGGAGCCGGGCTCCGGTGCCGTGATGGCGGACGAGGATGTGCGGCGGAAGATCGTGTCGATCTCGGCGTCGTAGAACCACGCCACGCACTCCGGCCCACTCGCGCCGACGACGCGGGCGACCGCGAAGCTCGAGACGCCGTCGGCCGCGGTCGACACTGCTACAGCGGTCGAGTTGCGCATGCCGCCGTCGATCACGTTCGCGACGAGTTGACCATCGGTCGTGGATGTCGTCACCGTACGCACGGTCTCGTCCGCCTGCATGGAGCTCACGAGCACCCCGCCGATGACGATGATGACGACCGACGTGAGCGCAGCGCTGATGAGCAGCTCAACGAGGGTGAAGCCCGCGTCAGTCGGACGAGGCGCGCTCACGGGGAGGTCCCCGGCAAAAAGAGGAGCGTGCGTGACTCGGCGAGCACGCTGTCGTCGGCGGCATCGCGAGCAATCACGCGCACGAGGCTCGTGGAGCGCTCGACGCACGTCGCGAGGTCAGGCACAGTCGTCACGACTTCGATGGTGACTCCCTGGGCATCGACCTCGGTGGTCGTGCCGCCGAGGATCTGCAGTGCGGCGCAAGTATCCGGCGCCTGGGCGAGCGCGCGGTCCGTGACCTGCGCGACGAGCCTCGTGGCCGTGGCGATCGTCGAGTTGGCCTCTGACGCGCGAAGACCCGAGATGAGGACGGGGATGAACGAGATCGCGATGAGAGAGATGAGGAACATCGAGATGACGATCTCGAGCAGGCCAAGGCCGCGCTCGTCGTCGACGCGCGCACTCCCTGTGTTGGTGCCCAAGAGACCCCCCTCTCTGCGATGCTGCGAACCGGTGCCCGTCTCCGTTTCTTCGGAGCGGCCCAGATACCCGTATGGGTGGGACCCCCTGAACGGGGGCCCCACCCGACGAATGGTGTGGACGACTAACCGATCGCCCTCATGGTGCTTACGGGCAAGCGTTGTTGACCGGGGAGTTGGTCGTGGAGCTGACGCTCCACGTGCCGTTTCCGCCGGTGGCCTCGAAGCAGAACGCGGCCCCCCCGGTGTCGACGGTCACGGTGCTTCCGGGCCAGCCGAAGTTCGACAGGGCCGTGGGCACGGAACCGGTGCCATCCCAGCCGGCAGGGGTCGAGACGAGATAGCTCACATAGGCGACTTTGGCGGTCGACAGGTTCGACTGCGCCTGGGCATCCTGAGCCGTGGCCTGCTGACCGAGGAACACGGGAATCGCGATGGCCGCGAGAACTCCGATGATGATGACCACGACGAGGAGCTCAATGAGGGTGAAGCCCTCGTCCTTGCTCTCGGCGAGGCGCTTGCGCTGTGCAGCAAGTGCGGTGTTGATGGACATGTGTCCGTTTCCTTTCCTATCAAACGATGATTGACAGGTGGGCCCCCCACGGAACATGAAACTGGCCCCCCACAGGTAATGGTGGTTCATGTGGCTCACCGTGCATATCCCCTCTACGGGGGTGATCAAGCATCCCGGCGCCCCCAGTGCGGGGGGGGGGGGGGGGGGGCACCGCCTTACTGGACCTGATTGAAGATGTCGAAGATGGGCAGGTAGAGCGCCACGATCATGCCGCCGAGCACGACGCCGAGGAAGGCGATCATGAGGGGCTCGATGAGGGACGTGAGCGACTCGGTCGTCGTCTGCACCTCGGCATCGTAGAAGTCGGCGATCTTCTCCAGCATGGTCTCGAGCGCACCCGAGTCCTCCCCGACCGCGATCATCTGCGTCACCATGGGCGGGAAGATGGGCTCGTTCGCGAGTGGGCCCGCGATCGAGCGCCCCTGGCGCACCGAGTCCTGCACGGAGTTCACCGCCTGCTCGACCTGCCAGTTGCCCGATGTCGAGCCGATGATGGAGAGCGCCTGCAGGATGGGCACGCCCGCGCCGATCATCATGCCGAAGTTGCGCGTGAAGCGCGCGATCGCGATCTTCTTGAAGAGGTCGCCGAAGACAGGCATCTTGAGCAGCAGCGGCTCGTAGATGGACCGGAACTTGGGGGTATGCCGGTTGGCGCGCCACCAGATCGAACCGGCGATGCCGAGCACGATCGCCACGGGCCCGATCCACACCATGTTCTCGGAGATCACCACGAGGATCTGCGTCGGCAGCGGGAGCGTGCCCCCGAGGTCGCTGAAGAGGTCGTCGAAGACGGGCACGATGAACACGATCATGCCGACGACGGCGAGCACCGCCATGATGAGCACGACGACGGGGTAGGTCAGGGCCGACTTGATCGTCGCCTTGAGCTCGACCTCCTTCTCGAAGTTCTTCGCGACCGACTCGAGCGATGTCTCGAGGAAGCCGCCGACCTCGCCCGCGCGCACGAGGTTGACGAAGATCGGCGGGAAGGCCTTGGGGTGCTTCGCGAGGCTGTCGGAGAACGTACTGCCCTCCTCGACCGCCGAGCGCACCTCGTCGAGGGTCTCGGCGAGCTTGGGGTTCTCCGACTGCCCCGCCAGGATGGTGAGGGCCTTGAGCAGCGGGAGACCCGCGCTGATCATCGTCGCCATCTGTCGGCTCATGACGGCGAGATCTTTGAGCGTGATCTTCTTGTCGAAGAGTCCCCCCAGCGAGATGTCGCGATTGAGGCCGGCGCCGGCCGCGACCTGCTGGATCGAGACGGGTGCGATACCCATGGTGCGCAATCGTGCGACGACCGAGGTCTCGCTCGGAGCATCCACCCGGCCCTTGACGGTCTTGCCGCTCGCATCGCGGCCGGTGTACGCGTAGGTGAGGGCGCTCGCCATCAGTAGCTCCTGGGGGTCGAGGCGGCCATGGCGCTCGCGGCGCCACCGCCCATGGGTGCGGCCTGGCGGTGGACGAGGCGGTTGAAGTTCTCCGGGTCCTGCATCTTCGCGTGCGCGGCCTCATGGGTCACCATGTGGCTGTTCACGAGATCGGCGAGGTGCTGGTCCATGGTGTGCATGCCTGCCTCGCGCCCCGCCTGCAGCGCCGAGGTGATCTGGTATGTCTTGCCCTCGCGGATGAGGTTGGCGATCGCGCCCGTCGTCATCATGATCTCGGTCGCGATGATGCGGCCCTTGCCGGTCGCGCGGGGCAGGAGCGTCTGGCAGACGACGCCCTGCAGCGTGAGAGCGAGCTGCGAGCGCACCTGGCCCTGCTGGTGCGGAGGGAAGACGTCGATGATGCGGTCGATCGTCTGCGCCGCGGACTGCGTGTGCAGCGTTGCGAAGACGAGGTGGCCGGTCTCGGCGGCCGTGAGCGCCGTCGACACGGTCTCGAGGTCGCGCAGCTCGCCGATGAGGATGACGTCGGGGTCCTGCCGCAGCACGCGCTTGAGGGCGTCGGCGAAGGAGTGCGTGTCGGCGCCGACCTCTCGCTGGTTGACGAGAGCGCGCTGATTGGCATGCACGAACTCGATCGGGTCCTCGATCGTCACGATGTGCTCGGCGCGCGTCTTGTTGACGAGGTCGATGAGGGCCGCGAGCGTCGTCGACTTTCCCGAGCCGGTCGGTCCCGTGACGAGCACGAGGCCGCGCGGCAGGGTGGCGAATCGCCCCACGACCGAGGGCACACCGAGCTGCTTGAGCGACTTGATCTCGGTGGGGATGAGGCGGAAGGCGCCGGCGAGGGAGTCGCGCTCACGGTAGAAGTTCGTGCGGAAGCGATCCTCGCCACGCGGGCTGATCGCGAAGTCGAGCTCCCACTGCTCGTCGAAGGCCTCGCGCTGGCGATCGCTCATGACGCTGCCGAGAACGGCGTCGACCGTGGCCTTGTCCCAGACCTCCGCGCCCGTGACGGGTGTGAGTTCGCCGTCGATGCGCGCCATCGGCCGCGCGTTCGCGGCAATGTGCAGGTCGGAGCCCCCCCGCGCGATGAGGTCGTCGAGCGCGTGCAGAAGAAGAGGGTGGATGCCCGGCATCGCCGTGCCGAGACCCGCAACGGGCGGCGGCGCATCGTAGGCGGCCTGTGCGGGAGGCGCGGCGTCGATGCCCTGGCCGCGCAGCGGCGGGGCTGCGGACGACGCCATCGGGCTGCTGACGGGAGGCGGCGCGGCAACCGGCTGCTGCCCGACGGGCGGAGGCGGAGGAAGGTGCGGGGTGCCTGTCGCGACGTCCGGGATCGCGTGCACGGCGGCCGCGGTGGGCGGCGCGAAGGGCGCGCTCAACCCCGCGACCGGCTCGCCGCTCGGCGCAGCGGTGTGGTCGGTGATCGGCCCTGCGGACTCGTCGGTCACCGACCACACCTTGCGCGGCGCCGTGGCGCCCTCCCCCGTTCCCCCGAAGCCGTTGGCCTCCGTCATGCTGTCTCCCCCGTGTTGATCCGGTGCGTACCGGCAGTGTGTGGTGTCGCCGCGCCCGCTCAGGCGACGACGCGCAGGATCTCCTCGATCGAGGTGAGCCCCGCGCGCACCTTCGCCCAGCCGTCCTGGCGGAGGGTGAGCATGCCCTGCGAGACCGCAAGCCTCATGATCTCGGCACTCGAGGCGCGCGCGACGGCGAGGCGCTCGATGTCCTCCGTGACGGTCATCACCTCGTGGATGGCCATGCGACCGCGATACCCGGTGCCGGAGCAGGCCGAGCAGCCGACGGCGTGGTAGAACCGCGGACTCGTCTCGTCCTCGCGGCGGCCGAAGCCGAGGTGGTCGAGGTGCGCGAGGTCGTACTCCTGCAGTTGCTTGCAGCGGTCGCACAGCCGCCTCGCGAGGCGCTGGGCGACCACGCAGTCGAGCGCCGAGCCGACGAGGAACGGCTCGATGTCCATCTCGATGAGGCGCGTGATCGAGCTCGGGGCGTCGTTCGTGTGCAGGGTCGACAGCACGAGGTGTCCCGTGAGCGAGGCTTCAATCGCGATCTGGGCGGTCTCCTGGTCGCGGATCTCACCCAGGAGCACGACGTCGGGGTCGGAGCGCAGGATGCTGCGCAGCGCGCTCGCGAAGGTCAGACCCGCCTTGGGGTTCACCTGCACCTGGTTGATGCCCGCCATGCGGTACTCGACCGGATCCTCGACCGTGATGACGTTGATCTCCGGGCGGGAGACGGCGTGCAGAGTCGTGTAGAGCGTCGTGGACTTTCCCGACCCGGTCGGCCCGGTGACGAGGATCATGCCGTACGGCTTGGTGTACGAGTTGCGGAACGCGGTCAGGTTGCCCTCCAGCATCCCGAGATCGCCGATATCGCGCGTCGTCGCATTGTTGTCCAGGATGCGCATGACGACCTTCTCGCCGTACACGGTCGGCAGGGTCGCGACACGGAGGTCTACGACCTTGCCGCCGTGCTGCACCGACATACGGCCGTCCTGCGGGCGGCGGCGCTCGGCGATGTTGATGTCGCTCATGATCTTGAGCCGAGAGATGACGCCGTTCTGGATGTTCTTCGGGGCCTGCTGCACATCGTGCAGCACACCGTCGATGCGGTAGCGCACGCGCATCTCGAACTCGCCGGGCTCGATGTGGATGTCGGAGGCGAGATCTTGAATCGCCTGCCCGATGATGAGGTTGACGAAGCGCACGATGGGAGCGTCGTCGGGGTCGGCCTCCCGCACGGCCACCTGATCGGAGGGCGTGGGAGCGATCTCCTCCTCGATCGCCGTCGTGAGGTCGCTGAGCTCGCCGTCGGCACGGTGGAAGCGATTGATCGCCGCCTCGAGGTCGCCCTTCTCGGCGACGACGGGCGCGACCTGCATGCGCGTGAGGGCTCGCACGTCGTCCATGGCGAGCACATCGCGGGGGTCGACCATCGCGAGCGTGATCGTCGTCGCGGTCGCGTGGACGGGCAGCACGTGATGGCGGCGGCACAGCTGCGCTGGCACCATCGCGACGGCCGTACGGTCGACCGGATACTCGGAGAGCTCGACGAACGACAGCCCGGCGACCTCGGCTCGCGCGGACGCGACCTGGGCCGCGCTCACGAGACCGCGGTCGACGAACTCGCCGACGAGCACCTCGTCGTCGCCGGGATCGTGCACCTGGTCGAGCGATTCGATCGGGACGAGTCCGCGAATGATCAGCACTTCGGTGACAGAAACCACAGCAGAACCTCCCCCCTGGACGCGCCCGGCCACCGGCCGAATGCATGGACTGCTTCTCGGTCACGGTACGACACGCCGTGCGCTCGACAATAGTCCCGCGTTCGGGGGTAGTCCACACCCGTCACAGGAATAACATTCGCCCCAGGAACACCGCAGGGCCCGCACCGTATTCGGTGCGGGCCCTGCGAGCGCTTGGCGGTGGGTCTGACCCCGCCTCGCTATCGGTGCTGGCTAGCTGTAGGTGCCGGGCGTCGGCTCGTCGCTCGAGAACGAGTCGAAGTCGACGAACGACAGGTCGGCCTCGGTGAAGCTCGAGTCGTCGGCGAAGATGCGGTTCGGGTAGCGCTCCGACTTCGCCTCCTCCGTCGCCTCGACCGACACGTTGCGGTACGCGGGCAGGCCGGTACCGGCCGGGATGAGCTTTCCGATGATGACGTTCTCCTTGAGGCCCAGCAGGGGGTCGCGCTTTCCCTGCATGGCGGCCTCGGTGAGCACGCGCGTCGTCTCCTGGAAGGAGGCGGCCGAGAGCCACGACTCGGTGGCCAGCGAGGCCTTCGTGATGCCCATGACCTCCTGTCGCGCGGACGCCGTCTTCTTGGACTCGGAGAGCGCAGCCCGGTTGAGGGAGTTGTACTTCGAGCGGTCGACGAGCTCACCGGGCAGCAGTTCGGTCTCACCGTGGTCGACCACGGTGACCTTGCGCAGCATCTGGCGCACGATGACCTCGATGTGCTTGTCGTGGATCGGCACACCCTGCGAGCGGTACGCACCCTGCACGCCCTCGACGAGGTGCTGCTGAACAGCACGCACACCCTTGACCCTCAGGACCTCCTTCGGGTCCACCGGACCCTCGAAGAACTGGTGGCCGAGCTCGACGTGCTGACCGTCCTCGACGAGCAACGAGACGCGCTTCGACACGACGACAGCGACAGGCTCGTCGCCGTTGTCGGGCGTCAGCACGATGCGGCGCTGCTTCTCGGTCTCCTCGATCGTGATGCGACCGGCGCTCTCCGCGATCGGGCTCGCGCCCTTCGGGGTGCGGGCCTCGAAGAGCTCCGTCACGCGGGGCAGACCCTGCGTGATGTCGTCCGCTCCCGCCGAGCCACCCGTGTGGAAGGTGCGCATCGTGAGCTGCGTGCCGGGCTCACCGATCGACTGGGCCGCGATGATGCCCACGGCCTCACCCAGGTCCACGCGCGTGCCCGTGGCCATGGACCGGCCGTAGCAGGATGCGCACACCCCGACTGCCGACTCGCAGGTCAGGACCGAGCGCACCTTGATCTCAGCGACACCCGCATCGACGAGAGCAGTGATCTGCACGTCGCCGACATCGGATCCCGCCTCGAGCACGACGGCGCCCTTGGCGTCGACGGCGTCAGCAGCGAGGGTGCGGGCGAACACGAGGTTCTCGACGTTGTCGTCGCGCACCCAGGCACCATCCACCTCGTGGGCGATCGGGAAGTCGAGGCCCTTGGACGTGCCGCAGTCCTCCTCGCGGATGATGACGTCCTGCGCGACGTCGACGAGTCGACGAGTCAGGTATCCCGAGTCCGCCGTGCGCAGCGCGGTGTCGGCGAGACCCTTGCGTGCACCGTGGGTGGCGATGAAGTACTCCGCCACCGAGAGGCCCTCGCGGTACGAGTTGATGATCGGGCGCGCGATGATCTCACCACGAGGGTTCGACACGAGCCCGCGCATCCCGGCGATGTTTCCGACCTGCAGCCAGTTACCGCGGGCACCGGAGGTGACCATGCGGTTGATGGTGTTGTCGAGCGGGATGTTCGCGCGCATCTCGGTGTTGACCTCCTTGGTCGCCTCCGTCCACAGCGCGACCAGCTCGGCGCGGCGCTCGTCATCGGTCGTCAGACCCTTGTCGAACTGACCCTGGATCTTCGCCGCGCGAGCTTCGTAGGTCGCCACGATCTCCTTCTTGCGCGGCGGCGTGAGCACGTCGCTCAGCGCGACCGTGACTCCCGAGCGCGTCGCCCAGTAAAAGCCGGCATCCTTCATCTTGTCGAGCGTCGCCGCGACGACCGTCTTCGGGTAGCGCTCAGCCAGGTTGTTGACGATCTGGCTGATCGTGCCCTTGTCGGCGACATCGGCGATGAACGGGTAGTCCTCCGGCATGAGCTCGTTGAAGAGGGCGCGACCGAGCGTCGTCTCCTTGAGCTGGCGCCCGCCGTACTTCTGACCCTCGAGGCGGATGCGGATCTTCGCGTTGAGGTGCAGCGAGCCCTGATCCATAGCCATGATCGCCTCGGGGATCGTCGAGAAGGCACGACCCTCGCCCTCGGCGCCTTCGCGCTCGGTCGTGAGGTGGTGCAGGCCGATGATCATGTCCTGCGTCGGCACCGTCACCGGGCGACCGTCGGAGGGCTTGAGGATGTTGTTCGAGGCGAGCATGAGAATGCGCGCCTCGGCCTGCGCCTCGACCGACAGCGGAAGGTGGACGGCCATCTGGTCGCCGTCGAAGTCGGCGTTGAACGCCGCGCAGACGAGCGGGTGCAGCTGGATCGCCTTGCCCTCGATGAGCTGCGGCTCGAACGCCTGGATGCCCAGACGGTGCAGCGTGGGCGCGCGGTTGAGGAGCACGGGGCGCTCGCGGATGATCTCCTCGAGCACCTCCCACACCTGCGGCCGCGAGCGCTCGACCATGCGCTTGGCGCTCTTGATGTTCTGAGCGTGGCCCAGATCGATGAGGCGCTTGATGACGAAGGGCTTGAAGAGCTCGAGCGCCATGATCTTCGGCAGGCCGCACTGGTGCAGCTTGAGCTGCGGGCCGACCACGATGACCGAACGGCCCGAGTAGTCGACGCGCTTGCCGAGCAGGTTCTGGCGGAACCGGCCCTGCTTGCCCTTGAGCATGTCGCTGAGCGACTTGAGCGCGCGGTTGCCCGTGCCCGTGACGGGCCGGCCGCGACGACCGTTGTCGAACAGCGCGTCCACGGCCTCCTGCAGCATGCGCTTCTCGTTGTTCACGATGATCTCGGGAGCCCCGAGGTCGAGCAGGCGGCGCAGTCGGTTGTTGCGGTTGATCACGCGCCGGTAGAGGTCATTGAGGTCGGAGGTCGCGAAACGGCCACCGTCGAGCTGCACCATCGGGCGCAGCTCCGGCGGGATGACCGGGACGACGTCGAGCACCATCGCGGCGGGCGAGTTGCCCGTCTGCAGGAACGAGTTCACGACCTTGAGTCGCTTGATCGCACGGATCTTCTTCTGGCCCTTGCCGGCGGCGATCTGCTCGTGGAGCTGCTCGCTCTCGGTAGCCAGGTCGAAGGCCTCGAGGCGCTTCTGGATCGCCTCAGCGCCCATGTAGGCCTCGAAGTACAGGCCGAAGCGGTCCTGCAGCTCCTGGAAGACGGCGTCCTCGGGCTTGAGGTCGCCGACCTTGAGGGTGCGGAAGTCCTCCCAGACGCGCTCGAGCTGACCGATCTGCTCGTCGAAGGACTTGCGCAGCTGCGCCATCTCCTTCTCGCCGGCGTCCTTGGTCTTGCGCTTCTGGTCGGCCTTGGCGCCCTCGGCCTCGAGCTCGGCGAGCTCGGTCTCGAGCTTCTGCATGCGCGAGGCGATACCGCTGTCGCGCTGGTCCTCGAGCGTCTTGATCTCGAGGCGCAGCTCGTTCTCGAGCCCGGGGAGGTCGGCGTGACGACCTTCCTCGTCGACCGAGATCACCATGTAGGCGGCGAAGTAGATGACCTTCTCGAGGTCCTTCGGCGCCATGTCGAGCAGGTAGCCGAGCCGGCTCGGCACACCCTTGAAGTACCAGATGTGCGTGACCGGGGCGGCGAGCTCGATGTGGCCCATGCGCTCGCGGCGCACCGAGGACTTCGTGACCTCGACGCCGCAGCGCTCGCACACGATGCCCTTGAAGCGCACCCGCTTGTACTTGCCGCACGAGCACTCCCAGTCGCGCGAGGGCCCGAAGATCTGCTCGCCGAACAGGCCGTCCTTCTCAGGCTTGAGCGTGCGGTAGTTGATGGTCTCCGGCTTCTTGACCTCGCCGTGCGACCACTTGCGGATGTTCTCGGCGGTAGCCAGGCCGATCTGGAGGTAGTCGAAAGTTGTTGCGTCGAGCACGTTTCTTCTCTTCTCTAAACGTCGTCAGATACTCGTGGGCGAGAGCGGCTTAGATCTCGTCGATCGTCGACGACTCGAAGCGGCTGGAGATGTTGATGCCGAGCTCTTCCGCAGCGCGGTAGACCTCGTCATCGGTGTCCTTGAGGCTCACCGCGGTGCCGTCGGCCGAGAGGACCTCGACGTTCAGGCACAGCGACTGCATCTCCTTGATGAGCACCTTGAAGCTCTCGGGAATACCCGGCTCCTGGATGTTCTCGCCCTTGACGATGGACTCGTACACCTTCACGCGGCCCAGGATGTCGTCGGACTTGATGGTGAGGATCTCCTGCAGCGCGTACGCCGCGCCGTAGGCCTCGAGAGCCCACACCTCCATCTCGCCGAAGCGCTGGCCACCGAACTGCGCCTTGCCACCGAGCGGCTGCTGGGTGATCATCGAGTACGGGCCCGTCGAGCGCGCGTGGATCTTGTCGTCGATGAGGTGGTGCAGCTTGAGGATGTACATGTAGCCGACCGAGATCGGGGCGGGGAACGGCTCGCCGGAGCGGCCGTCGAACAGCCGCGCCTTGCCCGAGGAGTCGATCATGCGCACACCGTCGCGGTTCGGGAGCGTGGAATCGAGCAGCCCCGCGATCTCGTCCTCGCGCGCGCCGTCGAACACCGGCGTGGCGATCTTGGTGCCGGGGGCCGCTTCCCGCGCGTTGGCGGGAACACCCTCGGCCCAGTTCGGGCTGCCCTCGATCTTCCAGCCGCGCGATGCCGCCCAGCCCATGTGGATCTCGAGCACCTGGCCGAAGTTCATGCGGCCGGGGACACCGAGCGGGTTGAGCACGATGTCGACCGGCGTGCCGTCCTCGAGGAACGGCATGTCCTCGACGGGGAGGATCTTCGAGATGACGCCCTTGTTGCCGTGGCGGCCGGAGAGCTTGTCGCCCTCGGAGATCTTGCGCTTCTGGGCGATGAACACGACGACGCGCTGGTTGACGCCCGAGCCGAGCTCGTCGTCGCCCTCCTCGGCGTCGAAGACCTTGACGCCGATGACGGTGCCCTGCTCGCCGTGGGGCACCTTGAGCGAGGTGTCGCGCACCTCGCGCGACTTCTCGTTGAAGATCGCGCGCAGCAGGCGCTCCTCGGCGCTCAGCTCGGTCTCGCCCTTCGGCGTGACCTTGCCGACGAGGATGTCGCCGGGCGCCACCTCGGCACCGATGCGGATGATGCCGCGCTCGTCGAGGTCGGCCAGCAGCTCGGGGCTCACGTTCGGCAGGTCGCGCGTGATCTCCTCCTTGCCCAGCTTCGTGTCGCGAGCGTCGACCTCGTACTCCTCGATGTGGATCGAGGAGAGGGTGTCGTCCTTCACCAGGTTCTGGCTGAGGATGATGGCGTCCTCGAAGTTGTAGCCCTCCCACGACATGAACGCCACGAGGAGGTTCTTGCCGAGCGCGAGCTCGCCGTTCTCGGTCGCGGGGCCATCGGCGATGACCTCGCCGACCTCGACGCGGTCGCCCGCGTTGACGACGACGCGGTGGTTGTAGTTCGTGCCCTGGTTGGAGCGGTCGAACTTGCGCAGGTAGTACTCCTGCGTTCCCCCCTCGTCGAGCTGCACGGTCACGGCGTCGGCCGAGACCTCGGTCACGACTCCCGCACCCGTGGCGGTGATGACGTCACCGGCGTCGACGGCGGCGTAGCTCTCCATGCCGGTGCCGACGAGCGGCGACTCCGAGCGCAGCAGCGGGACGGCCTGACGCTGCATGTTCGCGCCCATGAGCGCGCGGTTCGCATCGTCGTGCTCGAGGAACGGGATGAGCGACGTCGCGACCGACACCATCTGGCGCGGCGAGACATCCATGTAGTCGACGGTGCTCGCGGGCACGAGCTCGACCTCGCCGCCCTTCTTGCGCACGAGGACGCGGTCGTCCGCGAAGGAGCCATCGCTGTTCAGAGGAGCACCGGCCTGGGCGACGACGAAGTCGTCCTCGTCGCTCGCGGTCAGGTAGTCGATCGTCGCGGTGACCTTGCCCTTGGCCTTGTCGACCCGGCGGTACGGCGTCTCGATGAAGCCGAACGCGTTGATGCGGGCGAACGAGGCGAGGGAGCCGATGAGGCCGATGTTCGGGCCTTCCGGCGTCTCGATCGGGCACATGCGGCCGTAGTGGCTGGGGTGCACGTCGCGCACCTCGACACCCGCGCGCTCGCGGGAGAGCCCGCCCGGGCCGAGCGCCGACAGGCGGCGCTTGTGGGTCAGGCCCGCCAGCGGGTTGTTCTGGTCCATGAACTGGCTAAGCTGCGAGGTGCCGAAGAACTCCTTGATCGCGGCCACGACGGGGCGCACGTTGATCAGGGTCTGCGGCGTGATCGCCTCGATGTCCTGCGTCGTCATGCGCTCGCGCACGACGCGCTCCATGCGGCTCAGGCCCGTGCGGACCTGGTTCTGGATGAGCTCGCCGACGGCGCGGATGCGACGGTTGCCGAAGTGGTCGATGTCGTCCACGTCGAGTCGGAGGTCGACGGCCTTGCCGCTGCGGCGGCCCGCGATCGTCTCGCGACCCTCGTGCAGCGACACCATGTACTTGATGGTCGCGACGATGTCGTCGACGCTCAGCACCGAGTCGGCGAGAGGAGCCTCGACACCGAGCTTGCGGTTGATCTTGTAGCGGCCGACCTTCGCGAGGTCGTAGCGCTTGGGGTTGAAGTAGAAGTTGTCGAGGAGCGCGCGTGCGGCCTCGGCGGCAACCTGCTCGCCCGGGCGCAGCTTGCGGTAGATGTCCTTGAGCGCCTCTTCCTTCGTGAGGACGGCATCCTTCTCGAGAGTCTGCTCGATCGAGTCGAACCCGGCGAAGTGCTCGCGGATCTCCTCGGTCGTGAGGCCGAGCGCCTTGAGGAAGACTGTGACCGACTGCTTGCGCTTGCGGTCGATGCGCACGCCGACCTGATCGCGCTTGTCGACCTCGAACTCGAGCCACGCACCGCGCGAGGGGATGATGCGCGCCGTGTAGACGTCCTTGTCGGTGACCTTGTCGAGCGAGCGCTCGAAGTAGACGCCGGGGCTGCGCACGAGCTGCGACACGACGACGCGCTCGGTGCCGTTGATGATGAACGTGCCCTTCTCGGTCATGAGCGGGAAATCGCCCATGAACACGGTCTGGGTCTTGATCTCACCGGTCATGTGGTTCATGAACTCGGCCTCGACGTAGAGCGGGGCCGCGTAGGTCTTGCCGCGCTCCTTGCACTCGTCGATCGAGTACTTCTGCTCTTCGAGGTAGGGGTTCGTGAACGAGAGCTGCATGGTCTCGCCGAGGTCCTCGATGGGGGAGATCTCCTCGAAGATCTCCTCGAGCCCGCTGCGGGCGGGCACATCGGTGCGACCGGCGGCCTCGGCCTCGGCGAGGCGGGCCTTCCAGGCGTCGGAGCCGACGAGCCAGTCGAAGCTCTCGGTCTGCAGTGCCAGCAGATCGGGAACGGTCAGCGTGTCGCTGACCTTGGCGAATGACAGCCGCGAGGCGGTGCGGCCGTTCTTGGGAGAGTTGTTCGAGCGTGCAGTGCGCGCAGCAGCCAAGGATCTAACCTCCGTGGGCCCCTCGAAGAGGCCCCAAGTCCTGTCGGGCGATGACAGATGATTTTCGGTCGAGTGAACGCGCCACGATTCGTGGGGATCTGCGAAGAATGAGATCCGCCCCGCCGCTATACTCGGGGCACCTCAGCCATCCGCCATATGACGGCTGAAAGACACGGTGAGCGCAAACCTCAATACTAGGTGCCCCCTGCCCACTGTGTCCAGTCCCGTTCCTTGACCAGACGCGGGCGCTGCGCTATAAGCGCTGGAGGATTCCTCAGATTCCCTCGCTGGGCGAGCGGAACGGGGATGTGCCACGCTTGCGAGCATGATGAGCGCGCGCGATACGGGGGCAGTCGAGATGCGCCTGCCGAGCGGCCTTCTCGCGCGCATCGAGCTGGACCGCTGGGACGCCGGCAGCTACCAGCTCGTCGTGGACGGCACGCCGCAGTCGCACGTCGACCTCGACGACCCGAGCCGCCTGTTCTTCGAGTACGTGCAGCGCATCGGCCACGTCATCGACGAGTGGGGAGACCCCGGCGAGCCGCTCACCGCCGTGCATCTCGGGGCGGGTGCGCTCACCCTGCCCCGCTACATCCACGCCACGCGCCCCGGTTCTCGCCAGCAGGTCATCGAGCTCGACGAGGAGCTCGTGGGCTTCGTGCGCGAGCACCTGCCCCTTCCCCGGCAGTCGGGCATCCGGCTGCGCTACGGGGATGCTCGAGCGACGCTCGCGCGGCTGCCGACCGCTCTGCGCGGCGCGGTCGACATCGTCGTGGTCGACGTGTTCAGCGGTGCGCGCATTCCCGCCCACGTCACGAGTGTCGAGTTCTACGAGGAGCTGCGCGCCTTCCTGGCCCCCGGGGGCATCGTCGCCGTCAACATCGCCGACGGCCCCGGCCTCGCCTTCGCCCGCAGCCAGGCCGCCACGCTGCAGTACGTCTTCGCCGATGTCGCGATTCTCGCCGAGACGGGAGTGCTCAAGAGCCGCCGGTTCGGCAACGTCGTCATGGCGGCGGGTGCCGACTCGCTGCCGCTCGACTGGATGCCCCGCCTCATGGCGCGCGGCCCGCATCCCGCCACGGTCACGAGCGGGAAGGATCTGACCGCCTGGGTCGCCGGAGCACCGATCACGACCGACGCCACCGCCGTCGCCTCTCCCGCGCCCTCGAGTGGTCTGTTCACCACCCGGCGCTAGGCACGGCGGAAGGAGCTGAGCAGTCAGGAGCGAGGCGGGTCGGCCGCGACGATCGCGGGTCGCAGTCGCTCGATCGCGCGCACGACCGCGCTCGCATCGGGGCCGTCGACGGCCGCATCGTCGAGCACTCCGCGCAGGACGACGAGGAAGGCGTCCATGTCGTCCGCGGTCAGGCCGAGCGGCTGGTGGGCCTCCCGCATGCTGCGGCCCTCATATTCCTCGGGGCCGTCGAGGATGACCGTGAGGTAGGCCGCGCGATGCTGCTGGAGCACGTCGAGGTTGAGCTCGGCGAAGGCCGGCCCGAGCCGGGGGTCGTCGAGCAGGCGCCGGGAGAGCTCGTCGACGAGCTGCTCGACGGCGGCAGCGCCGCCCAGACGGTGGTACAGGGTCATCGTGACCTCCCCTCAGGTGTCGTCGCGAGCGTACACGGCTGCGCAGACGTCACACACCGAGCGCCCAGCCACGCCCTCCAGTCTGGGGATACCGGAGAATGGGGAGGACGCGCATGGGACGGCGCTCGACACCGACCGCGATCCTGGCGGCGACTCTTCTCGTCCTTACGGGCTGCGCTCCGGCCGGCCCAGAGTTCCTGCCCGTGCCGAGCGGCCAGCCCGTGCCGACCCCGACCGGCGAGTTCGGCGGCCCTGGGAGCAGCGGCACTGGGGGCGGCCTCACCGACGAGCGCGGCCCGCTGCGCCCCGCGGGAGAGCCCGACTCGGTGATCTCCGGCCTCTCCGCGCCATGGTCGGTCGTGCCGCTGCCCGTGGGGTCGACTCTCGTGAGCGAGCGCGACACCGCGCGGGTGCTCGAGCACACCCCGAGCGGCGACGTGCGCGTCGTCGGCACGGTGCCGGGCGTCGTGCCCGGCGGTGAGGGCGGGCTGCTCGGCCTCGCCGCGCACGACACAGGCACGCCGTACCTCTATACCTACTTCACGAGCGGCTCCGACAACCGCATCGTGCGGTTCGAGCTGCTCGGCGAGCCCGGGGGCTACGAGCTCGGAGCGAGCGAGGACGTGCTCACGGGCATCCCGAGATCGCGCACCCACAACGGCGGCCGCCTCGCCTTCGGCCCAGACGGGATGCTCTACGCGACGACGGGCGACGCGAGTCAGCCCGGCCTCGCGCAAGACGCCGACTCGCTCGCCGGCAAGATTCTGCGCCTCACCCCCGACGGGGCGGTGCCCGACGACAACCCGACGCCGGGCTCGTACGTCTACTCGCTCGGGCACCGCAACCCGCAGGGCCTCGCCTTCGACGCGAGCGGTCAGCTGTGGGCCGCCGAGTTCGGGCAGAACACCTGGGACGAGCTCAACCGCATCGAGCCGGGAGCGAACTACGGCTGGCCGGAGGTCGAGGGAGAGGGCGGCGGATCGGGCTTCGTCGACCCCGTGCAGCAGTGGTCGACGAGCGAGGCGAGCCCGAGCGGCCTCGGCATCGTCGGCGAGACCCTCGTGCTCGCCTCCCTCCGGGGGCAGCGTCTGTGGCTCGTCGATCTCGGCGACCCGAGCGAGAGCACGGCCGTCTACGTCGGCGAGTACGGACGTTTGCGGGATGCTCTGGCCGGGCCCGACGGATCCCTCTGGTTCCTCACCAACAACACTGACGGGCGCGGCTCGCCCCGCACTGGTGACGACCACCTCTACTCGGTGCCGCTCCTCCCCCGCGACGACTGAGTCCACAGCGTCGGGGCCGTGGGCGTCGCGGGTCTCGAGCGTCGGGCGCGCCGCCTACCATCGAGGGCGTGAGCGAGTTGGAGCGAGTGCGCGTGTGGGCCGAGGCCCTCATACGCCTGCACCTCGACGGTTCCTGGAGCTTCGCCTTCGACCGCGCGGCGCGGCGGGCGGGGCTGTGCGACTTCGCGAAGAAGCGCATCACCGTATCGCGCCACCTCGCCGAGAGGGCCGAGGACGACGTCGTGCACCAGACCCTCCTGCACGAGGTGGCGCACGCCCTCGCCGGGCCCAAGGCGGGTCACGGTCCCGAGTGGAAGCGCATCGCCGCCGAGCTCGGCTACGTCGGCGGTCGCACCCACGACCAGCCGATCGCGGAGGATCGCGCTCGCTGGCGCGGGCACTGCCCGGCCGGGCATGAGTTCGTGCGCTTCCGCCGGCCCACGCGCGATCTGGCGTGCGGCCGATGCGGGCGCGGGTTCGACCGCGCCCACCTCATTCAGTGGCGCGCGATCACTCGCTGACCTGCACGTCCTTCCAGAAGGCGACGTAGCCGCTGAAGTCGGCGCCCACGCGCTCGAACGCCGTCGGCATGGGCGTGGGGTAGCTCCACGCGCGGTCCTGGTACTTCTCCCCGTCGACGACGACCGTGAAGTACTGCGTGTCGCCCTTCCACGGGCAGTGGTACGGGGTGGGGCTCTTCTCGAGGAACTCGCTCTTGACGCTCGACGGCGGGAAGTACCAGTTGCCCTCGATCTTGAGAAGCTCGTCCTGCGACGCCTCGGCGATCACGGTGCCATTGATGTGTGCCTTCATGGTGTCCTCCCAGATGTCGGATCACGCTGCGGGGATCCGCAACGCTCCCAGCGCTGAAACGCTAGGCGGGCGGGCTGAATTCCCGCAGGATGCGCAGCTCACCGCTCTCGAGGCGCTCCCGTGCGGCCGCGACAGCCTCTGGCCCGGCCTCGCTCGCGAGCGCTCGACCGCTCACCGACGCACTGAGCATGTGGCCGACGGCTCCGCGCAACCCCGCGAAGGCGGCGGAGGCGGCAGCCGCCTCTGGGCTCGTCGCGTCGATGCCGACGGCGCCGAGCGCCTCGACGACGGCGCCGGCGAGGAGGAGGTCCTCGACCGCGAGACCCTCCGGCGCCTCGACGGGCGACCCGGCCGCGACGACGGCGACCATCGTGCGCTCGCCGCGCTCGGCCTGCAGCGCGAGCAGGCGCTGGGCGATGTCGCCGACGGAGCCCAGAGTGGCGTCGATGATCTCGAGGCGGGGAGGCAGAGCATCCACGGGGCACGCCTCGCCCACGAGCCCATCGCACCAGACGAGCAGGTGCGCAGACTCGCCGATGCGGCGAGCGCCGTCGAGACCGAGGTCGAGGCGAACCTGGTAGCGCTCCTGGGCCTCGGGGGCGGCGTCGAGTGCGGTGGTCACAGGTCGATCGTAGCGAGGTGCCGCACACTGGGCCCATGCGTGTGCGACTGAATCTGCTGCTCGACTGCCCGCCCGACGCGGCGTGGGAGGCCGTGCACTCGCCCGCGGTCTTCCAGGCGGTCTCGGGCCCGATCACCACGGCGCAGTCGCTCGAGGCGGACGGGTTTCCCGACCGCTGGGCCGACACCGAGCACCGCGTGCGGCTGCGCATGCTCGGGCTGCTGCCGATGGGAACCCAGCTCATCGCGCTGCGCGACGAGACCCGGGCCGACGGGACCCGCATCGTGCACGACGAGGGTGGGCCGCTGACGGGCGCGATGAGCATCGTCTCGCTCTGGCACCACCGCATGGCGATCAGCCCCGACCCCGCCGCGCCGGATTCACGCACACGGTTTCGTGACGCCCTCGACGTCGGCGCTGGCGTGCTGACGCCCGTCGTCTGGTTCGGGTTCTGGGTCTTCTGGCAGCTGCGGGCGCAGCAGCTGCGGCGGCTCGCGCCCGGGTGGGCGGTGCAGTTCGGACCGGCGACCTCGGCGGGCGGCAGGTCGTGAGCGCAGCATCCGCGCCCACCGGCGCCAACCCCGACCGAGTCGTGAGCGCCCTGGCCGTCGCCGACTGGCGTCGCCGCATTGCCGCGCTCTATGCCGAGCTGCGGACGGCGACCGACCTGCCCGCCGCGCACGACCATTGGCGCCGCACGCGCGATGAGCTCTTCGCCCACCACCCCGCCTCTCCCCTGCTGCCCGCCGATCGCGGGGCGTTCACCGGCCTGCGTGTGAAGCCCTACGACCCCGCGTGGCGGTTCGAGTGCGTAGTGCAGGATGCCGAACCGCTGCGCACCGAACCTGATCGGATCAGTGTCGAGACCGGCACCGACGGGGTCGTGCCGTTCGAGCGGCTCGGGCTCGTCGAGGTGCCCGGCGTCGGCTCGCTCGACGTCTGGCGGCTCGCGTCGTACGGCGGCGGCATCTTCGTTCCCGTGCGCGATGCTCTCTCGCGCGTGCCCGGCGGCACCTACGGGGGCGGGCGCTATCTGCTCGACACCGTCAAGGGCGCCGACCTCGGCGGCGGTCGCGCAGCGTGGTCTCTCGTGCTCGACCTCAACTTCGCCTTCAACCCCTCGTGCGCCTACGACGAGGCGTGGGCCTGCCCGCTCGCTCCGGCGGGCAATGTCGTCGAGGTCGAGATCCCCGTCGGTGAACGCTACGGCGACGGCCGCCTCACGCTCTGACGCCTTCCTGGACTCATCCTGAGGGCGACCTGCTACGGTTGAAGCATTGGACAGCCCATCGATGGGCTCCCAGCGTCGTAGAACGCTTCCTCTTCTCGCACATCGCGCACTGACTCGCGCGCAGCGAATCGATACTTTCTCACGGCGAACTGATTGCGGCCATCGCCGCCGTCGCCAACCATCACCCTCGTGCCCAGCACGAACACGAGCTCTTCGTGCCGTCTGACGGATCACCGTCAGATCTGGCACGAAGTGTGACTGTTGCTCCCTGCAAGCGCCCATTCGCGCCAGATCTGGGAGGGGTGGAAGACCGAAAGGCACCAACCCATGACCACCACCTTCCGCACGCTCGGCGTGCCCTACCCCCTCGTCGAGGTGCTCGAAGCACAGGGCAAGACCGAGGCCTTCCCCATTCAGGTCGACACCCTGCCCGACACCCTCGCCGGGCGCGACGTGCTCGGCCGCGGCAAGACCGGCTCGGGCAAGACCCTCGCCTTCTCGATCCCCATGGTCGCGCGCCTCGGCACGCGCCTCGCGGGCGGCCCGCGCCGCAAGGGCGCACCGCTCGGCATGGTGCTCGCGCCGACGCGCGAGCTCGCCACCCAGATCAACGCCGTGCTCGAGCCGCTCGCGAAGGCCTACGGCCTCACGACGACGACGATCTTCGGCGGCATCTCGCAGCACCGCCAGGTGCAGGCCCTGAACGCGGGCGTCGACATCATCGTCGCGTGCCCCGGCCGCCTCGAAGACCTCATGAAGCAGCGCTTCGTGACCCTCGACGCGGTCGAGATCACCGTGCTCGACGAGGCCGACCACATGGCCGATCTCGGCTTCCTGCCCGGCGTCACGCGCATCATGAAGGCGACCCCGACCGACGGTCAGCGCCTGCTGTTCAGCGCGACGCTCGACAACGGCGTGGACAAGCTCGTGAAGCAGTTCCTCCACAACCCCGCGACCCACTCGGTCGACGAAGCCAACTCGCCCGTCGCCGACATGACCCACCACGTGTTCGAGGTCAGCGGCGTCGAGGAGAAGAAGCGCCTCGTCTCGACCCTCGCCTCGGGCTCGGGCCGCCGGATCCTCTTCATGCGCACCAAGCACCAGGCGAAGAAGCTCGCCAAGCAGCTCACGGCCGACGGCATCCCCGCCGTCGACCTGCACGGCAACCTCTCGCAGCCGGCGCGTGACCGCAACCTCGCCGCCTTCGGCGACGGCAGCGTGCGCGTGCTCGTCGCCACCGACGTCGCCGCGCGCGGTGTGCACGTCGACGACATCGAGCTCGTCATCCACGTCGACCCGCCCATGGAGCACAAGGCGTACCTGCACCGCTCCGGCCGCACCGCTCGTGCGGGCGCGGCGGGCGACGTCGTCACCCTCGTGCTGCCCGAGCAGCGCCGCGACACCGCGATGCTGCTGCGCAAGGCCGCCATCCAGGTGCAGCCACAGCAGGTCACCGCGAGCTCCGAGGCCGTCACACGCCTCACGGGCGAGGTCGCGGCTCCCGTCGCCTTCGCCGACCTCCCCTCCGTGCTGCGCCCGCCCGTGCAGGGCGGCGGCCGCTCGCAGGGCGCCAACGCTCAGCGCAAGCGCGCCGGTCGCGACGGTGACGGCGGCGGTGCGAGCCGCGGCGGCCAGCGCGGCAGCTCGCGTCGGGGCGGCTCCGGTCGCACCAGCGGCGGTCGTGACGGCGCGGCGCGCACCGACGGCGGACGCTCGGCGGAC